>JAGKXA010000128.1 GCA_021151615.1 Cellvibrionaceae bacterium | reverse complement strand
TGAAGCACGCCGTCGATGCGGAAACGTATACGCCCCACCTCGCGGCGCGGCTCTATGTGGATGTCACTGGCGCGCTGGTCGTAGGCGTATTGCAACAGCCAGTCCACAATCTTGACGATATGCTGGTCGTTAGCATCGGGATCACTCGCTTTCCCCAGCTCAACCAATTGCTCAAAGTTGGTAATTGCCGAGGCTCCCGTTGCCCCGCTAGCACCGGACACCGAGCGGGCGAGCGTGTAGAACTCCACCATAAAGCGTTCGATATCCGCCGGATTTGCCACCACGCGCTTGACACTGCGACGCGCCACATGCTCCACCTGCGGTTCCCATCCCGCCATAAACGGTTGGGTGCAGGCCACCAGCACATGATCAGGATTCACCTGAACACACAGGATGCCGTGGCGTTTGGCAAAGGCGTAGCTAATGACCTCGGTGCACTTGGCCACGTCGATTTTCATTGGGTCTATATGGAACAGAGGTAAGCGCGCTTTGGTGGCCAGCCACTCGGTGAGGGTTTCGCCATCCAGGGTTTTGCCGGGGCGCTGGACATCATCCAAATTCTGGGTGGCGATATAGGCGAGCGGGTGCATAATCGCCTGTTCGCGCGTTCGTGACGCGCCCAGCAGCATATTGGCATCCATCTGCTTCATGCGACCATCGGCCACCAGATCATTAATCAATCCGCGTAAATCCAGAACCCTATCCAGCACCTGCGCCATTATTCTTTAACCCTGTTAGTGTTATATCTGCAGAGGATTGTAGCGGGTGCAACGCAGAGCGTCTGCCTGAGTCATCACTTGCTCGCATTTTGGCTGCCGCTATCTATTATCTATGGGCCAGCCAACACCCACAGCAGAATGTGTCACTGTCATAAAAATGTAATAAACCAGCGTGACCTGATCGGGCGATCTTTCTATACTGCGCACACTTTTTATCCGGAGGGATTTTCATGCCATTTGCCAACCTGTCGAATTTGTTTGGCCGTTCACCGATTAAACCCATCCAGGAACATATGGCGCTGGCGGTAAAAGGTGCAGCGGAACTGGTGCATTTCTTTGAAGCTATTACCAGTGACGACTGGGAGCGCGCACGCGAACTGCAGGAATTGGTAGTGAAGTATGAAAACGAAGCCGATGAAATCAAAAAGCAGCTGCGCCTGCACCTGCCCAAAAGCCTGTTTCTGCCAGTACCACGCACTGACCTGCTGGAACTGCTCACCATGCAGGATCGCATCGCCAACCGCGCCAAGGATATTGTCGGCATCATCATGGGCCGCCGCATGACCATCCCCGCCATCATGCGCCCGCAGATGAACGAATTTGTGCGCGCGAGTGTCGCCGCCGCCGAGCAGGCACTGATCGCCATTAACGAGCTCGATGAACTCCTGGAAACCGGTTTTAGCGGCCGCGAACTGGCAGTGGTAGAGAATATGATTAAAGAGCTGGATGAGCTGGAAGAAAAGGCAGACAAACTGGAGATAGGTGTGCGCACCTCACTCTTCGCGTTGGAGGCACAGTTGCCACCGGTGGATGTGATGTTCCTCTACAACACCATCGACTGGGTCGGCGATATTTCCAACCGCGCCCATGATGTCGGCGGTCGTTTGCAACTGCTACTGGCCCGCTAGTTTCCAGGATAATTCCCATGACCCTCTTAGCAGAACACAGTCAAACACTGTTGATCCTCGCCTGCGTCTTCGGTTTGTTTATGGCCTGGGGCATAGGTGCCAACGATGTTTCCAATGCCATGGGCACCTCCGTGGGCGCCCGCGCACTCACCATGAAACAGGCGATTCTGGTGGCAATGGTATTCGAGTTTGCTGGCGCCTATCTGGCGGGTGGCGAAGTGACAGAAACCATCCGCAGCGGTATCGTCGAACTGGATGTCATGACAAGCCACCCCGATTTGTTTATCTATGGCATGCTCTCTTCGCTGCTGGCAGCCGGCACTTGGTTAATGATTGCGAGCATCCTCGGCTGGCCAGTGTCCACCACCCACTCTATTGTTGGTGCCATTATAGGTTTTGCTTCAGTAGGCATTTCTGCCGATGCGGTGCAATGGAGTGAGGTCTGGAGCATAGTCGGCAGTTGGGTAATCACTCCCGTGATTGCTGGCATCCTGTCCTTCTGGATTTTCCGTTCGGTGCAGCGTTTGATCCTCAGCACCGATGACCCATTCACTAACGCCAAGCATTACATCCCCTTCTACATGTTTGCGGTGGGTTTTTTCCTCTCCATGGTAACCATCCTCAAGGGGCTGAAATACGTGTTGGCTGCCCATCAAATCGCGTTCAGCTTTGTCGAGGCCATGCTCATCGCCACCCTGATTGGCATACTGGTTGCCGGTATAGGCATCTATATGCTTAGCCGCATCAAACCCGATCCCACCGCCGATAAAACAAATCGCTTTGCCAGTGTGGAAAAAGTATTCGGGGTATTGATGATTTTTACCGCTTGCTCCATGGCCTTCGCACACGGCTCCAACGATGTCGCCAACGCCGTAGGCCCTATGGCTGCTGTCATCAGCGTGCTGGATGTGGGCGCCATTGAAGCCAAAGCACAGGTGCCCTCTTGGGTATTACTGTTGGGTGCGCTGGGCATAGTCGCGGGCCTGGCCACCTATGGCTACAAGGTGATGATCACCATCGGTAAAAAAATTACCGAGCTAACCCCCAGCCGCGGCTTCGCTGCCGAAATGTCTGCCGCCGCAACGGTAGTAATTGCTTCAGGTCTTGGCTTGCCGATTTCCACCACCCACACACTGGTAGGTGCAGTATTGGGGGTTGGACTGGCGCGCGGTATAGGCGCACTGAATATCGGGGTCATCGGCGGTATTTTTGCCTCCTGGTTAATTACCCTGCCCGCCGGCGCCGGGTTGTCGATTTTGTTTTTCTACTTTTTCAAAGGTCTGTTTGGCTAATCAACAACCTACAGGGCAAAACCAGACCAGCTCCGGCCTGGTTTTTAATGCCCGCCTACAGCCTTCACTTGCATTTTTGCAGTCAATGTTCGATAACACCTCATCTAACGCAAGGTGTTGCCCATGAGTTTTGATTCCAAAGGCTATATCAACCATCTCCAGCAACTGGTGGCCCTACCCTCGGTTAGTTGCGGCCTGCCCGAATGGGATATGTCCAACCAGAAGGTTATCGACTACCTCGCCAATGTGTTTGGCGACCTGGGTTTTAATACTCGGGTGGTGCCACTCGCCCAATCCGGCAAAGCCAACCTGATTGCCACATTAGGCACTGGCGATGGCGGCCTTGTATTAGCTGGCCACAGCGATACGGTTCCATACGATGCCAACCGCTGGCAATCCGATCCCTTCCAACTCAGCGAGCGCGATGGCAAGCTGTATGGCTTGGGTGCCACCGATATGAAGGGGTTTTTCCCGGTGATTATGGAAGCAGTAAAACCCTATCTGGATAAACCCTTCAAACATCCGCTGATTGTGCTGGCTACCGCCGATGAAGAGAGCAGCATGAGTGGCGCTCGCGCGCTCGCGCAGCATGGCATTGCCGGATTCACACCGCGCTACGCCGTTATTGGTGAACCCACTGGTTTGGTTCCGATTCGCGCCCATAAAGGCATAATGATGGAAGCCATTCGTGTGCGCGGCAGAAGCGGCCATTCATCCAACCCGGCGCTGGGTAATAATGCGCTCGAAGCCATGAATCAGGTGATGAGTTCACTGCTGCAACTACGCAGTGAACTGCAATTAAAATATCGCGACCCCGCGTTTGCTGTGCAAACGCCCACCTTAAATTTGGGCTGTATTCACGGCGGCGACGGTGCCAACCGCATTTGCGGCGAGTGCGAACTGCATTTTGATTTGCGTTTATTGCCAGGTATGGATAACGATGAGCTTCGCGCAAGCATCCAGCAACGCCTGCAACCTATTGCCGAGACTAGCGGAACCGATATTGTTTTTTCATCGCTTTTTGATGGAGTTGATCCATTCGGCGAAGCTGAAAATGCCGAGCTGGTAAAAGTCTGCGAAGCCTTAACCGGCAATACTGCCGATACGGTTGCCTTCGCCACTGAAGCGCCGTTTATGCAACAGCTGGGAATGCAAACGCTCATCCTCGGCCCAGGCTCCATTAATCAGGCCCATCAACCCGATGAATTTATTCCACTCGACCAAATCGAGCCAGCGATTAATATTGTGCGACGATTGATTGAAAAATATTGTTTGTAACTTTTTACAAAACCTGAACAGAGTTTTTTCAGTCATACATTAATTTTGAGAACATCAAAGTGCCAGCCAACACCCAAGACTACGTTAAATGGTTCCGTCACTCGACGCCTTATATCAACAGACACAGCGATAAAACCTTTGTGTTGATGTTACCGGGCGAAGCCATCACCCACACCAACTTCCATAATATCGTGCACGATATTGCGCTCTTGTGCAGCCTGGATGTGCGTTTGGTATTGGTACACGGCGCGCGTCCGCAAATTGATGCGCGCCTCCAGGAAGCAGATACCTACAGCAACTTCCATAAAAATTTGCGCATCACGGATACCGAAAGTTTGAATCTGGTTATTCAAGCGATTGGTGAAGCGCGCACTATTGTGGAAGCCGCGCTGTCCACCAGTTTGCCCAACTCACCTATGCACGACGCGGACATGCAAGTAATCAGCGGCAACTTTGTCGTCGCCATGCCGCACGGTGTCATCGATGGTGTGGATCTGCAACACACGGGTAAAGTGCGCAAGGTACACACCAAATCACTCAACGCCGCACTGGATTCAGGCGCGGTAGTGCTGCTCTCACCGCTGGCGTATTCACCAACAGGTGAAATTTTTAATTTGTCGTTTAGCGATGTAGCGACTCATGTAGCTACTGCCATCAAAGCGGATAAATTTCTCGCCTTTGTTGAAGGCAACGGCATTACCGATGAAGAGGGGAATTTAATTCGCCAGTTATCGCTACTGGAATGCAAAAATTATTTGAATGATAGTGGCGAAAAAATCAGTTTCGATTTGCAACAAGCCATCAGCGCCAGTTATTTAAGCTGCCTGCAAGGTGTGCCGCGCGCGCAATTGGTAAGTTACAGCACCGATGGTGCGCTACTTACCGAGTTATTTACCCGCGATGGCCTCGGCACCATGATTTACTCAGGCCATTACGAACAATTGCGCCCCGCCACTATCGATGACGTTGGCGGCATTCTCGATTTGATTCGCCCGCTCGAAGAGCAAGGCATTCTGGTGCGGCGCTCGCGCGAATTATTGGAGACGGAAATCAACAAGTTTCACGTGATGGAAAAAGACGGCGCGATTATCGCCTGTGCTGCACTTTACCCTTATGGTGAAATGGCAGAGCTTTCTTGTGTCGCAACGCACCCGGAATATCGCAACGGCGGGCGCGCTGCACAATTGTTGCAACAAATCGAAAAGCAAGCACTCAAGCAAAAAATCAAACAATTATTTTTGTTAACCACACAAACCGCACACTGGTTTATTGAGCAAGGTTTTGTGCAGGGCAAGTTGGATGATTTGCCGGTACAAAGGCAACTGCTGTACAACTACCAACGCAACTCCAAGATTTTCATTAAATCACTGATATAGTTTTTCGGTACGAAAAAATAGTTATGGAAATTATAGATCTGCGCCAGGCGCCACAACATATCCCCACCATAGCGCGCTGGCATTTTGATGAGTGGGGTTATTTAAACCCAGGGAAAACGCTGGAGTATCGCATTGAACGTATGCAGCGTTATATTGCCGACAATCCTATTCCCTCAATGCTGATTGCCGTCGAAGGTGATGCAGTATTGGGAACAGCTGCGTTGGTGGAAGCCGATATGGATAGCCACCCTGAGTTAACGCCCTGGCTCGCCAGTGTGTATATCCGGGAAGACCAGCGCGGACGCGGGCTTGGCAAAAAGCTGGTACAAGCGCTGATGGATTTTGCCGGCCAGCAGCAGCTTAAACAACTTTATCTGTTTACGCCCAATCAGGCCGACTTCTATGCCAAGCTTGGTTGGAAGGCACTCGCGCAAGAGCTCTATCGCAATACACCTGTCACCATTATGCAATTGGATTACTAGGCGCCCGGTTACTGCACACCTAATCTTACTGCGGCTGGCTGGAGGCATCTGTTAAGATAGATGCCTATCTGTTAGCCGCTATTACAAGATCGAGGTTAGTTATGCCGGTTTATCGTTCCAAAACCACGACATCAGGCCGCAATATGGCCGGTGCCCGCGCCCTCTGGCGTGCAACGGGCATGAAAGATGACGACTTCCAAAAGCCGATTATCGCTGTTGCCAACTCTTTTACCCAGTTCGTTCCCGGCCATGTACATCTGAAAGACCTGGGTCAATTGGTTGCCCGCGAAATTGAAAAAGCCGGTGGCGTTGCCAAAGAATTCAACACTATCGCCGTAGATGACGGTATCGCCATGGGTCACGACGGCATGCTTTACAGCTTGCCAAGCCGCGACATCATTGCCGATTCGGTGGAATACATGGTCAATGCCCACTGCGCTGACGCCATTGTGTGTATTTCCAACTGCGACAAAATCACCCCCGGTATGCTGATGGCGGCAATGCGCCTGAATATTCCGGTTATCTTTGTGTCTGGCGGCCCTATGGAAGCCGGCAAGACCAAACTGGCAGACCATAAACTCGATCTGGTGGACGCGATTGTTATTGGTACCGATAAAAACGCCAGCGATGAAAAAGTAGAAGCTTACGAGCGCTCAGCCTGCCCAACCTGCGGCTCCTGCTCCGGTATGTTTACCGCCAACTCCATGAACTGTTTGACCGAGGCGCTGGGCCTGTCCCTGCCAGGTAACGGCTCGACACTGGCTACCCATGCCGACCGTGAACGCTTGTTCCTTGAAGCTGGCCGCCGCATCGTTGAAATCACCAAGCGCTATTACGAACAAGATGATGAGAGCGTATTGCCGCGCTCCATCGCCAGTTTTGAAGCCTTTGAAAATGCCATGGCGCTCGATATCGCCATGGGCGGCTCAACAAATACGATTCTGCACTTGTTAGCAGCGGCCCAGGAAGGCGAAGTACCCTTCACCATGACCGATATTGACCGTTTGAGCCGTAAGGTTCCGCAACTGTGTAAAGTTGCGCCCAATACACCCAAATACCATATGGAAGATGTACACCGCGCGGGCGGCGTATTTGGAATTCTCGCTGAGTTGAATCGCGGCGGGCTCATTCACAGTCAGGTTCCTACCGTACATAGCAAAACATTGCAGGAGGGTCTGGATAAGTGGGATATCGTTAGCACTAGCGATGAAACTGTAGCCCAATTTTTCCGCGCCGGGCCTGCAGGCATCCCGACACAAGTTGCGTTCAGCCAAGCCACTCGCTGGCCAAGTCTTGATGCAGACCGCGTTGAGGGTTGTATCCGCTCCGTTGAACATGCCTATTCAAAAGAAGGCGGGCTTGCAGTATTGAAAGGCAATATCGCTGTTGATGGCTGCGTGGTTAAAACTTCCGGTGTTGATGAAAGCTGCTGGGTATTTGAGGGCCCTGCTTACGTTGTGGAAAGTCAGGACCAGGCGGTAAAAGATATCCTCGATGGAAAAGTAAAAGCCGGCGATGTGGTCGTTATCCGCTACGAGGGCCCGCGTGGCGGCCCAGGTATGCAGGAGATGTTATACCCGACCAGCTATCTGAAATCACAGGGTTTGGGTAAAGCCTGTGCCCTATTAACTGATGGTCGCTTCTCCGGGGGGACTTCAGGCTTGTCGATCGGCCATGCCTCTCCCGAAGCTGCTGCTGGCGGTGCAATCGGTTTGGTTAACTCAGGCGATATCATCAAGATTGATATTCCCAACCGCACCATTAATGTATTGCTGAGCGATGCCGAGTTAGATGCACGTCGTGCCGCAGAAAATGCCAAAGGTGCCTTGGCCTGGAAGCCAAGCGAAATTCGCCCGCGCAAAGTCACCGCATCACTGAAGGCCTATGCAATGCTGGCAACGAGTGCAGATAAAGGCGCCGTAAGGGATCTCAGTAAACTCGACTAAAACGCTTTGTACGCTGCCGTCCTATAAATGGCAGCGTTTTAATTTACTGATTTTTTGCGAAAAATAAAAAAGCCAGCATATTGCTGGCTTTTTTATTTTTATCAGAATCTTGCAACTAGATTAGTCTTTCGCTGCTAATTCCTGCTTTTGCTTTTCCTTTTCGCAAAAGGTAATCCATTGTGCAGAGACTTTGGATGAGCGAGCATCTTTACCTGCTTCTCTAAAGAATTTGATCGCTTCATCATAATTCTTTAACTCAAACTCAGCTTGCGCAACAGTGAGGTTGGCATAATCAACACGCTTGATTCCACCTTTACGCAGAGCATCACGCCCCCACTTGGATGCTTCTTTGTACTTATCGTTTGCCAGATAAGCTTGCGCCAAACCAATAATCAACTCACCATCGGTAGACTTTTCTGCTGCACGCTCATACTCAACCAAAGACTCTTTGGAGTTTTGAGCAAGACGCAAAGAATCTGCCAGCGTTTTGAGGTTCTTAGCTGTTGGCTCTACTATCTTATCGGTATAAATACCTTTCTTAAGTACTTTAGCAGCCTTGTAGGGAACCTCTGCCTCCAGGAAAGAATAAGCCAAGTTCACTATATCTTTCTCGGTAGTTAAGCCTCCCATCAGGTAACAAGTTTCCAACGCACCTAGAGCATCATTTGACCTGTCTAACATGCGGTAAACCTGCGATAACTGTTTCCAGTATTGCGCCTTTGGATAGTGCTTAATCAGCTTCTCCAAAACCACCAAACCACTCTTATAATCCTCTTTGTCAAAATACAATCCGCGCTGCAAAACATACCAGGATTCAGCTGGAACTTTACCGGCAGCTTCCTGATTTTTTACCGCTTCGTTGACATTCAACTGGGCATTTTTATTGTCTTCCAACTGATAGTACAGAGTAGAAAACATGTAAGAGTCTTCTGGCTTCAGCTTGTCTGCATATTCTGTCCACTTCAGCAACGTTTCCAATGCCTTCTTGGGATTATCGAGTTGCGAATATAACTGACCAACAATACGGATAGTTGAAGCTTCTGTTGCCAAAGGCATATTAGGAGTCAACGCGAGCATTTTGTTAAAGCTATCAATCGCTTTAGCGTAATCCTCGACACCCAAATAGGCATAACCCATGTATTGGTGCAACAAAACCTTCTCATAGGCATTGGCTTTAGCCGAGTTAGCTTCCATTTCCTTCAACATTTGCATCGCTTTACGAGGATCAGGCTTAACTGACTCATCTTGCGGCTGAAGGAAGTTTGAGGCTTCAGTAATTTTTTTACCAAAAGACTCAGTAACGTTAGGAAACTTACGTTGCGCTTCGCCTGCATGCTTGTTCTTTGCGGTTACCTGAGCTTGCGCAACAGAAACCTGAACGCCCGAGCCAACTACGGATAACAGATTATTTGCAAGTACCGGTGATACAGCAATCAAACCAGCCAACAGAGTGCGATTAAGAGCAACTGAAACGGCAGGAAATACATGTTTCATTTCATTACCCCTTATTTTTGCATCTCGTAGGTGAAACGGTTTTTCACACCAGGTACTTCAACTGGCTTGCCATCCACCACTTTCGGCTTGTATTTAAACTTGAGCGCTGCTTTCACAGATGCACGGTTAAACACAGTTGTTGGCTTGCCATCTTTGGTAATACATTGATCAGCTATCGGCTGTGGATCACGGGTAGTTCCCGTCTCAGTTACGGTATATACAACTGTACAGAAACCTTCAAGACCACGAGATAACGCAGTGCTTGGATACTCTGGTGGAACTTTAACGATTGGCAAATATTCGCCTTCGCTAAATGCCAAAGAGTTACCGCCCACATCAATGTCCGCTTTAGCAACCGGAGCCGTCATATTCAAAGCCTCACCCGACGCAGTAGGAGCTTCAAATTCAGGCTCCGGCAACTCTGGTGGAGCTTCCTGCTCTTGTGGCTTTTCAGGCTTGGCATCTTCAACACGAGTTTCAATTTCTGTATTAGCCATTCTAATATCAGGAATTTTTACTGACTTGGTTGCATCAGGCTGAACAAACTCGGTATTTACCAGCTCGTTCATTAAATACAGGAGTCCAAGTGTGGTAACTACCCCGAGGATTCCTGCTATGGCGACTTTAATAGGATTCATAGCTGTTAGTTCTTCTCAGTAGATACACTTACATCAGTTACGCCTGCCTTACGAGCTGACTCAGCCACCTCAATGACAAACTTGATATCAGACGCCTTGTCTGCCTGGATAGAAACAGAACCTTTCGGGTTATCTGCACGCATACGCTCAATTGCTTGACGCACATTGCGTGGATCGATTTTCTTTTTGTCCATCCAGATTTCATTATCAGCGCCAACAGCAATCAAAATGTTCGCATTGGGCTTGTCATCGGCAGTATTAGCGTCTGGGCGATTAACCTCTTTGCCAGTTTCTTTAATAAAAGTGGCAGTAACGATAAAGAAGATCAGCATAATAAACACAACGTCCAACATGGGCGTCAGGTCAATTGCTTGAGCCTCTTCTTCTGGCCTTTGATTATTCCTGCTCATGAGACATCTCTTTCGTACAGGTTGAAATTACTCGCCTGCACTATGGATCACTTAGTGATCCATAGTCAGATGATCAGCAAACAGAGCTTTTTCATTGTCTGCTGTTCGAGTCAAATAGGTGTTGGCAAAAACCCCGGAGATCGCAGCCACCATGCCCGCCATGGTAGGAATGGTTGCTTTGGACACACCACCCGCCATTGATTTGGCATCAGCACCACCAGTATTCGCTAGCACAGCAAATACCTCAATCATACCGGTTACAGTTCCTAACAAACCCATCAATGGACAGAGCGCGACCAAAGCACCAATCAAATCAAGATTATTGCCGATAGTATCGTTCATTCTGGAAATCATTCCCGCACGAATCTGATGTGCATTCCAGGACTTACGTTCTTTACGCGCTTCCCATTTGGCAAGTTCAGTTTGAATATCGCTTCTTAGACTACCCTTGAAATAAATGAAGCGCTCAAAAACAAGCACCCACATCCACAAGGTGAGGGCAGCAATTGCATACATCAATAAGCCGCCCTGGTCCAAAAAGGCTTTAAGGATTCCAAAAAAGTCCGTCAAAGCCTGCATAATTTATCCCCTACTTGCGCTCGGAGTTTTCAGCAATAATTCCGGTGGTTTGTTCATCCAGCACATGAACTACCGCTTTAGCACGGCCGTTAACGAGGGTGTGCATCAATACCATTGGAATTGCAACACAGAGACCTTGTACGGTGGTTACCAGTGCAGCAGAAATACCTGATGCCATGTTCTTGGGATCACCAGCACCGAAGATGGTAATTGCCTGGAAGGTTGTGATCATACCGGTTACGGTACCTAACAGACCCAGCAGAGGACCAACGGCAGCAATAATCTTCATGATTGCCAAACCTGACTCAATCGATGGACGCTCTTTCAGAACGGCTTCTTCAAGCTTCAGCTCCAAAGTCTCTGAATCCACGTTTTTGTTCTCTTGAGCCACTTTCAATACACGACCCAGTGGATTGTTGGTGTTTGGATTATTGGCATTTTTCAGCTGAGAACTTACTTTAGCGCTCATAGTAAACAACACCAACATACGCCAGACACCCAGCAACAAGCCGAAGATACCTACGTATACAATTACCCAGCCTACCGCGCCGCCCTGATCAAGATACTCTTTAAAAGTGGGCTCCTGAATCAATGCAGCCAAGAGTTGGCCACCCAATGGGCCAGTTGGATCAACACCAACATCAACTACACCGGCAGTTGCAGCTTGCAAAGCAGAAGCTGCTGCCAGCATATCTGCGTTTGGCTGACGAGGAAGTTCTTCGATTTTGCCACTCGCGTAGGACAAGTAAGTGCCATTAGAAATCAGGTTGTATGAACCGATACGAACCACTTCTTGTGATGACGATTCACCATTTGGCTTAACAACATTGGCAGTGAACTTAACGACACGACCAGTTTCAACCATTTCACGCTGAACTTCGTACCACAAGCGCTCGATTTCCTCGATATCTGGCAACTGAGTACTGCCATTCATCTTTTCGATCAGCGTATCCAGAAAATCTCCACGATTTGGTAGTTGCGCACTCACCAAAGAGGTTTCCAAAGTTGCGCGCAAATCACCCGCGGTAGAAGTCAAATGACCGAAAAGTTCGCGCATCGAACCCAAACGCTGGGTCAACTGCTCTCTTTTTTGCTTAACCAGCAAGTCTTGTTCTGCGTATTTCTTTTCCAGAGTCTGGGATTTTGCCTCTTCCGCAGCGCGAGTCGCTTTAGCTTGAGCCAACAGATTGGCTTGGCCAGCTTTATCACGTGCAAATTCTGCTTCACGTTGCTTGTGCTCAGCCGATTCGCTGATTTGTGATTTCTTAACCATATCCAACAACTGGTCAAGCGTTTGAGCTTTTTCGCCTTGCGCAAAGGCAACGCTTGAACTCAACAAGGTAACTGCAGCAAGCGACAGACAGCCCTTCATAAATGTCATTTTCATTGTGCGGCCTCCGGTGCTTGAACTGGCACTGTCATAATATCTTTTGACGCCTG
>JAGKXA010000127.1 GCA_021151615.1 Cellvibrionaceae bacterium | reverse complement strand
TTTTAAATCAATATGTTATCTATTCGTTCTAATCCAGTCAGGGCGCCACCGACCATTCCAAAGTAGTCTCACCCGTTTCTAAAACACCCTACAACATCGATCAGTAAAGCCGGTTAATGTTCTGGTTTGGTAATTTTTTTGCCCATAAGATGGCCGGTTGCTCCACGAGATACCAGGATAAGTAGCCCACCGCCAGTGCAATTAATGCAGCCACTGCTTGATTAAAGCTAAGACTTTGATTGGGGAAAAAGTGGGCAACCAGATGCTGGATGACAAAACCGTAAATATAAATTCCGTACGAAGGGTCACCCGGTATTTTTAAATATTGATTAAATATTCGTGTACCACTGAGATAAAGGCAGGAATAAAAAAATACAATATAGAAGCAGAGCATCTGCAGCGGTGACGACCAAAGCAAGATGAGTACTGCCACTCCGCCAGCAACGCCTTTCGCATTAATTACAATCTGCTGTTGATAAAGCGCGGCAAGAACACCCACACAAAAGCAACCTCCGAGCATAAGCGCATCTTTAAATGCGGCCAGATAATTAAGCAGGATCTGATTTTCAAAAAAAATTGCGCCGATTGGAATCAACAATAAAAACGATGCCAGAAGTTTGCTGTAACGAATAGCAGTCGCAGAAAAAGCAGCCAGAAAAATGTAGCAGAGAACTTCTAACGGCAAGGTCCAGAGTGAACCATTAACAATAGAGGTATTTGCATTTTCAAATACACCAGGCAAGTTCCATTGCATGGAAAACAATAGCGAGTTATGCAACAAATAGTTCCATGTTTGCGGGTGTTGCAAATAGGCAACTGCGCTGAGACTGGTAAGCGACAAGCCAACCACAAAGACACTAACCAACAGGCATGTAATTAACCCGGGGAATATTCGCGCAGCACGTTTTAACAGGAAGGGTTTAATAGCGGGGCGCAACAACAGGCTTTGCGTAACCAATAGCCCACTCAGCATAAAAAAGAATTTTACTGCCAGTGAGCCTGAGTAATCAAAGCGCAACATATCGTACACGAAATCCTGGGCTGCTTGATTCGGCACGAATGCAGGCGCATGACCATAAATAACCAGTGCAGCTGCGATCACTCGGAATAAATCGAGATTATTATTCCGGGACTGTAATAACTCACCAAGGCGCATAGGCAGTCATACCAATACAGAAAAATAATTCGGGCATAACCTGTGTGCGCCCGCCCTGGTTAGTTTTTTGACTTTATTGCCACCAACTTTCCTTGCTCATCAAATTGCCATTCCTGGTCATAGGTCCATTGGTTTTTATCTGCCTCAGCAATAAATTGCACCAAATCAATTTTAGTGCCCTGGTTGCCAGGAAACTCCTTTGGCACAACAAAAATATAATTGGCATTGGCACCATTAGGGAATGAACGTATAGATTGCGCAAAGCCAAAGGGATGGAACGGACTGGTGATACCAGTAATCAGAACAGTGATCGGCTGCTTGGCATCTTTCAACTGGCTGGTAGCCTGATTAAACCCGGCAAGCATATTTTTTTGAATCTGCTCCATTGCCAGTACCCAGGTATTACGCGTTCCATTATATTTTTTGATGCTGGTGAGAGGGCTTAATACCACCAACACCAAAAGCGCAATCAACATAGGTTTGAAGTTAATGTTGTCCTGAACCATTTTCAACACAAAAAACAACACCAGAAAACCGATATAAAGGCCATTAAACGAATAGCCTTCAAAGTGATGGTTGGGCAGCAATGCATTAGGCATCCAGGCCAGGAATGCAAAAGTAATACATAACACAGCCCCCAGGGTCAGCAGTTTATTTTTATAAGCTTTGTGTACTTGAAAAATAATTAGCCCGAATGCCAGTATTAACGCAGGGGTAATGCCTTCGCTACAATAACGAGCCAGTTCTTTTAATACACTTAAAGGATCAATACTGATCTGGTAACTCGATCCAGCTTCTGCCTCGAGATTAACAAATACCGATTTGGTTTTTAAATTTACCAAGGCTGCAATGACACCCGCGATGAAAACAGCTACTCCAGGTGCAAATGCTCGCAGGGGTTTCTGCTTGATGAAATAAATAAACCAGCAGAAATAAATAAAGCCAAATGCCAAAAAATAGGTCTCTTTAACCAGGAATGCGCTGGCACTGGCTAAAAATAATAATATGCAGGCCAACATCAGATGGCGCCCTGACAGCAGAAAGAATGCAAAGCTGCCAGACAACAGCAGTAAATAAGAGAGCTGCGAACCTATATCCTGCGAATAAAAGGTATAGAAATACGGCTGGGTAAACAGCAGAAAACAATAAAGCACAAAGCAGAGAATAAAGTTTTTATCTATTGTGAGCTTTAGCCAATACTTTGCTAACAAGGCACTAAGCGCCGCATTTAGAAATACAATGCCCACCACCCAGGCAACACTTCCTGCATGGCCAAAATAGCCAGTAAATTTATAGAACCACATAAATAGCGGGCGCGGCCAATTTAATAAATTCGAAAAGCTATAGCCATCACCCGGGGCATAGGCAAAAGAAGCGGGGATATAGAAATCTGAATGATGAAACGCCAGCGGGCTATAGTGCCCTGGGAAAATAAAATACAGTGACAAAAAATGAGTCACCCAGGCAATCAACACCAATCCAACAATCACCAACAATCGCTTGCCGGTGATTAGGCTCAAAGTCTTGTTGATTTGCTCTGTCATTGCAGCTCCCAATCCAGCAAGTTTATCTTTGTCAGACATTGTTTTTCTCACCCATTGCATCATTGGTTTTTCCACCCACAACCAGGAGGCAACACCCAACCCCAGGGCTATGATTGCTGCAACCACCTGATTAAAGATAATTCCTTTGCCTGGCAACCAATGCGCCAGTGCCTGTTGCACGACGAAGCCATAAATGTATACGCCGTATGATGGATCTAGCGGTATTTTGAGCTTTTCAACCACAAAGGATAAGGAGCCTATATAAAGGCAAGCATAAAAAAAGCAGAGGTAAAACAGAAAGATCTTAAGACTGGTTCCCCAGAGCAATGCAGCGAGAATTGTCAGCGACAACAAACCGGTTTTACTGATCGAAATCATTTGCTGATTGGTTGCAAATAATGCTCCCAACGCAAAGCATCCTGGCAGCAAATGGGATTCCTTGTTATTACTCCAATAACCGGGAAAATATTCAGGCGCAAAAAATGACAGGAAAATAATTGCGAGTAAAACACCATTGGCCAACCAGGTGGTACGCCAGATTGCAACGCCAAAAAACGCCGCTAAAAATAAATAGCAGATGACTTCTAAAGGCAAAGTCCAAAGCGAACCATTAACGCCATATTTGCTGTCAGAAAAAACACCGGGCAAGGTCCATTCAAGCTGATACAGGAAACTATTGTTGATTAGATATTTCCAGCTTTGCGGATGAGCCAGATATTCCACAATACTTAATTGCGTAAATAATGGCCCCACCACAAATACGGTAAGGATCAGGCACACAATCAGCCCAGGAAAAATACGCGCTGCACGCTTTATTAAAAACTCATCCACTTTTGGTTTGGTCAATAAACTGGCCGTTACCAAAAAACCGCTTAATAAGAAAAAAAACTTTACTGCCAATGAGCCGGAATATTCAAACCCCAGCAAGCGCGCCACCACATCAGTATTGGGTGCGCCCGGCACAAACGCCCAAGCGTGACCGTATATGACCAGTAAGGCCGCGATTAAGCGAAACAAATCAAAGTTGTTTTTTTTGGGGTTTAGCAGTTCGCTGACCAGCATTGGTAAAATTCCGTTTGTTATTTAGCGCGTGCGAATAAATTCAGGTATTGCAGACTGTGCCTTAAGAAAATCATCTTTAATTCCTATATCGATAAAGAATTCACCCGCCGGAACTGCAAACAGATTTTTCCCCACCAGATTTTGCAGAACCGCCGTTTCAAAAGAGAAAGGCGGTGTGAGGTCGAGACCTTTAAATAGCGCGCGTGGCAAATCGTAGATACCGGCATTGATAAAGCCAGGGCCCTGCTGCGCTTTTTCGCCAAAGCTGATTACTAAATTATGCGCATCGCATTTAATCGAACCATAACGCGCTGCATCATCTACCTGCTTCACCAGAATTCCTACCGCATCCATCTGATCGCTGGTTTGGGCGCGCAGTTGTTGCAAGTTGGCTTCGCAGAGTGTATCGCCATTAAAGACAAACACGCGCTCCTGCTGTGCTTCGCGCAGTGCCAGTTGCAGTGCCCCGCCCGTACCCAATGGCTCAGACTCTTCTACATAGGTGATGGATGTACCGGCGTAGTCGCTGCCGAAGTAATTGCGAATGACATCGGCTTTGTAACCTACCGAAAAAATAAACCGGCTTACTCCGCATTGGATTAAATAATCCAGTTGCCAGGCAAGAAAGGGTTTATCAGCGATGGGCGCCATGGGCTTGGGTAAATCCGGCACAGCTTCGCGCAAGCGGGTGCCAAAACCACCCGCCAAAATAATTGCTTCGTACACAATTAATTTCTCGGAAACATGGCAGCTTCAACCAGGCCGCAAATGATATGGCCAATCGCAATGTGGCCTTCCTGAATTTTCGGAGTTTCTTTGGATGGCATACGCAGCGTGATATCGCACATATCAGCCATTTTTCCACCGGTAATACCCGTGAAGCCAATCGTCGTTAATTTCAGTTTTTGTGCTTCTTCAAATGCCGCAATAACATTGGCAGAATTACCTGACGTAGAGATGCCGATAAACACATCGCCCTCTCGCCCCAAGGCTTGCACTTGTCGGGAAAACAAACGCTCGTAGCCGTAGTCATTGCCAATCGCCGTGAGAATAGAAGTGTCAGTAGTCAACGCAATTGCTGGAAGACCGGGGCGATCGTAGTGAAAGCGGCTGACAAATTCACCAGCGATATGCTGCGCATCTGCCGCCGAACCGCCGTTACCAGCCAGCAATACTTTGCCACCCTTATGCAAGCAATCAACAATGGTTTTCGCCGATTGTGCCACCTGATTTAACAGGGCTTTGTCCTGTTGGATCTGCGCCACCAGCGCGGCAAGTTTACTTAATTCTTTTTCAATAAATTCGATCATACAACCCTCCAGGAGTGAGCGCCCTGTTCAACAAACACTGCTGTCATAACCTGGCCATTAAACGTATTCAGTGCACGAATCACATCCGGCCTGCGTGCCGGGTCTACCAAAAACATCATAAAACCGCCGCCGCCCGCACCGGATACTTTTCCAGCCAGCGCACCTGACTCAACCGCGCAATTATAAATAGTTTCAATTTGTGAATTACTAATAGTGCTCGCCATTTTCTTTTTTGCTGCCCAGGAAGCGCGCATGGATTCTGCGAGCATATCGAAGTTGCCCTGCAAGATAGCTTCTTTCATACGCTGGGCTTCCTGCTTCACGGCTTGCAAGGCGAGCATGGCGGAATCATTTTTTTCCACCACATTATGGGTTTGCTCTTTAATGATATTGGCCGACTCGCGCGAGACACCGGTGTAAAACAATACCAGTGAAGATTCAAGTTCGGCGATGTGATTAAACTTGATGCGCAGCGGATTCACTATGACTCTATCGTGATAAAACTCCATGAAATTAAATCCGCCAAAGGCCGCCGCGTATTGATCCTGCTTACCGCCCGCAAGCGCGAGATCTTCCCGTTCGATTTCATAAGCGAGCTTGGCAATATCATACTCTCCAAGCGGCAATGCCAGGTATTCCACAAAGGCCTGCACCATGGCCACCACCATGGTTGATGAAGAACCCAGGCCTGAACCGGGAGGTGCTTCACTGTGCGTAACCAGTGAAACCGGAATGGCTTCGCCATCGAGAAAATCGCGCACTATGCGATTATAAACTCCGATGTGTAACTCCAAACCTTTTTGCAGCGGCAAACCTGCCGCCAGGTCACCACGCCACTGCGCACCTATATCGGCCGCAATAAATTCCAATCCCTGCTCGCAATGGCTCAGGGTTGCATAGGCGTATTTATCGATGGTCGCATTCAATACATAACCACCGTATTGATCCGAATAGGGCGACACATCGGTTCCACCGCCAGCAAACCCCAAACGCAGGGGAGCGCGCGCCCTTACCTTGCCGGATAATTTTTGAATATTTAAACGCATTTATAAATTACCTGATTGCGGCACAGGAAGATCCAGCGCCTGATACAAATGGTTAATCATCGCCTCTGCTGAAAAATGCACACCGACAAACTCTGCGCCCTGACGGGAGGCAGATAGCCAGCGCGTATCATCGCGTAGAATTTCCACTATGGCTGTAGCAAATTGTGCTTCGTCATCAGTAACGGGAATAATTTTTTCCAGCTCCACCAATCCCTGTGCTCCCACCTGCGTGGTCACCAGGGGCACGCCATAGGCCATGGCCTCGACCACTTTATTTTTTATCCCTGCACCGTAGCGCAAAGGCACTACCGCAACGCGCGCATTCATGTAGTAATCCAGCAACTGCTCATCGGTCACATAACCAGTCACAACCACATTGCCCTTGCCCAGTGCTTTTACCTGATCCGACGGATTGGAGCCAATCAAATATAAACGCACATTGGGTACAGCTTCTTGCACGCGGGGGAAAATCGATTGCACAAACCACAGCGCAGCATCAGTATTCGGTGGATGGCCGAACCCGGCAACAAACACTATATCAGTACCACTGACAGGTTCGCGTGCAGTAAATTTTCGTGTGTCCGGATAAATATAAGGTGAAATTGTATGCGCATTGACTGCCGGATGTTGCGCACGAATATAGCGTGTCTCTTCATCGGAAGGATAAAGCGTTACCGCCACCGAATTCCAGATCTTGCTTTCCAA
Source organism: Cellvibrionaceae bacterium (assembly GCA_021151615.1). Taxonomy (GTDB): domain Bacteria; phylum Pseudomonadota; class Gammaproteobacteria; order Pseudomonadales; family Cellvibrionaceae; genus Cellvibrio. Next base: position 5,746 of record JAGKXA010000127.1, on the reverse strand, counting down.
CGCCAGATAATCTGCCGCTTCTTTGCGCAGGGATTCATCCTGTTTTACGTCGGCTTCATTTTGCAAACGGGCAAAATGCAAGTCGTGGCCGTAGTAAACACAGCGAATACGCGGAAATTTTTTTAATGTATCCAGATAATTTTTTGCGATGTGGGGGCGACTTAAGAGTACATGGGTAATTTGTCCTTCTGACGCCCTTAGCCATTGTTCGAATTTGCCGGAATAGTTATTGCCGTAAATAACTTCCACGCCTAACTGTTGCAATTGCTGGGTATAACCCGGATCAAACCACAAATTATCCGGCCAGAATTTCACATTGCAATTCATTTGCAGCAGTGATTGGATAAACGCAAACATGGTGCGCGAGCCGGCATCGCGATCCGGACGCGGCACATAGTGATCAACGACAACAACACAGGGCTTATCGAGCGTTTTATCGCGCGCCGAAAAAACACAGTGCGCATTTTCTTCGTGAGCAAGTAAAGTGCCCTGCCATTTTTCAAAGAATTTTTTCTGGTTAGCAACCTGGTAAGCTTTTATGCCGCCGGCATTCACATCCGTTCCATTGGATACACCTTCATAGTGGATCACGACTGAGGCCGGTTGGTAATAAAGTTTCAATCCCGCCGCACGCACTTTAAATGCAAGATCGGAATCTTCGTTGTAGGCAGGCACGTAGCGCTCGTCAAATAAGCCCAAATCAATAAACAATTGCTTCTTGATTAGTAGCGACGCACCGGAAGCGTAATCCACTTCCTTAACGTAATTAAATTCCGGCTCGGTCGGGTCTTGCAGGCGGCCATAGTTCCAGGCTGAACCATCGCGCCAGATGATGCCGCCCGCCTCTTGCAAACGGCCATCGGGGTATACCAGTTTCGAACCTACCATACCGCAATCTGCGCGCGTTGCAAAAATCGCCAGCATGGAGTCCAGCCAACCTTCGGTCACTTCAGTATCGTTGTTTAATAAATAAATGTACTCGCCTTTGGCAAAAGATACGGCCCGATTGCACGAACGCAAAAAGCCCAAATTGTGCGGATGCACTTCATAACGCAGCCCCTGCACCTGCTGCAGGAAATGTATTTCATGATCGGGCGAGCAATCCTCTACCACTATCACTTCAATTGCCGCCTGGGGTGCGTGGCGGGCGATAGACGCAAGGCAAGTGAGCGTCATGGGCAAATTGCCATAGCTGGGAATAATGACTGACACCAGCGGCTGTGGTGATGAAGGCATTACCAAGGATGCCAGCGTGGATTGAATTTCTTCCCGCGCAATTAATCCCTGACTGGTCGCCAAGGGCTCGCCGGGTTTGCCGCGCCTGCGCCACATTTCATAATGCACTACGCCCTCAAACAGCGACCCGGCAACGCGGTACACACAACCCGCAAGAATATTTTTGACACGAGGACTTAGCGGCAAGCGTTTATTAATGGTGCGCGCCGTACGCTGCAAGCGCGGTTTCAATGACGCAAGCAACACGTCCTTTTCGCCACGCACTATGCGCCCGGCTACGCGCAGCGGTAAAGTAATTTTCCAGGAGCGCGAATTAATTACTTGTTGATACTGTTGATCTGCATCTGCCAGCTGACGCTGCAGCTTCCGATTAGATTCAAGTTCACGTTCGTATTCACGCTCGCGTGCAGACAATTGTGTCTTTACAGTTTCAATTTCAGCTCTCAACACTGCCACATGATTAATCAATTGGAGTTTTTGATCCGTCAGATCGGCCAATTCAATTTTAGCCTGATCAAAATCAGTGCGTAATAGTAGCTCTGCATGTTTTGCATCCCGTAGATCGCTATCCAATTGCAAAGCCCAACGCGTACGCTCTTCGAGCTGTTGCTCCAGCGAACGCGCCCACTGGGTTCGTTCATCAACCCATTGTTTTAATTGATCGACTTGTTCATGGGTATATACATAGTCAACGGCGGCCTTCTCGACTTGATCAAGCAATAAAAATTCACGCTCGAATTTAGCGCTACCTTCCCGATACAATTGCTGTAATTGCAGCAACGCACCCGTATCGCCAGTGTGCACCAATTGCATACACAGATCGTAAGCCGTCACTACGCCATCAGGGCACTGATGGTCGCCGAGCAAATCTGCACGAGAGCAAACACTGTGGCGCAATTCCGGATCAAGAAATTCAGCGGCGAACGCAGAAATTTTTTGGCTATCAACCGGCAGCCCCAAACGATTTGCAAGACGCTCCAACTCCACCAAAGGTGCAGCCATCAACTGGTCATACTCTTGCACCACAAAGGTTAGGCGCGAAAGCTCCTCAGCCAATGCAAAATTGTAACTAAGCCACAACAGGTAACCTTTGTATATCGGTGTTTTATTACGCTGCTGCAGTGACTTGGCAACGCTTAATGGATGACGCAGGCACAGTACATAACGAGTGTCTACCTCCAATTCAGCAAAAACACGCAGCCAAAATTTGAATAATTTAGATACGCGCGGATCCTTAAACCCGAAAACATCCAGGCCTTGCATTTTTTCTTGCAATAATTGCTTCGCTTTTACCAAATACCCTGCCGCGATTAAGCGCTCTACATCACTATCCGTTACCAATGACAAACTAAACCAATGCTGGCCAATCGATGCCAACATTTCGATGTTCAAATCATTAATTGCTTTATCTTCAAAAAAACCTTTGGGGTTATCTTTACCTGCGGGCAACAAATCATCGCCCAGAGCAGCCCCCAGACTCGCTAATGCGTTCATCACTGCGCTGGTACCGCTGCGATGCATCCCCAGCACTACAATTAATTTTTTTGTGTTTTCCACTGTCAATCTCTTAGTGAATCAAACCACTGAATTTTGGTTCAGTACCGAGTGAATAATTTTTTCTACGCAGGCTTCCGCACTCAACTGGCAAGTATCCAAACGCAACTCAGGTTGCACAGGCCGCTCATAGGCACTATCGATACCGGTGAAATTTTTTAACTCGCCACGGCGCGCCTTGGCATAGAGTCCTTTTACATCACGCCTTTCGCATTCGGCGAGCGGAGTATCGACAAACACCTCGATAAATTCTCCTGTGGCAAATAGTTGGCGCGCCATCTGGCGGTCGGCCTGAAACGGTGAAATAAAGGAGGCAATTACAATCAACCCGGCATCTACCATCAACTTGGCAACTTCCGCCACGCGACGAATATTTTCCACGCGATCCGCTTCAGTAAAACCCAGGTCGCGATTTAACCCGTGGCGAACATTATCGCCATCCAGCAAATAGGTGTGACGCCCTGCCTCAAATAAACGTTTTTCCAACAAATTGGCAATGGTGGATTTGCCCGAGCCGGACAATCCGGTAAACCACAAACAAACCGGTTGCTGTTGTTTTTGTTGCGCACGCGCATTTTTATCAATACTCAATTGCTGCCAGCGAATATTGGTCGCTCGCCTGAGCGGAAATTCAATCCAGGCATTGGCAACCAAGGCTTTATTGTCCGCATCGAATATTTGCGCGCTGCTTTGCAGCACCAAATCCACATCCAGTGGCTGCACACTGCTGATATTCACCACGCCAATTTCACCCGCTTGCAAATGTTTAGCGGAGAGATGTTCCTGGGTATGCGGATGTAATTTATATTTAAGCGCGGTAATAGTGATCGGGACTAACAATTCGCGATAGTTCAATAAATAACTGCGCCCAGCCATTAGTGGGCGCGGCGCCAGCCATTCGAGTTTTAATTGGTATTGATCAGCATTGGGGGACATAAAGTAGCCTCATTTACGATGCAGGAACATCAGACCAACTGACGTCCATTGGTGTCGGCACCAATCCGGTAAACAGGTCACGCGTGTCATCCACCATTTCAATAAGCAACATATCATCGTAGCGACACATCAACACCGTTTGCTCAACACTCGGCGCACTGACCATACGCAATGCAATGCGATACACGCCTTGGCGAAAACAACAGGCAAATCCAACCGAAATACGTTTGTAGCCATGGAAATCCGCAATAGGAATGCGTTTTCCGGTAATGTGCATACCGCGGTTATCGATAATATCAACAATCAAAAAGGGTGATTCAATTGACTCGGTAATATGTAGATCGACATCAAGTGTTATCGAAGAGCCGTACGCAAGAGCAGCATGATTGCCATGAGCGCGAATACTGGCATCCACCAAATCAAATCCGGACACACCAAAACCGCCAGACTTTCTATTCACCTTCATCGCATTATTTAAACTGGCAACCTTGTCCTTTTGCACTTGATACAAATATTCCACCACTACATCGTCGGGAATTCCGGTTTTAATAATTTTGCCTTTTTCCAACAACATAGCTTGATTGCAAAAAGACCTGACTGCTCCCAAGTCATGGCCTACAAATAATAGCGTGGTTCCCTTGCGTAAAATCTCTTCAATTTTTGTCAGCGCTTTGGCTTGAAAGCGCGCATCACCTACCGAAAGCGCTTCGTCAACAATTAATACATCGGGATCGACATGCACCTGCACCGCAAAGGCAAGACGCACCATCATGCCCGAGCTGTAGGTCTTAACCGGTCGTTCAATAAAATCGCCAATATCGGCGAAAGCCACTATATCCTCATAGCGCGCATCAATTTCAGCGCGGCTCAGCCCCAGAATCGCCGCATTAATGTAGACATTTTCACGCCCGGTAAATTCCGGATCAAAACCACTGCCGAGCTCCAGGAGCGCGGCAATACGGCCTTTCACTTCTACGCTGCCGCTGGTTGACTGCAAGGTTCCGGCAATAATTTGCAACAAGGTACTTTTGCCACTGCCGTTGAGCCCGATAATTCCCAGACTCTCCCCTTCTTTCACCACAAAACTAACATCGTTTAACGCCTGAATTTGCTGACAATTGCGCTGCAACAATTGCGCGCAATAGCCCGGAAAAAATTTCCCCAATAACCGCAGCGCCAGGGGTATCACCAAGCGACTTAAGGGCGTTTTCCAAATCAAATAGGTTTTGGAGATATTGCTGACTCTAATCATTTGCCTTCACCTAAATGACATCGGCAAAGCCGGGGCGTACTTTGCGGAAAAACCAGTAGCCACTCACAGCGATAACAGCAGCAATCAAACTGTACGTGGCTAAACCCGGTAAGGGTGGAACCTGTCCATAAATCACCAACTGACGCGAGGATTCCACAATATACGACAAGGGATTCAGCAAGATTAATTGTTGTAAGTCCTGTGACAAACTCGATGCCGAATAAAATACCGGGCTTAAAAACAACATCAAGGTTGCAAGAGTTCCGGTAATTTGTTGTATGTCGCGCAGATACACACCCAAACCCGCCAGAAACCAACCAAAGCCCAATAGCAGAACCAAATAGGGCAATAAAAATACAGGTAACAGCAACACTGTTATGGGAATGCGCTGCAACTCAAACAACATGAATACCAATAACAACACAAAGCTAATACAAAAAGTGAACAGCGCCCCAAATAAATTCACATAGGGCAATATCTCCAGAGGAAATACAATTTTTTTAACGAAATTGGGGTTGGCGGTTATCAACTGTGGTGATTTGGTAAGAATCTCTGCCAATACGGCATGAATACTCAAACCGAGAAATAGAATGATGGCGAAGTTCAGCGTTGTTTCACCCGAGGTATCATTCCAGCGCGCTTTAAATACGAACTGAAATACAAAGGTGTAAATTCCCAACATGATTAGTGGCGTCACCAGCGACCAGAGCAGTCCCAGTGCCGAACCGCGATAACGCGAGTGAATGTCGCGGCGCAATAGTTGCCAGA
>JAGKXA010000366.1 GCA_021151615.1 Cellvibrionaceae bacterium | reverse complement strand
CGATATCCTCATCAGCTTCGGTGCCGAGTTTCGCCATATCGCCATTGATTGGTCGCCCAATTTATTTTACGTATTTGGTTTTGGCTATTGGCTGGAAGGGCCGCTATTGCTGTGGTATACGCGCTCACTCATTTATAAAGATTACCGTTTGAAATTAACCGACCTTATGTATTTGCTGCCGTTTATTCTCTATGTCGGTTATCAACTGTTGTTTTATTACAGCCTGGATGTGAGCGATAAAAAAACTATCCAGGAACAATATGATCTAGCGCTCGCCCCCGAGGTAATGAATTACGTCACCCTGTTCCGCGAAGCGTTTCGGGTTGCTTTGGGTGTGATTTGCCTGATTGAAATCAAACGCTACACCCAACATATTCGTACCAATTTTTCTGATATCGATAAAATCGATTTAACCTGGCTAAGAATTCTGGTGATTGGATTTTTAGCGATTCGGTTTTGGGCGGTACTGGTCGCGGCGATGATAATTTTGTCGATCAGTTTCGGTATTTCCACCAATTTTGAAATCATGGGCTTAGCGGGAAACTACATCACGTTTTTGCTCGTCAGCATCCTTATCTTTTTCGGCCTAGGTCATTCCAGCGTGTTTGAGGGGCTGGAACTACGCTCACCGCCGGAGCCAGAAGCCGTCAAAGACGAACAGGGCCCCGAAGGACAAAAAGACAAAATAAAACCGGAAATGATCGAACAGTTAACTCGTCATATGGAAACAGAAAAACCTTATCTGACTCCAGCGCTAACGCTGGAGAAACTTGCAGGACAATTGCGCCTGCAACCGCGCCTGTTATCCAACATCATCAACCGCCATTTTGATTGTAATTTTTTTGAGTTTATTAATTCTTATCGCGTTGAAGAAGCTAAACGCATGCTGGCTGACAAACACCACGCCGATAAAAATATGCTCGATATCATGTTGGATGTTGGCTTTAACAGCAAAGCGACGTTCAATACACTGTTCAAGAAAAAAGTGGGCATGACGCCGAGTGAATACCGTAAGTCAGTGAAGACAGTTTAATGAATCACCATTCGTCATACCCGCGAACGCGGGTATCCATAACAGTTAACAACGTGAATTGGCCAGACTCCCCGACTAACCCTGGCCATAACGACTCATTTTTGTAGCAAGGTTTTTATGTTAGGTCTTATCCAACGAGTCAAAAAAGCATCGGTCACAGTCAATGACGCAATGACTGGCGAAATCCAGCAAGGCATTTTATTGTTGCTTGGCATCCAAAAAAATGACACTGAAGAAACCGCCAACAAGCTGATCGATAAAATCCTCACCTACCGAATTTTTTCTGATGAAAACAATAAAATGAATTGCAGCCTTCAGCAAATCGATGGCGGCATTCTGGTCGTATCGCAATTCACCCTCGCTGCCGATACGAAAAAAGGCACGCGCCCCAGCTTCTCTTCTGCCGCACCACCCGCACAAGCTGAAGCACTCTATGACTATTTTGTAGCGCAGATGCGGAGCAAACACCCGCAAGTTGCTACAGGAATGTTTGGGGCGGATATGCAGGTAAGTTTGATTAACGATGGACCGGTAACGTTTATGTTGGAGATGGAGTAAACAAGAGAGACATCGAGTTAATTTATAGAGCTTGCATTTTCACCCAACCAACCTTTACTCAACAACTCCACTCTTTCCAAATCATACAAACGCAGGGCATTTATCAATTGTTGATGCCGCTGCTTGCCGAGTTGTTCAGCATTTAATTCTCCGATGATTTTTTTGCTGGCCGTCATATCGCCGCTCGCGGCGACCGCAACTAAATTCTGCAAGACCGGTTTGATGAGGTTTAAATCCACACTTTCCTCATCAATTTGATTATCGGCGCCGACTGCTTCGTTTGCACTTTCAAAATCCACCTGCGCGTAGTGTTGCAAGGCTTTAAACACATCGTCAAAGGCGTAGGGTTTACCGATAAATTCCTGAAAGCCCTGCGCGAGATAATAGGTGCGTTCATGCTCCAAACTGGAGGCTGATACTGCCACCATAGGTGTGTTGCTGTAGGCCGGCAATACACGCAAGCGGCGCAACATTTCCAAGCCATTTAAATGCGGCATGCGGATGTCAGTAAAAATGATATCGAACTGCTGCGCCTGGCACATCGCAAGGCCTTCGCGTCCGTCGTGTGCGGCGTAGGTTTCGCAGCCGATTTGTTGCAGCAGATCAACCAAAATTTCGCAGCTGGCTTGATCGTCTTCCACTACCAACACTTTGCATTCTGTGCCCAATTGCAAGCGTTGCAATTGTTGTGTATCGCGCGCATCCAACACAATGTTTTCGCTCGCTAGCGGCAAGCGCAAATGTGCAAGCGTGCCCTGCCCGAGAATACTCGACAGTTTTAAAC
>JAGKXA010000126.1 GCA_021151615.1 Cellvibrionaceae bacterium | reverse complement strand
CCTCAACCCCACCCTCCCCTAATTAAGGGGAGAGGGGCCATAAAACCTGCCGAAAGGGGCATTTATGATTCATCCCTGGATAAGTAGGTGGTAAGGAGAGGCTTATTTTTCCTGGGCTTTCAACAAACCCAACTTACCCGCCAACAAAGCGGTAGTTGGAGCCTGGATCAGGATGGTACCCAGGATAAAGATAAAGGTTATTGCACCCACCACGTCAATACCCGGCACTTTCATACCCGCCAGAATACCGACCAGTGCCGCCGGGATTACCCCGGTTTCGCGCGTCCAGCTCATAAATACCAGCTCTTTCCAGGTCCATTTGGCGCGACGATCCGGGCCTGCACAGAGGAATACCGTGACCGGACGAGCAATAAAAATAAAGATAAACAGCAACGCAATACCAACCCCCAGATACTCTTTCAACAAATGGAAGTCTACTTGTGAGCCCAGCAGGATAAAGATGAACATGCGCATCAACAGAGCAGTATTGCCCACATAATCTTCCAGGTATTCGTGCTCATGGTGATCCATCGGCAAATTGAATGACTCCTTGTTACCAATCATTACTCCGCAGGTAAATACCGCCATAAAGCCGGATGCACCGATTTTGTCAGCCAGTAAATAAACAGTGATTACCGCCAGGATGATTACAAATGGAGTTACCTCGCGGAAAATCCCCAACGAGTTATGAGCCATCAGGAAAGCAGCGGTGTAACCCACTATCGCCCCCAGTACCAATCCCATACCCGCTTCATAAGCCAGCTCGCCAAGAGAATGCGTAAGGCTAAAGCTTTCACCACCACCCATCACATAGGCAACAACCGCAAAGGTTGCAATCGCGCCCATGGCATCGTTCAGCGCGGACTCGCTCATTACCGTTTGGGATACGCGATCTTTAATAGGCACTTGTTTAAAGATGGGTACCAGGGTTGCCGGGTCAGTAGATGCCGTGAGCGCGGCCAGCACCAACGCGATGGCAATCGGAATTCCCATCCAAACACTGGCCACGGTCATAATGGCTCCGGTAATTAACACCCCAACAGTGGCAATTACCAGCAGGGTGATCCAGATTTCCTTTAATACGGCGAAACGCAAAGTCGCTCCGCCTTCAAAGAGCAGATAACAGGCACCAATGGTCAGGATCAATTGGTTCATAGTCGAGTCTGCAGGCACATGCAGCACACCGCCAATAGTTGGACCCAGGCCAATCCCGATCAAGAGAAACAAGACAATATCCGGCACTTTAATCTTTTTGGCGATTACACCGCCCAGCAAACCGGTAAAGATAATAATCCCGACATACATAAGGTCGAGCTTGGCAATATCCAGTGAAGACATGGCAACTCCGTTATAAAGGTTAAAAGTTAAAAATGGGTAATACGAAAAGGGATATATCTTGCCGGGAGCGGAATGAGTTAACAGTTATATCTTCGCTCATAAAACGCGGCAACAGTGCTGGACAGGCAAACTCGTCAAATTAAATGCACAAAATGGGCGCGCATGATAAGAGCTGCCCCTAGGGCGACGCAATCAAACATTTATAATCCAATGCGAAAAATTCGCAATTTGGCAATAACTCGAACTTTTTTTACCGAAATTCGAACCGCGGAAACCACTGCGAAAGCTAAGGGTCGGGGTGACTGCTTTCAGTTGTTACAACCCCTGACATTTTTTGGACGAGTGAATCTATATGATGGGCAGCCGCATCTAACCCTGTGTGATGAGCCTTGCCTGTGCGCGAACCATCGGTATAGAAAGGTAAAGTAAGGTTGAGACTTACATTTGTAACTTCACCCTGAGGCTCCGGGACTTTACTCTTGCGACCAATGAACTTACGTTCACCGCTCGACCCAACACTGGCAAGCAGCTACACTCCACGCAACCTGACAATCTGTAACCTATTAGTATGTTTAACGGTTGATCGCCGATGCGATCAGCAATTAGCCAGGTAGTATCCTGGTGCCGAACTGGAATTCTTAAACTCTGGACTTTGGAACCCCCCTTATGAAAAAGACCAAGCTTTACCTGCTCGTCAGCCTCTTCTCACTGACCCCTTTTACCGCGAGCGCGAATAGCCTGTTTGATGTCTATGAACTCGCCCTGCAAAACGATGCACAATTAAAAGCTGACAAAGCCAAATACGAAGCCGGATTACAAAACAAAACTATCGCCCGTGCAGGTCTGTTGCCGCAGATTAATGCGGGATATTCCGTTAGCAACAGTGATACAGAAACCACCAACAACCTAAGCAATAACACCACCAAGACTGATCTTGATAGCAAGGGCTGGGACATTTCCCTCACGCAACCCTTGTTCAATATGGCTCTGTGGTACACCTACAAACAAGGCACCAAATTAAGCGAACAAGCTGAAGCCGTGTTTGGCGCCGATCAACAAAGCCTGATCGTTCGCGTTGCTGAAGCCTATTTCAATGTATTGCGTTCCATTGAAACCCTGGAAGCAACTATTGCCGAAGAAAAAGCCTTAGCCAAACAGCTTGAACAAACGAAACAACGTTTCGAAGTAGGTTTGACCGCCATTACTGAAGTGCATGAAGCACAGGCAGCTTTCGATAGCGCTCGCGCCTCTACCCTGGAAGCGCGCGGCAATCTGGGAATTAGTTATGAAGCACTGGAGGTACTCACCGGGAAACCAGAAGACAAGGTAGCACCACTGTCAGCGAAATTCCCGGTGGTAAACCCAACCCCTGCCTCGCGTGCTGATTGGGTAGAGTTCTCCCTGAAAAACAACTACAACCTGAAAGCTTCCAAGCTGCAAGCTGATGCCTCTTTGCAAAATGCCAAAGCCAATAAAGCAGGCCATTTTCCGAAGGTTGGCGCCAGCCTTGGATATTCAGACACTGATACTGACGGCACCTCAGACAGCAACCCGATGGATATATCCAAAGATGGCAGCTCTGTAAATATTTCACTGGAAGTACCTATTTATAGCGGTGGTGCTACCTCAGGTCGCAGCCGTCAGGCCTATGCGCAGTACACCCAGGCGCAAGAGTTGTACAACAGCACCCAGCGCAACGTTATCCAAAATACACGCGCACTGCATTTATCGGTCGAGACTGACGTTGCCGCGGTACAAGCGCGTAAGCAAGCGATTGTTTCCAACCAATCTGCACTGGAAGCGACTCAATCGGGCTATGAAGTGGGAACACGCAACCTGGTTGAAGTATTGCTTGCACAGCGCAACCTGTATCAAGCACGTCGCGATTACTCCAATGCACTTTACGACTACGTCATAGACACTATTAAATTGCGTGAAGTGGCGGGCATGTTGACTCCGGCAGATGTGCAGGAAATTGATAAATGGCTGCTGGATGATTCACTCGTAAGCCGTAGCAAATACGAAAACTAATCGAGTAGTTATTCTTCTAACCAATATCTATTTACCAATAAAATGCCGGGCCAGTTCCCGGCATTTTTATTGGTTGTGATAGTTGCAACCTGATTTAATAATTGCAGGGATTGAGTCCAAAAATTTTTACCCGTTCGCACACTAATAATAAATTTAGCTGAATAGAGTTACCCATGTATAAGCATTTCTTTTTGCGATTCGCATTAACACTCACTGCCGTTTTTTTTAATTGCTCGGTGTATGCCAAAGCCACTGACAAAACCAGCAACGCTAACGCCAGCCAATCGGCACGCGCAGTGCAAGCCTACCTCGCAGCACTCAGTAACAATTCAATTGCCGGTGTTATCGCCGGGCAGAACGCGGGGCATAGTAGCGACATTCTTAATCAGGACGGGTTAGCTGGATACGCGCCGCTCATCCTCGCGCTGCAAAAAACAACAGGCGAAGCGCCGGGAATGATTGGTGTGGATTATGAGCACGATAAAATTGCTACTCCCGCGCAATTATCGGCGGTTAATGAGATTTTAATTAATTACTGGAATTCTGGTGGATTGGTTAGCATCAACTGGGCTCCACATAATCCCTGGTGGAATGACGAAACTGACATTGTGCATAATGCAGGAATCTGGAGCCACACACGCACCAAGGTTGGCGATATGAGCGAGGTAGATTTAACCCAGCTCACCAATCCGCAATCCCCCATGCATAAAGTCTGGCGGCGCAAACTGGATCGCATTGCCAATGCACTCAATGAATTACAGAAAGCCGGTGTGGTAGTGTTATGGCGACCATTACAAGAGATGAATGGCAACTGGTTTTGGTGGGGCATTAGCAGTGCACCGAAAGATCCACAACCTTATATCGATTTATGGATCGATATGTACCGCTATTTTACCGTAGAAAAACAATTGAATAATTTATTATGGGTCTATTCGCCCAACCAAGGCCCAACCCTGATGGAACGGCATTTTATCAAGCCGGTTGATTGGCGCTATCCCGGTGAAGAATATGTGGATATTGTTGCCGGCACTGCCTATAACGATGAGTTAACTATTCGCGATTACCAAACCTATCAGCAATTTAATAAACCTGTTGCAATGGCCGAGTTTGGCCCGGTTGCCGGCGGCACACTCAGCCGTAAAGGTATACTGAACACACAGCTTTATCTTCAGCAACTGCAACAAAAATACCCGGCCATAGCCTACTGGATGAGTTGGTCAAGTTGGGATAACGGCGATGGCACCCGGGAAAACCAGGCACTGATTCACAATAAAAATGCGCAATTACTGCTAAAAAATCCTGCAGTTATCACGCAATCACGCATTCACTGGAAGCAATTTTTTAAACAATAAAATCAACATTCATTGTGATTGCGGCGATAATAAAATCATCGTTTTATGTAAACAGCGTATTGATGTGCGCCAAGGTTTTATCCAACGCGCCACGATTTTCCACTGCTACCTGCAATGCATTTTCGCCTCTTGCTTTTCGCAAATTCGCATCCATTACCAAGTCATACACACTGGCTGCCAACTCATCGTCGCTACGGACAAGGTTCAGTGCATCAGCCGCCTTTAACAGTGCAGATACTTCGGCAAAATTAAACAAATGCTCACCACTCAATAACGGCAAGCCCCAAGCCGCAGGCTCAATAAAATTATGTCCACCGTTGGGCACCAGGCTACCACCCACAAAGGCTATATCACTGGCACCAAACAACAGCATTAGCTCACCCATGGTATCGCCCAGTAGAATATCCATATCCGTTGAAACTTCAGCACGACTGCGACGCAAGGTGGTAAAGCCGCGCGACTCACACAACTGCCCAACCCGTTCAAATCGCTCCGGGTGGCGCGGAACCAAAATCAATAGTAATGAATGGGCTCTATCACCTAATCTATTGCGTACTGCAGAAAAAGCATCGAGGATGATCTCATCTTCACCTTGATGAGTACTGGCGGCAATCCATACGAGTCGCTCACCTGCCACATTAAATTTTGCGTTCAAATCAGCGGCGCGCGCGCGCAACTCATCGGTGAGTGTTAAATCAAATTTGATATTACCCGTCACACGCAGGTTGGATTCCGGCAAACCAAGTTGGGTGAAACGTGCTGCATCAGTTGCATTTTGAATCAACGCGAGCGTCAGGTTATTTAGCATCGGAGTGGTCAGTGAAGAAAAACGCGCGTAGCCGCGTGCTGATCGTTCAGACAAGCGCCCGTTAACCAGCACCGCAGGAATTTTTCGGCGCGCGCACGCCGCCAGGGTATTGGGCCACAACTCGGTTTCCATCACCAGGTAAAGAGCAGGGTTTATGCGCGCAAAAAAACGGGCCAGTGCATCAGGTACATCGTAGGGCGCATACACATGAAATACTGCATCACCCAGGGTAGCCCTCACCCGCTCGGAACCCGTGGGGGTGGTAGTGGTAATCACCAATTGCAGGGAATCATCAGCCAGCAACCGGCGAATCAGCGGCAGCGCCGCTAAAAATTCCCCCACCGACACCGTATGCAACCAGACCACTTTTTTAGTGGTACGTAAGTGCGGAAAAAAGCCAAACCGCTCAGCCCAACGCCGCGCATAAGCCGGCGCCGCAAAGGAGCGCCATAGCAAACGCAGTAAGATAAAAGGCAGGAGCAAGTAAAAAAAAATGGAATACAGGATGCGCATAGGGTGACCATACTCGAAACGAGGGCGAAGCATAGCAAAAAATGCCCTCGCATTCTTATCATCCTTTACCCGGACTATTTTTGGAGCGCGCGAATATGCCCGATGAGGATACAACCAACCAAATACCGGGATACGAAAACGGAAACGGCCCATGTCGGGCCGTTTCCTTTTTCAGTTAGCGTTGCGCAACTTATTGGTTGCTATTAATTAGCCCCTTGGTGGTTTGTTCAACAACTTGATTAATGGGATCGGAAGCAGGTTGTTGATTTTTGGCAACCAACTCCGCTTTAACCGGTTTCACAATGCGTTCGTATTCGTACTGACTCAGTTTAAATACTGGCGTAAGGTCAGCGCGTTTTACAAAATAACTGTTATCCGCGCTTGCAAACTCAAACCGGTAATCGCGCGCCCCCGCTTTTACCTGATAGGTTTGAACGTCACCGTGCGGAAACTCGCCCGCCACCTCGGTGACCTGCAGACTGCCAAACGCATTGGCTAATTCTGTTGCTTTATTGGTATCCAGTTTTTCCGGGCCAGTTGCAAACCCCCAATTCGCACCGCTTTTTTGCAGTGCATAGTCGCGACCGCTGATTTGCTGAACGTCTTTGATCGCAAGAAGATCTTTTTTCAACCAGTCATTATTACTCGTGGCAAATTCAAACGCATTCAACTGCACAGCGTAAACCGAATCATCAGACTGCTTGCGGGCATGAACTTTTTTGAACCCGGGCGATGTACCCACCAATAAATCATCCAGTTTTTTATCACCTTGAAACCATTCGATACGGCGTTGGAATTTGGTTTCGGCCACTTCGAATCGCTCGTGACTGCTGCGACTGGTAGTGACCGGCCAGGTGAGCTTGGTGCCCTTTAATTTATCGAGCAAGTCGTTCACCTTTTGCGTATCCACGGGAAGATTTTGCAGCCCGGGCAACTGCCAATTGCCGTTCACTTTTTGCAAGGTCACGCTGGCATTGGCATCGCGGATAATAATTTTATCCGCATCACCAGCACCCGCCGCCAGCAAAGGTTGCGCCTGCACCTGTGGCTTGGCATTTTCCTGCCAGGCGAACACGCCAATCGCTAAAAGAATTTGTACGAACAAAAAAATTGTCAGCACTTTCGACCAGTAACCCAGGGGTGATGCAACGGTCACCGGCGCTGTTGCCGAGGCAACAGCATGCGAAAAATTAACCGATTGATTCATGGTTAGATGCTCCTAGTTTGCCAGCCATTGTTGATATTGCTGTTCACGTGCCCGTTTGAATCGGTGTTGGATAAAACCTACGACCAACAACGCGAGCAATGCCAAACCGTAGTTCAAATATTCCCAGAAGGCTTGGGTAGCCTCTTCCATCGCAGGCAAAGTGCGGTTGAAATTGCCGCGCGCGCGAATCGTCATCAAGCCTTCGTCTTCAACGGCATAATCCACTGCATTGGCAAGCAATTGAATTGATCCCAGGTACTGCCCACCGCTCGCCATACTCGCCATGCTGAGCACAGAATCCGCGAGGAAGTCGTTTGAGCCGAACACAATAATGCGCGCAGAATCAGGCGAATGTTGTATGACCCGATTAATTGCCGGTGCAGAAGTATCCGCTGGTTGTGCATCATTATTTTGCGCCGAAGGAGCCGAATTGTTGGTGGCCAGCGGTGAGGTTTTTCCGGCAAACCAGGATTCAAACCGCCCCTGCACAACAGCACCCAGCAAATGCGATTTTTGCTCGCCTTCGGGAATGTAAGCTGCCACTCCCGAATTGGTCACTTCCGGCATAATGTAAGTGCTGGAACTCAACCAGGATTGCTGCGAACTGCGCAACAATTCGGTCACCTTGCGTGCTTTTTGTTTTTCCGTATCCAACACCAAGGGTGAAGCCCATGCCATGGTGGTTTGCGGCAACCCGCTGGTAATTGGGTTGTCAGTATTCAGGCCCGCACCACGTACATCCACAAAGTAAGGATAATCCAGCATGCGCATTTCCTGCACACTAAACCCGCCCACATTGCGCTGTACCGGTACTGGAAACGGAACACTTTGTTTGTCCATCACCAATTTTTCCTCGAGCTTGATACCCATGTGCTCCAACCAACTGTTCAAGCCTGAGGATTGTTTTTGCAAACTTAAATTTCGTTGCGACAAGCTGGCCGAATAGGGTGAGGTTGCGAGCACCAGGGTACCGCCCTGCATCACAAATTGATCGATCGCAAAAATTTGTTTTTCGTCGAGATTCTTGGGCGCGGCAACAAAGAGGACATCTGCCTCACCAGTAACAGAGCCATCTTTTAAATCATCGCGGACAATATTCAACTCGCTTCCTAAAAATTGCTCCAGTTGTGTGAATTGCGCACTCGCACCTTGACCGTGGTAGCCACCGGCGTAATCGGGTTCAGGCGCAACCAATGCGAGCGTTTTGGTAAATCCACTGGCAAAGCGTTTAACGGCTGAATTGAAATTGCGCTCGAAACTCGCCACGCTCATATCGTCCAAGGGAATTTGTACCACTTGTTCGCCCTGGGTCAGGGTGAGATAAAAATAGAAACGTTCATTGCTCAGCAAACTGGTCGCCATGGGTTGAAAACCAAACTCTTTCGCGATCTGGTCGGCAATTTTCCCGCCCTCTGCTTCCGGCTCCTGCACTACCACTTTCAAGCGATCGCCGGATTTTTCGGTTTGCTTTTTCAATTCTGCCTGCATTGCCGCTTTAAAATCTTTGAGTGGTTGCGGCAATTTCGCATCAGCCGATATATAGGCGTTAAACACCAAATCCCCTTTCACGGTGTCAAACAAATTGCCGCCCGCTTGGTAGGATTGCAGCACTTTTTTGATTGCACGCGTTAGATCGTGTTCAGGGTTGCGTAGTTGAACATCCAAATCAGTATCACCACCTGATTTGACTTCAATCAGATCGCGAAACCCCAGCACTTGGTATTCATCGCCGTATTGAACGAGTACGTTGAAATAGGAGTTAACCACGGCGGCCTGATAGCGATCTGCCACCTGGAATGGCACTGGCTGAATCGCGTATTTTTGATTCGCCTCTTCCTCCAATTCCGGGTTGGTCACCGGATCAACAAATTCAACACGCACCTTGCCATTACTTTCGATTTCATATTCTTTCATCAGGTCGCGCATTTGCGGCACCAGGGGCGACAACAATGGATGGGTTTTTCCGCTGAAATAACCGCGCAGTAACAGCGGCTCTTGCAGCTGACTCAAATAGTGTTGGGTCGCCGGAGAAATGGAATATTGGTTGCCGCGTGTCGCATCCACACGCAAACTGTTAATTTGACCCAACCAGAGATTAGCGCCCAGGGCATTAGCCAGTAACAGCAAGGTCACTGCGCGCCAACCTTGATGGTAGGATTTATTGCCCGTTGCGGCCCAGCGCTCCCGTTCGAGTGCAAAGGTATTCAACACCAGGAAAACCACAATTAAACTCAGGTAGTAATACAAATCGCGCGCATCGATAACACCGCGGGTAATTGATTCAAAGCGCGAACCCGTGCCCAATAGCCGCATCCACTCACCCGCTGCGATACCAAAGAAATCGGTAATCGCTTTGCTACCCAGCAAATAAAACACACCGCATACGGCAACTGCACTGATCAGACTCACGATTTGATTATCGCTACGCGCAGACACAAATAACCCGATACTCAAATACGCTGCTCCCAACAACAAGGTCGCGATATAACCGGCCAGAACAGGCCCCCAATCCAAATCCCCCAGAATCGCAACCGTGATTGGCAGCGGCAGAGTAATCAGCAGCGCGATCGCGAGCAACGCAAAACACCCGAAAAATTTTCCCAACACAAAATGCCACAGGGGAACGGGTTGCGTCAGTACATGCTCCAGCGTTCCCGAGCGACGCTCCTCACTCCAAAGTCGCATGGTGAGTGTGCTCGCCAGGAAAATCAGCAACAGCGGCATCCATTCAAACAATGGGCGAACGTCCGCAATATTGCGCGAGAAAAATGCTTCGCCCCAGAAGAAAGTAAACAAGCTAACCGCGGCAAAGGTCGCCAAAAACAAATAGGCAATTGGCGATGCGAAAAACAATACGATTTCTTTTTTGGCGATACGCCAAAGGGTTTGCTTAGGCTGCATGGCTTAACCCCCCTTGTAGATTGCCTGTTGCATTTACCTCGCGGAACAGTGTTTCCAGATCGCGCACCTCGGTACGCAATTCAAATAAGTCAGCACCATTGTTGATAACGGCCTTGGCAACGGCCGCACTGAGACTGGCAAGATCAATTCCCTCTTTAATTTCCAGGCGCAACTGTGTGCCCGTTGTTTCATCTTCCGCAATCACCAACAGCTGCTCAACACCCGCCAGGGCACTGAGAATATCGCGTGCGGTTTTGGTGGTGGCACTGGTTTTTACCAGCAGCGCGCGGCTCTGGCGCAAGTCGGCCAGCTTCGCATCAATCACCAGTTTTCCTGCACGCATCATCAACACGCGATCGCAAAGTGCATCGACCTCTTGCATGATGTGCGTGGAGAGAATGACCGTCGCATCCTTTGCAATCTCGCGGATCAGTGTACGCATTTGCAACGTCTGCTGGGGGTCGAGACCATTCGTCGGCTCATCAAGAATTAACAAACCAGGTTTACCCAACAGCGCTTGGGCGACACCAACCCGCTGCTTGTAACCGCGCGATAAAGTGGCGATAGGAGCAAGTAATTTAGTTGCAATATCCGTTGCCTGAATCACACGTTTTATTTCGCGCTGTTTTTCCAGATCACGCAATCCTTTTAATTCAGCTGCGTAATCCAAATAATCTGCCACTGACATTTCCGGATACACCGGCAGGCTCTCTGGCAAATAACCAATTTTCCGCTGCAAGGATTTTAAATGCTGTGTCAGGGATTGCCCCTCAAAAAAAATCTCCCCTGCGCTCGGTTCGAGATATCCACTTAACATTTTCATTACTGTGGTTTTACCGGCACCGTTGTGGCCGAGCAACCCCACGATTTCACCCTTGGCGATTGAAAAACTCACTGCATCTGCAGCGACAAAATCACCGTAGGCGCGCTTGAGTTGTGACACTGACAGCATAAGTCCTCCCTAGTTTACGATTGGAAAAATACGAACAACCGATTGACGAAATCTTGCGCTCAATCAGAGAAGAAATTCGAGGCGTAACAATTCACTCCGGTGACGGAGTGCTGCAACACCAAAAAGCAGGGTTAGCCCGGAGGAGTACCGGAGAGAAGTAACGAGGTAAGCGGTAGAGCAATCACTGGCTGAGCGATCGTGTTATACATTGTTTTTTCCTCAGAGACGGGGTTATTCCCACAAAACAATCGTAATGACAATCAAATTTTCGCGCCTTCGCGTTGATAACCTGCGGGCGCGCTGGTGGAATCAAACTAAACACTTTCAATGTGCCTGAATAACACCTTGGCAATTGTGCGGCTTAGATAGGGACAGGTAACAAAAGTTCAAGGAGAGAAAAGATAAAAATTTGAGTGGCACATTACCAAAAAGGCATCCGGGGGATGCCTTCAAATTTACGCGACCTGGGCAGTTATTGTGCAACCGGCTCCAATACTATGCGTACCGGACTGCCGAGCTTTATATCACCGCGCACGCGATAACCGGGCGCGGCGTCACGCATTTTCTGGTAGATCCAGCGGCCTTCAACATCAGTACGCGCAATGATCATGGCCAGGCTATTAGTCTCTTTCACTTTGTTAGTCACCTCGGCAATTCGCGCAAGAATTTTTGGATCATCTTTTCCCACCAGACTAGCGTCCAGCAAGAATTCATGGGCACCGCCGCGATAGGGCTCTACTGGAGGCGCCGATTTAATTTGTTCGCTGAGCCCATCAGATACTTCTTTAATCAGCAAATTGGTTGGATCAACAATACGTGCATTATTCAGCATGGTGGTCGCCTGCGAATAATTGCCGCGCGCCGCCGCCTGCCGCGCAAGATCCACGTAGCGCATTACGATTCCTTGCAAGCCCCCTTTTGCACGCTGGTTGTTCGGGTCCAACTTGAGTGCCGCACGAAAATAATCGTAAGCATTGTCGTTTTTCGGCGTGAGCAACATGTTTTGTGACAGGGTGTATTCGCCATTAAGAATCAGCATTTTGACTACCTGCTGCTCTTTGGTGAGTGGCGCAGGTGCTTGCACGACGGGCGCAGGCGGTGGTGGTGGCGGAGTTTTTTTCTTGTTCATCCAAAAGGGTGTTTGGCAACCCGCCAATCCCACACCAACAACAATTAACAACGCGCTACGAAAAACAATGCTCGACATAGGAAGACATCTCTTGGGAAAGCACCTGCCCGGTAAAATACCGACTTGCCGATAAACAACACTTGCTGCGGCAACACCCGCAATTGTTGATGACTTTACAGCAGCACAGAACGGGCAAATAAAATTTTCACGAAATCGCGACATTCAGGGAATGATAGCCATTGCCCAGTGTCCATAGGGTCGCGTATGTTACTGTAACTCTGCCTCGCAGACACCCGGAAACCATCATTACTCTAAAGAAACTGACTATGCTTTCACGCCTGATTTCCCTCTCG
>JAGKXA010000365.1 GCA_021151615.1 Cellvibrionaceae bacterium | reverse complement strand
CCAATAAACTTTTGCCAGTCGCAACATTCTACATTTTGTTTTAGTGACAAAACCTTTTCAGCCTGTTGTTTGCGAACGTTCTTGTTCAGGTATGCATTTTGCATAGTTGCCAAGGCAAGCTTCAGCGATTCGCCGGCCAGTAGTCCTTTTTTTACGCTGTCCCAGGCATTCGCAGGTATAAAACTCCCCTGCTCACTATCAGTCAAATCAAGTTCGTAATTGTACGCTGCCTGTAACTTGTGCAACCCGGTTAGAGCCAACTGATAGGCTGTGAAATAAAGTGACGACATTTTTCCGCTCATCCAGCTAAATAGTTCTGCATTAGTGAATTTGGTATTGAGATAGCTAAGTATTTCGTTGGCTTGTTTTAGCTGGAGGTGGTACAGATTCCTGTTTTCAATTGCGATGTTTAAACGGATTTGCGCAGCTTCAATGCTCTTATTTAATTGATTCAAGGACAGAAGACTCTGCTCCTGTTGAAACCGCCATTCTTCGTTGCGCCGTGTGTATTCGGCTTGTGTAGCCAGTATTTGCGAGGTGGTTTGCAAACCCGAAGCAAGGTCGGCGTAGCCAGCTGCGACTGTAGATACTGCCTGTCCGAACTCCATTCCTCCATCTGCCAGGCCAAAAATATTAGGCATTAGATAAGCCACTACGGCTCCGGTATGAGTAACGGCCCCGGCAAACTGATAAGTAGCTGCGCTTGCACTCAAGCTAAGACTCTGTATCTCTTGCGGCAAGTTTCCCTGACGAATTAAACTTGAATAATAATTATACTGAGCCTGTGTCAATTCAGAGCTTTTTCGCAGGGATTCCACTTCTTTAGTAGCTTCGCTAACCTGATAATCATATAGTTTTTTAGTAACATTAAGCAGGTTTACCTGGTGGGTGGCCTGCAAAGCTTGCAACTGTTCATTGTCTTTCTGGATAAGCGCATTGTAAAGTTGGTTGCCGAATTCAGCCACCATGTATATTATTGTTTCAGTAGCTGGGATCAGGTCACGGAAACGATAAACTGTTCTGCCTGAATATAGTTCCGCGATTGTGTTTGGATTTACCCGGCTGTTTCTTAAACTCAGCACTAAACGCCATGGTTCTGCCGCAGCATCGTTCGTGGAAGGCAATTGACGTTCTCCATTAATATTCAAGCCATTGCGTAATTTATAAAGGCGGTCACTAACCCAATCCCATAGCGACTTCAAATCGCGATTAGTTGGTTTCGCAAAGCTTGTGCTTATATCTTGTACATATTCATATATCCTTTTATTTTCTTTTTCATACACACTTTCCAAATCCTTTACATTGGGCTTGCCACCTAGCAAGTCTTCTGCTTCAAAATACAGTTGCGTGGCAGCACTAAGGCTTTCCCAACTTTCCTGCATGAATTGCCTGTCAGCGGCATCAAGGATAAACCGAATGTACTGTTCCAGTGTCCATCTCATATATACTTCCGGATTATTGTCGGCGATGAGATCGGGATTGAGCGTGTTAGTTTTTCCAGTTGTATCAACCGTGGTTAGTTGCGCCCATTTAGGTATGAAGTTTATAGTTTGTGCCGAAGAACAATTGATTCTGTCTTTGTCACAAGATATCATCATACCATCGTTAATGTATATATCCAATTTATCTGGCGATGAAAAAATGCCACTGGCTTTTTGGTACTCTATGTTCAAAAACGCATGAACAATATTCCATACATTTCCTCCATCTGATGACATTATGTAATACAAACTTTCTGTTTTCTTTACTATTTTCATGCCAAGTATGTAAAGCAATTTATCCGAGTCATTGTAGGTAATATATGGCTGTGTAGTAGAAGTAAAACCAGTGTCGACACCATTGGAAAGACATATCTTATTATCTGCCTTATTCCAAACTATACTCAGATAGCCGGTCTTACAATCATAGAAAGGCAAGTACTGCCATACTTCCTTTTTATTCTTTTCTTCTACCCCCAACGCATTAAACACTTTGTGGTACCAGTTCCTGGAAGCAGAGTACTGAAAGCTGCCTGCCAGAGAAGCAGCTACAGCCATCGGGGCATGGAAAAACAACTCGCGGGCATATATACCAAATGGGCCGGAAAAGTTAATTTTGTTGTCACTATCTTCTTTGGGTGGAAGCACAAATTGCAGGTCTGGATTCAAGTCGGAAAATTTGGTTTTTGGTAGTCCAAGTTCATCTCGTTGTGTTGCGCAGGATATGATTTGTACGCCTTTATCGTTGGCATTCTGAAGCAGTTGATTGATTGATGATGAAGTAAGTCGTTCAACTTTAAAAGTAGCATTCAATTCAATAGGAAGATTCTTGAAAGTAATGCCTTCATCATGAATTACAAATGCATCCAAATAGTCAGTAGGTATATTCACTGAAAATATATAAGTAGCAT
>JAGKXA010000364.1 GCA_021151615.1 Cellvibrionaceae bacterium | reverse complement strand
CGCCAGCTCGATGGTGTTTTCGCTGTCGCTATTACCTTGAATAGTTTGCAATGGGCCTGTTTGATCAACCACCACCTTGTCGCCATCCATTAACCGCTGCACTACGCGAAATTGTTTGGGGTCGATGTGGGAATTCACCAAATGGGTTTGCACGCTGATGCTCGCTTGTTCTTTGGTCACCTTGGGGTAGCGAACAAAAATTCCGCCGCTCGCGGTTTTGCCGACGGCAACTGCATCGCTAATATGCAGGTCGTTGTCGATTTGCAGAATCACATGGCGATAGATGCCGCCATAGGTATTAAAATCCAGATCTTTAAGTGGCTTGGGGCCGGTGACAGGATTGTCGCGATTGTCCAAACGCACCAATAATTCGTTCGGTGTATCCCATTTTAATTTTTCGGTAAGTTTGATGTTAAACGGCAAATAACCCCCCACGTGGGTTGTTAATTTTTCACCGTTTAACCAAACCTCGGCCACATTCATTGCCGATTCAAATTTCAGTGAAATTTGTTTTCCTTTGTATTGCGGATCAATGGTGATGCTCTTTTTATACCAGGCATCGCCCTGGAATTGATCGTTCACAATCAGCGGTTCTATTTTAGGTGTGTGCGGTAACTGCACTTTTTCCCATTGGGTTTGCTGTTGGGCACTGGTGAGATCCAGGACCTTTTCGCTGCGGAAAAATTCCCAATTTGCGTTGTAATTGCTATCGGCAACTACCTGGGTGGGTGGCGGTGAATTCTGGCTGCAAGCAGCGATAAATCCACACAGGCTGAGCGCGGCTAGTTGTTGTAGTTTCATATCTCTCACTCGTCGGTCAGGTTGATTAAATTATTTTGTGTATTGCGCATTAAAAAATAAAAACGCAGGCAGCGCATTGTTGTGGCGAGTGGCATCAAAGAAGCTGGCATTTTCCCAATGCGAGCCTCTCGCCCAGAGCGTTTTGCATCGGGTGCTAACCCAGGCGGGTTCCCAATAAATAACGCCCAGCCCGCCTGCTTTTTTAACCAATTGTGTGAGCGTCAGCAGATACATCAACTGGCCTTTGGCTGTAGCTGGGAAATCGGGTTGCAGCGCATTTTTATTGAGCACGTTGCCGGCCTTGTCAAAATTTTTCAGCGTCCAGGGGTAAGCAGTTTCCACAATCATGATGTTTTTTTGATAGGTGGTTTTTAATTCCCGAATTGCACCTGGCAATTGCGGCAGTTTGTATTCCGACCACTGGGGGTAATAGGAGAGGCCGATAATATCGAAATCGGTGACGCCATTTTCTTTGGCTTGTTTAAACCACCAGAGCGCATTTTCCGGTTGGGCAATATGCAAAACGATTTCAATTTTCTTGCTGCCATTTTTAACCGAGGCAGCGCTGTAATCGCGCACGGCTTTGATGCCACTATTCAGTAACAGCGCATTGCGCTGCCAATTCGGAATGCCATGCACAATATTTTTTTCTTGCTGCAATATTTCAATATTGGTTTCGTTGCCGACTTGTACCATATCCGGTAGCAGACCTTTTTTATCCAGCGCGGCGAGCGTTTCCGTTGTGTAATCGTAGAGTACTTTGGCTAATTCGTTGGCGTCGGTAATCTGCGCCCAGGCCTTGGGAATAAATTGTTTTTCCGGGTCAGTCCAGGTATCGGAATAATGGAAATCCAATAGGGTTTTCATGTTGTTGTCTTTGGCGCGTTGCAGGGTTTTGCTCACATCGTCAAGATCGGAATATTGCGTCCATTGCGCGTCGTGCCATAAACGTACACGCACCAGTTGTGCACCTCTGCTGGCGAAGAGCGCAAAGGGATCGACCTTTTTACCCTTGTCGCGATAGCTAGCGCCGCAGTCTTCCATTTCATTGACATAGGATAAATCGGCGCCGGTATAAAAGCGTTCTTCGGCGATTACTGATTGACTGAGCAAAAAAATCACGGCGGCAGTGAGCCAGATTTTTTTGTACACCACATACTTCATGCTATTGCCTCAATCATTGTCATTGTTATGCAGAGTGCTTAATTATGGTTTGCTCTCGCGTATTTTGCGCAGGCGCGGAAAAAAAGCGGCTGCCGAAGCAGCCGCAAATAAGGAGAGATAGTCCACAATAAAAAAGCAAAACCTGCTGGATGCGATTACAGTTTCCAGTTCAAGCCAATCGAATAGCGCGTACCAAACTCTTCGTACTTGTTGATATGCGCCGGGTTGTTGGATTCCAGTCCGTAGGTTTTGTAAGGTTCGTTAGTCAGGTTTTGTACCTGGAACGACACCTTGTAGAGGTCGTTGAATTCGTAGGACAAGCTCAAATCCCAATAGCCTTCGGCATCGTTCATCCCCTCTTCACCCATCACCAGGTTGATGTCACGCTGGAAGGCGCTGCGGTAGCTGTAAGAGGTGCGCGCTTCAAACCCGTTCAGGTA
>JAGKXA010000363.1 GCA_021151615.1 Cellvibrionaceae bacterium | reverse complement strand
TATTGAAGGCGAGCCGTTAATCCAGCCGCGGGTCATTAAATTCAGAACTGGCCGCCGCTTAAAGCAATGGAATAAAAATTGTCTGGCGGTAGGCTTGTCGAGCGGCTTTCTGGAGCCACTGGAATCCACCAGTATCCATTTAATCCAGCAAAATATTATTCGCTTCCTGCGTATGTTTCCCGCAGGTGGGGTAGTGCAAGCGGATATCGACGAATTCAATCGCCAGGCGGAATTTGATATCAACCATATCCGCGATTTTATTATCCTGCATTATCATGCGACCGAGCGCACTGATACTGAATTCTGGCGCTATTGCCGCAACATGCAAGTGCCTGAATCATTACGTCATCGCATTCAATTATTTAAAGATACCGGCCGTGTATTCCGCGATGGCAATGAATTATTTGATGATTCCTGGCAGCAGGTAATGATTGGCCAGGGCTTAATGCCTGCTCATCACCATCCGTTGGTGGATACCATGAGCAAAGAGGAATTGCGTATCTTCATGCAGCAAATTACCCAACACATAGAAACAACGCTGGAGAAATTGCCTGCGCATCAGGATTATATTAATCGCTATTGCCAATAGGGATTTATTTCAGCAATTAAAAACCCGCATTGAGCCTGCTACATAAATTGCTCAATGCGGGTTTTTATTTGGCGACAGCTTTTATGTAAGCTTATTTAGCAGTGCCAATTATTTCGTGTTTCCATTGGTTTAGTGTTGCCAATTATTTAATTGGCTGTGCAAGTTGGCAATACAAAATTTCCCCCATGGCTACCCTGCAAGCCGAAGCTTGCACTTTGCCCTGGCGCCAGAGTGCCGTTAAAGCTGGCATTTCTCACTAGAACATTATTACCGGTTTGAGTCACCTGGCTATTCCAGCTACCTGTTACTTGTACGCTATTAGCAAATTGCAAACGCACTTGCCAGGTTTGCAGTGTCTGGTTGCTGCGGTTAGTCACGGTAATATTGTTTAGCACAAAGCCGTTATTCCATTGGTCACTGGTGCCGAGTGTGCAAGTCAATAAATTATTACCTGCTGACGAGACGCTTGATTGTGCAGTGCTTGATTGAACCCTGCTTGATTGAATGGAGCTTGATGAGATTGCCACTGATGAACGCGAAGAAGTAGTCGCCGATGATTGATTTGCAGATGAAAGTGTTGAAGAGCTGACGGCGATTGAAGATGTGGGAGCAGAAGATTTACTCGCATTAATCGATTGTAATGCCCAGCGTTGACACAGGCCGCCAATCCACTGCCACTGTTGCACATTCGCGCCGTTGGTTTGCGAACACGCCGAAACATCCAGGGCTTTGCCGCTGACTTTTGCAAGCAAACGGTAATCGCCGGTGCTTAAACGTTCAATACTCCATTTCTGGCAATCAGCGTTATTAGCAGTCCATTGATGTACATTGCCGCCGTTGTCGGGTGAACAGGCATTTACATCCAGCGCTTTGTTGCTGTGTTGTGCAATGAGTTGATAAAAACCGTCAGCAGTAGCCTGGATTTTCCATTGCTGGCAGCTAGCACCATTCACCGGCCACTGCTGCACATTGGCACCATCGCCAGTTGCACAGCCTGCTACTTCTAATGCTTGGTTACTGTGTTGTGCAATCAGGTTGTAAGTGTCTGCGGCAATTTCATTGGCGCTTACCGCTTCAATGCGCCAGCGCTGGCAACCACCGCCAAGCCAATCCCATTGTTGTACGTTGGCGCCATTGGCAGTATCGCAGGCGGCAACATCTAAAACCTTGCCGCTGTGTTTGGCAATTAAACGGTAATAACCATCGCCCACTTCATCAATTTTCCAGGTTTGGCATTCAGCACCATTTACTGGCCATTGCTGAACGTTGCCACCA
Organism: Cellvibrionaceae bacterium; assembly: GCA_021151615.1. Classification (GTDB taxonomy): domain Bacteria; phylum Pseudomonadota; class Gammaproteobacteria; order Pseudomonadales; family Cellvibrionaceae; genus Cellvibrio. The sequence continues at coordinate 542 of JAGKXA010000363.1, read as the reverse complement.
TTTTGCGTCGCACAATTTGCAACTTCCAATGCTTGCCCGCTGCGTTGCGAGGTGATGCGATATTCGCCATTGCCGAGGTTTTGTAATTTCCAGCGTTGGCAATCACCACCCGCCCAGGGCCACTGGTGAACATTGGTACCGTTGGTGGTTGAACAGTTGGAAACATCCAGCGCTTTGTTGCTGTGCTGCGCCACCAAACGATACACGCCGTCATTGATTGGATTATTTAATAAACCTTTGTCGATAACAAAACGGCAATTACGATTGGCCAATTGAATAATTTCACCGGGATTTCTTCCGGCAATTAATTGGGTGCTGTAATTGGTGCAGGGGCTTTTGCCATCGCTGGGAGTGAATAAAGGCGTTTGCATTTCCTGCCACAAACCATTACCCAAATTTTTGTTAACCATAAAGACTTTGCCATTCATGGCCGCGTTGGAATTATTGCTGTTGCGCAGTACTTGCCCTGCAACAACCAGCGCACCATTGGGTGTGCCATCATTAATCCAATTGACCGTAGGCGCGTGGGATAAATGATGGCC
>JAGKXA010000362.1 GCA_021151615.1 Cellvibrionaceae bacterium | reverse complement strand
CCGAGTCAAAGCGTTTGATGACCGACTCTACCGGCTCCACTTCAGACAGCGGGATCGGCTTGCACAGATCTTCACGGATCGCTAACAGGTCACGCAACATAGCTACGGGACGCTTGTTCACGATATCGGCATAGTTGCGCCACAACGCATAGTTACCGCTTTGCACCGCTTTTTGCAGCGTCTGCACTACATCCGGGTTGTACGCATGGTATTCAGAGCCATGCACGTATTTGAGCAAACCGCCCTGGATAATCGGCTTGCGATCCAGCCAGGCAGTCTGGGCAATAATTTTCTGATCCGCTTCCAAGTCTTCAAAGCGCGCACCACCGATACGGCTCGGAGTACTTTCAAAGCAGGTGTTGACCACCTCTTCTGACAAACCAATCGCCTCGAACAATTGCGCACCGCGATAGGAAGTAATGGTGGAGATACCCATTTTCGACAGGATTTTCAGCAAGCCCTTATCGATACCTTTGCGGTAGTTTTTGTAGGCAGAATCCACATCGCTGAGCAACTCACCGGTCTCAATCAAGTCGTTGAGAACGTGGTAGCTGAGGTATGGATAAACCGCCGTTGCACCATAAGCGATCAATGCAGCCACCTGATGTGGATCGCGCGCGCTGGCCGTTTCAACAATCAGGTTGGAATCGCAACGCAAGCCCACATTGGTCAGGTGCTGGTGTACTGCGCCCACCGCCAATAAGGCGTGGATCGGCAATTGGCCCTTAGTGAGGCCAGCATCGCTCAGCACCATTAACACTTTGCCTGACTTAACCGCTGCAGCAACGTCATCGCACAACTTGCCCAGCGCCGCTTTCAGGTTGGTGGTTTCAGGGTTGTAGTAGAGTGAGAATTTTTGCTGCTCGTAACCAGGACGCTTCAGCGCCATCAAGCCACGAAACTTCTCTGGCGATAGCACTGGCGAGCTGAGGATTACGCGGTCAGCATGATCCGCATGCTCTTCATAAACGGACAACTCGCGACCAAGGCAGGTTTCCAACGACATCACAATCGCTTCACGCAATGGGTCGATGGGCGGGTTGGTTACCTGCGCAAATTGCTGACGGAAGTAGTCGTAGAGCGAACGCTGCTGGCGTGACAACACTGCCATAGGCGTATCGTCACCCATAGAACCAACGGCTTCCTGACCACCTTCCGCCAATGGACGCAACAGTTGGTCGCGCTCTTCAAAGCTAACCTGAAACATCTTCATATTGGCTTTCAGCTCAATACCTTCCAAACCATTTTCTTTGGCATCGGTATTGAGGGTCGATTCAACGCGCAGCGCACGCTCTTTCAGCCATTGTTTGTAAGGCTTGGTTTGTTTGAGCTGATTGTCGATATCCTGGGTTTTATGCAGTGTGCCAGTCAGGGTATCAATCGACATGATTTGGCCAGGGCCAAGACGACCTTTGGCCACCACGTCCGCCGGATCATAAGCGTATACGCCTACTTCCGAAGCCACAGTGATCATATCGTCTTTGGTGATTACCCAGCGCGATGGACGCAGACCGTTGCGGTCGAGGGTACATACCGCGTAGCGACCATCGGTAATTACCAAACCAGCGGGACCATCCCAGGGCTCGATATGCATAGAGTTGTATTCGTAGAACGCACGCAGATCCGGATCCATGTTTTCCACATTCTGCCAAGCCGGTGGCACCAGCATACGGATCGCGCGGTGCAACTCCATACCGCCCAGAGTCAGGATTTCCAGCATATTGTCGAGGCTGGAAGAGTCAGAACCGGTACGGTTCACCAGCGGCTTGAGCTCTTGCAGTTCAGGCAGCAATGGGGTGATGAATTTTGGAGTACGGGCAACAGACCAATTGCGGTTACCCACAATCGTATTGATCTCGCCGTTGTGCGCCAACATGCGGAAGGGCTGGGCCAAGGGCCATACTGGCATGGTGTTGGTCGAGAAGCGCTGGTGGAATACGCAGATTGCAGTTTCCAGGCGCTCATCCGCCAAATCAGCAAAGAAACGAGGCAGATCCACCGGCATCATCAATCCTTTATAGGAGAGAATGGTGGTGCTCAAGCTCGCCACATAAAAACTCTTGTCACCTGCAAGGCGGATTTCTGCCTTGCGACGAGCAACAAACAGTTTGGCGTTAACTTGCTCGATTGTCAGATCGGTGTTGTTTACAAATACATGATTAAAGGTTGGCAGTGATTTCAGGGCGATGGGACCCAGACACTCAGGATCGGTTGGGATCAACCGCCAGCCGGCAACCACCAAACCTTGTTTGGTCAACTCTTCAGACAGGATTGCTCGTTGAGACTCAGCAACTGCGGCATCGCGGCTGAGCATAATAGAACCTACACCATAAATAGCCGTCAGTTCTGCACCGCAAGCCTCTTTGGCCACTGCACGCAGGAAACTGTCCGGCTTTTGGATCAACAGACCGCAGCC
>JAGKXA010000125.1 GCA_021151615.1 Cellvibrionaceae bacterium | reverse complement strand
GGCCGCAACTGCGGCCATTTTCTTATGGATCTCTGGGGCAAGTCAGGGTTATGTCTGAACAAATCAAATTGTCTGATGTGCGTTTTGCCGCAATGAATCTACTGGCGATGCGCGAGCATTCGGCTAAAGAACTCTCTGAGAAGTTAGGGCGCAAATTTTCGTCGCCAGAGATAATCCTTCAGGTTGTGGCTGATTTAAAGGAGCAGAACCTGCAATCGGATGAGCGCTTTGCCGAAGCGTTTATCCGGATGCGTCAACAGCAAGGAAAGGGTTGTGTTCTGATTAGAATGGAGCTGCGCGAGCGGGGGGTTGATGCTTATCTGATCAGTCATTTAATTGATGAGTCTGAAGCTGTCTGGTTTGAATTGGCACGGGATGCTCGTATAAAACGATTTAGAGAAATGCCTATAGATGCACGTGAGAAGTCCAGGCAAATGCGTTTCTTGCATTCACGTGGCTTTTCCAATCGCCATATTCAGGCCGCCTTTAACAGTGAAAATGATGTGTAATAGATAGCGGTAGCCTTATCCCAATTGTTGTTAGATCAATCACTTATTCTTATTTCGATGGTTTTGGCCTCCAGCTTGTCGTTGAGCCGAAAGGTCGTTTCTGTTACTCTGGCGCCCCGTCCTGAACGATAAATCCCTTGGCTCGCACTGCCGGGCACTGAAACAGGCATTTATCTCCAATCCGCTCTGCATTTTCACAGTTAATCAGGTTTTACATGACACGCTATATATTCGTAACCGGTGGTGTTGTTTCTTCATTGGGCAAAGGCATCGCCTCGGCTTCATTGGCTGCCATTCTTGAGGCCCGCGGTCTTAAAGTGACCATTATGAAGCTGGATCCTTACATCAACGTCGACCCGGGTACCATGAGCCCGTTCCAGCACGGGGAAGTGTTTGTTACTGAGGACGGTGCTGAAACTGACCTGGATTTGGGTCATTACGAGCGATTTATCCGCACCAAGATGACTCGTCGCAACAACTTCACTACCGGCCGTGTTTATGAAACTGTGCTGCGCAAAGAGCGCCGCGGTGACTACCTCGGGGGCACGGTACAAGTGATTCCGCATATCACCGACGAAATCAAACGCCGTATTCTCGAAGGTGGCCGCGACGTCGATGTGGCGTTGGTGGAAATTGGCGGTACTGTAGGCGATATCGAATCTCAGCCCTTTCTGGAAGCGGTACGCCAATTAAAAGTAGAAATGGGCTCGCGTGCGTTGTTGATGCACCTGACGCTCGTTCCCTATATTGCGACTGCTGGTGAAACCAAAACCAAGCCGACCCAACACTCGGTAAAAGAACTGCGTTCTATCGGTTTGCAACCAGATATTTTGTTGTGTCGCTCGGAAAAGATGGTCGACGAAGATTCTCGCCGGAAAATCGCACTTTTCACCAACGTCGCCGAGCGTGCCGTAGTACCGCTGCCGGATGCGGATACTATTTATTCTATTCCCCGGTTGCTGCAAAGCTTCGGTCTCGATCAAATTGTTGTTGAACTTTTAGGTTTGCAATGTCACGAAGCTGATTTAAGTGAGTGGGACAAAGTTGTTGATGGCAAGCTGAATCCGGTGAATTCCGTCACCATTTCCATGGTTGGTAAGTACATGGAATTGTTGGATGCCTACAAATCACTGATTGAAGCCCTTACACACGCCGGTATCCACACCAGTACCAAAGTGAACATCAATTACATCGACGCTGAGCGTGTTGAACAAGAAGGCGTAGATATTCTGAAAGATGCTGACGCTATTCTGGTCCCTGGTGGGTTCGGTGAACGCGGTGTGGAAGGTAAGTTAATGGCGGTGCAATATGCCCGCGAAAACAAAGTCCCTTATTTAGGAATTTGTTTGGGGATGCAATCCGTTGTGATTGAATTTGCGCGCAATGTACTCGGTCTGAAAGGCGCTAACTCTACTGAGTTTGATCGTAATTCCCCTCATCCCGTTATTGGTTTAATTACTGAGTGGATTACTTCCGATGGTGAAGTTGAAAAGCGGGATGAGTCCTCAGACCTCGGTGGTACTATGCGCTTGGGTGCACAGGAGTGCCGTTTGGTGCCAGGCTCCAACGCGCGAAATATTTACGGTGCGGATGTTATTGTTGAGCGCCATCGCCATCGCTATGAAGTAAACAACAATTATGTTGATCAACTGCAAAAAGCGGGGTTGAAAATTGGTGGGTGGTCTGCTGATGATACCCTGGTGGAAATGGTAGAAATTCCCGATCATCCCTGGTTTGTTGCCTGCCAGTTCCACCCGGAGTTTACGTCCACTCCGCGCGATGGTCACAGACTCTTTACCGCGTTTGTAAAAGCGGCGTTGGCGAATAAAAAGTAATTTCTTGGGGCGCAATTAATTGCGCCCCAGTCTTTTTTGCAAATCAAAATCTGATCAAAAAAGGAACTCGTGTGTCACAACAAGTTGTAAGCATTGGTAAGGTTCAGGTTGGTAATTCATTGCCTTTTGTATTGTTTGGCGGCATGAATGTGCTTGAATCGCGCGATATGGCGCTGCAGGTTGCAGAAGCCTATGTAAAAGTTACCCAAAAATTGGGTATCCCCTACGTTTTTAAAGCTTCTTTTGATAAAGCCAATCGCTCCTCTATTCATTCTTATCGCGGTCCGGGAATGGAGAATGGCTTAAAGATTTTCCAGGAAATTAAGCAAACCTTTGGTATTCCTGTGATTACTGACGTGCACGAAATCCATCAATGCCAACCGGTAGCTGATGTTTGCGATGTGATTCAACTACCCGCATTTCTGGCACGTCAAACGGATTTGGTTGTTGCTATGGCTAAAACCGATGCAGTGATCAATATCAAAAAGCCGCAGTTCCTCAGCCCTGGCCAAATGAAAAATATTGTGGAAAAGTTTGCTGAGTGCGGTAACGAAAAAATTATTCTGTGTGATCGCGGCACTAACTTTGGTTACGACAATCTGGTGGTGGACATGCTTGGTTTCCGCACCATGCGCGAAGTGAGTGGCGATGCTCCTGTCATTTTTGATGTAACTCATTCATTGCAGTGTCGTGACCCTATGGGTGCTGCATCCAGTGGTCGTCGCCACCAAGTTGCAGAGCTCGCCCGCGCAGGCATGGCAGTAGGCTTGGCTGGATTGTTTTTGGAAGCACATCCTGAGCCAAATAAAGCTAAATGTGATGGTCCCAGTGCGTTACCACTCGATAAGCTCGAACCCTTTTTGTACCAAATGAAAACCATAGATGATTTGGTAAAAAGCTTTCCGCCTTTGGATATTCAATAAGGGAACATTCAATAAATGGATATTCAATAAATTTTGAAAATCCAGCAAATCCTTTGGTATTAACTGATTTTTTGTAGAAACACACTCTGGAGAAAAAACGAATGACTAAGATTGTTGACATCAAAGCTTTTGAAATTCTGGATAGCCGTGGCAATCCAACTGTATTGGCCGAAGTTATTCTGGAAGACGGTTCCGTAGGTTCTGCAGCTGCTCCTTCTGGCGCATCTACCGGTTCACGCGAAGCTCTGGAGTTGCGCGATGGCGACAAGTCACGTTACCTGGGCAAAGGCGTGTTGAAAGCAGTGAACAACATTAACACTACCATCAAAAATTTGTTGGTAGGTTTTGATGCTTTGGATCAGCGCGCACTCGACAATGCGATGATTAAAGCTGATGGTACTGATTTCAAAACCGTATTGGGCGCTAACGCCATTTTGGCAGTTTCTTTAGCTAACGCGAAAGCCGCTGCTATCTCTAAAAAAGTTCCTCTGTATGCGCACATCGCTGATTTAAATGGCACTCCGGGCAAATATTCCATGCCAGTACCAATGATGAACATCATTAATGGTGGTGAGCACGCCGATAACAACGTAGACATTCAAGAGTTTATGGTTCAGCCAGTCGGTGCGAAAACATTTGCTGAAGCTCTTCGCGTCGGCGCCGAGATTTTCCATAGCCTGAAAAAAATCCTTCATGATAAGGGTCTGAATACCGCAGTGGGTGACGAAGGTGGCTTTGCTCCAAACCTGCCATCTAACGAAGATGCGCTGAAAGTAATCGCTGAAGCTGTTGCTAAAGCTGGCTATAAACTGGGTGAGAATGTCACCCTGGCTTTGGACTGTGCTTCTTCTGAATTCTACAAAGACGGCAAGTACGATCTGGCTGGCGAAGGTCGCGTATTCACCACCAACGAATTCTCTGATTACCTGGCTGACCTGGCTGCCAAATACCCAATCATCTCTATCGAAGACGGTAAAGATGAAAGCGATTGGGCTGGTTGGGCCGACTTGACGCAAAAAATCGGTCATAAAATCCAATTGGTTGGTGATGACCTGTTTGTAACTAACACCAAAATTTTGAAAGAAGGCATTGAGAAAAAAATCGCTAACTCTATTTTGATCAAATTCAACCAAATCGGTTCTCTGTCTGAGACCCTGGATGCGATCAAAATGGCGCAAGACGCTGGTTATACGGCGGTAATTTCTCACCGCTCAGGCGAAACCGAAGATACTACTATTGCTGATCTCGCCGTTGCTACTGCTGCCGGTCAAATCAAAACTGGTTCTCTGTGTCGTTCGGATCGCGTATCCAAGTACAACCGTCTGCTGCGTATTGAAGCAGAGTTGGGTGCTGCTGCACCTTACAAAGGTCGCGCTGAATTCAAGGCGTAGTTGCAGTGACAACAAAGGCCGAATTATCGGCCTTTGTTGTTTTAATTGATGTTGCTTTCGTTGTTATTTTTTGAGTCATTTAGCAGTTATTGTTATTTTGGTTTTATCATTCGTCAAAATAAAAATTCGCATTGATGTAACACTATGAAATGGTTGCTGGGTGTTTTGATTATTTTATTGGTCTACCTTCAATACCGGTTATGGATCGGTGATGGTAGCCTTGCCCACGCCCATCGCCTGGAGGGCGATATACATCTGCAGCAGGCTGAAAATGATCGTATGCGTGAGCGCAATCGCATTCTCGATGTTGAGGTTGAAGAGTTAAAATCCGGCTTGGATACTATTGAAGAGCGTGCTCGTAACGACATAGGTCTCATCAAAAAAGATGAAACCTTTTTTATGTTGCTGGATGAGAAACAGTAACCCCAAAACGTCGGCGGTATAAATCTGCCGCTCCTATCTGAATTTTCTCATGAACACTTCCCTTACTTCTAGTTCTCCAACCTACTGGGCGATAGTACCTGCGGCGGGCATTGGTTCACGTATGGGGGCAAATTGTCCCAAACAATATCTACCCTTGCTGAATAAAACGGTGCTTGAGCATACCTTGGAGCGCTTGCTTTCAATTGCTCGGGTAAAGAAGGTCTATATCCCTTTGTCAGAAGTTGACGTTTTTTGGGCTCAGCTTGCCTGTGCGCAAAATGCAGATATTGTTCGAGTGGCGGGTGGTAAAGAACGAGCTGATTCGGTGCTAACTGGATTGCAGGCTTTGTCCTCGCAGGCGCAGGATAGCGATTGGGTGCTGGTTCATGATGCGGCACGCCCATGCATTCGTGCGCAAGAAATTATCAAGCTTATCGACACAGTTGGGGATCACCCGGTCGGTGGTATTTTAGGTGTGCCGGTGAGTGATACAGTAAAGCAGGTTGCCAATGCCGCTATCGAAAAAACGATTGATCGATCTTCGCTTTGGCAAGCGCAAACTCCACAATTGTTTCGGGTGGGGTTGTTGCGTGATTGTTTGCAGCGCGCTTTGGCTGAGGAGAAAACGATTACTGATGAGGCCTCCGCGCTTGAAGCATACGGTTATCAACCTTTGATGGTTCAAGGGCGGAGTGACAATATTAAAATTACCCGTCAGGAAGATTTGGCAATTGCTGCTATGCTCATGCAGCAACAAAATAATAGTAATTAATAGATTTTTGGAATGTTTTATGTCGATACGTATTGGCAATGGTTACGATGTTCATGCATTTGGTGAGGGCGATAAAATCGTTATTGGTGGTGTAGTTATTCCTCATCATCATGGATTGGTTGCGCATTCTGATGGCGATGTGCTTTTGCATGCACTGTGCGATGCGCTCCTTGGGGCAGCAGCCTTGGGGGATATCGGGAAGCATTTTCCCGATACCGATATGCAGTATCGCAATGCCGATAGCCGTTCGTTGTTGCGCATGGTTTATGCGAAAGTTAATCAGCAAGGTTGGAAACTTGTTAATGCAGATATGACTATAGTTGCCCAGGCACCACGTATGGCTACCTATATTCCGCGCATGCAGGAAACCATTGCTGCCGATTTGCAATCGACTCTGAATCAAATCAACGTAAAAGCAACAACCACTGAACGCCTGGGTTTTACCGGGCGTGAAGAGGGAATAGCTTGTTACGCTGTTGTGTTGCTTGAAAGAATTTAATTATCAAACGTATGTTGGTGGATCTGTTTTGATTGAGTTTAATCTGGAATTTCCGCGCGCATATGGCGAGCTCACTGCCGCAACCATTTTTCGCCAACAACCCGAAGATTTTCAGGTGGATGAAGACCTTGGTTTTTTGCCCTCTGGTTCGGGCGAACATGTTTTTTTGCATATTCTCAAGCGTGGTGAAAATACCGCATGGGTTGCTGAAAAAATCGCTGCGTTAGCAGGAGTAAATGTCAATGATGTTGGTTATTGCGGCCGTAAAGATCGGCATGCAGTAACAACGCAGTGGTTTAGCGTTTATTTGCCCAAAGGCGCAGAGCCTGATTGGGGTAACATTTGTTCTGATTCTATTAAATTGCTTTCCTTCTCTCGTCACCAACAAAAGTTGCGTCGCGGTGATCACCAGCAAAACCATTTTGTCATTTGTTTACGCGATGTGAACACGGATAATCGTGAAGCCCTTGAGCAAAAAATTGAAAAAATTTTTTCACTGGGCGTTCCTAATTATTTTGGCGAACAGCGCTTTGGTCGTAACGGAAATAACTTGCACGAAGCGCAGGCTATTTTGGTGGAGGGAAGGCGTTATCGAGATAAGCAAAAACGCGGCCTTATGTTGTCGGCAGCGCGGTCATTTCTATTCAATCAGGTTTTGGCTGCGCGTGTGGTAGCGGGCAACTGGACGCAATGCCTGAATGGTGAAGTGGATAATTATCCCTCCGGACCTTTATGGGGGCGGGGGCGCCCATTGGTAACAGGCGAATTGGCGGCTTTCGAACAGCAGGCATTGGAGCCTTGGCAAGTATGGTGTAATGGTATGGAGCACGCAGGGCTACTGCAGGAGCGTCGTGCATTGCAATTGATTCCTCGCAATGGAAGCTTTTATTGGAAAGAAAATTGTTTGTACTTGAGTTTCTCGTGATGCAAGGCGTTGGCATGACATCGCTGCGCACCCGTGAGCGTCTTATCCAGCGCCTGCGTGATCAAGGTGTAACCAACATGAAAGTGTTGGACGTTATGCTGAATACTCCTCGCCATATTTTCCTCGATGAGGCTCTATCGCATCGCGCTTATGAAGATACAGCTCTGCCGATTGGCCACGGGCAAACCATCTCTCAGCCTTATATTGTTGCGCGCATGACAGAAATTCTGATAGGTGCAACTGGCAACAAATTAACTAAAGTACTTGAGGTTGGCACTGGCTCTGGTTATCAAACCAGCATCCTGGCTCAATTGGTGTCACAGGTTTACAGCGTAGAACGTATCAAGCCCCTGCAAGACAAAGCCCGGGAGCGTTTTCGTCAAATAGGTTTACGCAATATCCAATTGCGTCATGCTGATGGTGGTTTTGGGTGGCCGGAAGCTGGCCCTTATGATGGAATATTGAGCACTGCGGCCCCGCAAGCGATTCCTGATGAGTTACTAAAGCAGTTGGCTCCTAGCGGTGTTTTGGTCATTCCTATTGGTGGGAAGGAACAGCATCTGCACTTGGTTCTGCGTGACGGCGATACTGAAAATTTCATTACTCAGGTTCTTGAGCCAGTAAAATTTGTTCCTTTTTTATCAGGAACTTCGCGCTAAATCCTCATCTAAAGTCTAGAATCTTGGCGGCGTGCTAGAAAGGTGCTCGCAATAGCGACTTTTTTAGGCTCAAAAAGGTGCGCAGTTTTTAAACTTTTACCAGCTTTTACGCCCTATAAAACTCTTTTTGTGCATTTTTTTATAAATATATTAGATAATTTTAAAATAAATTTTAAATATTAAGTCTAAAATAGCATAAAAGAGATTAAAAAACATACACCATGAGTGAATGATTTTATGCCGGTATCAGCATATTATTTCAAGCTACAAGCACTCAAAGTGTTCATTATTTTGATCGTTTCAATGTTGCTTTACTCCTGCGCCAGTTATCATTCTGCCCCCGTCACTGATCGTTCGCAAAAAATGCTTTTGCGACCTAAGACGCATATTGTTGCGCCTGGAGATACGTTATTCTCTATTGCGTGGCGCTATGGCCTAAAGTATGAGGAACTCGCTAAATTCAATGGGATAAAAGCCCCCTATGTCATTCGTCCTTCGCAAGTAATTCGACTGGATTTGCATGTTTCCGAGCCGGCAGGCAATCTAAGAAGGCCACATCCATCCTCCGGTAAGTCTGATTATTCAGCTCAGAAGGTGCGTCACAAAGTAACTAATACCGGCGATGTTCGTAAAGAAAATAAAACGAAGAATCAAAATTCTGACGGTAACAATACTGTCAAGTTGGCTGCACCACAATGGCGCTGGCCGTCCAGGGGTGCCATTTTGTCATCATTTCAGGGCAATGATGGCTTCAATAAAGGTATTGATCTTGGGGGAAAATTGGGAGAGCCTGTGCTTGCAGCTGCTGCAGGGCAGGTAGTTTATGCGGGAAGCGGGCTGCGTGGATACGGCAAATTGCTAATTATCAAACACAATGAAACTTTCCTGAGTGCCTACGCGCACAACGAAAGATTAAGAGTGAGAGAAGGAGATTTGGTTAAAGTAGGACAAGTAATTGCCGATATGGGTTCGAGCGGTACTGATCGAATAAAACTTCACTTTGAAATTCGTCGTGACGGTACTCCGGTAGATCCTCTGAAATATCTGCCGCGACGTTAAAAGTGTCACTCTCATGTAGAAACGGGTTCATGAGAAGGTTCTCCAAATCATTTGGCATCATGGTTGGGGAGTACAGCTTGGGCGAGCTGGGTGACTTAAATTAAAAAGCCAGCCGGTTAAATAAAAAAATTGATTAAGGGGCTGAAAAAATGACTTTACAAAACAGGGATACCACTGCATTTGATCGTGATGACGTATTCATAGTTCCTGATGCGGAATTGGATGATGCAGATCTTCTTTTGGCAGAAGAAGAGGAAATCTCCAAGCCTGCCGTGATTAGTGAGCGACTTATTGATGATAAATATAACAAGACACTAGATGCTACCCAGATTTACTTGAATGAAATTGGCTTCTCTCCACTGTTGAGTGCGGAAGAGGAAGTATTCTTTGCCCGTAAAGCGCTTAAGGGTGATGAAGCTGCGCGCAAGCGTATGATCGAAAGCAACCTTCGCTTGGTTGTAAAAATTTCCCGTCGTTATGTGAACCGTGGATTAGCTCTGTTGGATTTAATTGAAGAAGGTAATCTGGGTTTGATTCGCGCTGTAGAAAAATTTGATCCGGAACGAGGTTTCCGATTCTCTACCTACGCCACATGGTGGATTCGCCAAACCATCGAGCGCGCCATTATGAATCAAACGCGAACTATTCGCCTGCCGATTCATGTGGTGAAAGAGTTAAATATTTACTTACGGGCGGCGCGTGAGTTATCGCAAAAACTGGATCATGAGCCAACACCTGAAGAAATTGCGAATTTGCTTGAAAAGCCGGTGGCTGATGTAGAGCATATGTTGAGTTTGAATGAGCGCGTAACGTCAATTGATGCTCCTATTGGTAACTCTTCTGATCGCGCAATCGTGGATACGATTGCCGATACCCATGTTTCAGATCCGGCAACCTTGCTGCAAGACAGTGATTTGACGACCAGCCTGGACCATTGGCTGGATGAGCTGACTGAAAAACAGCGTGAAGTTCTGGCGCGTCGCTTTGGATTGCGTGGTTACGAGGTGAGCACGCTTGAAGAAGTTGGACATGAAATTGGCTTGACACGCGAGCGTGTTCGTCAAATTCAAGTTGAGGCTTTAAAACGTTTGCGTGACATTATGGAAAAACAAGGCTTGGATAGTGCCGCCTTGTTTAGTGCGTAATAATCTTCTGATCACCAAATAAAAAGCGGTTTCTGCCGCTTTTTATTTGGTTTAATTTTTCGGTATTTGTTACTACAACAGCAGTGCCATAGCGGCTTCCATTTCAGCACTCAAATCTTCTGAGTCAGCAACCTGAATATCTGGATCAAGTCCCAGTCTCCCAAATGCTTTTACAGTGGAAAGGTCTACCTGCGCCATAGATGAATTGGTGCCCGCATAACTTTGCAACATCGCGACGGTCACTATATCGGCATAATCGGCTTTTGGAATGTTGCGAGCAAAATCCATATGCTGACTGGGGATGTATGCTAGTTCCTCCGGGAAATTCCAGGTTTTTAAAATCAAGTCACCCAATTGCCCTTGAAGTTGTTCTATTACGGTATCCAGAGTGAAGCTGTCTTTAAGTAGTGCTGGGTGTTCTTCTGCATAAGTTAGTATTGGCAGTACCCCTATTTTGTGGATCAATCCGGCCAATGTTGCTTGATCAGGGCGCAAGCGAGTGTAATGTTTGCAGAGCACATGACTAATGCCTGCAATTTCGCTTGAGCGACTCCATACCTCGCGCATTCGCATATCAATAAGGTCCGATGTTGCCTGGAACATTTGCTCCATTGCCAAGCCTGTGGCGATATTGCAGGTGTATTGAATGCCGAGGCGCATAAGGGCGGTGCGTAAATCTTCGATTGCTCTGCTCGCGCGGAGTAATGGACTGTTTGCAACACGGATAATTCGCGCGCTGAGCGCTGCATCATTACCAATAACGCCTGTTAGTTTGTCTATGTCGGCATCGGGGTCATCAGCTACTTCGCGCACCTTGAGTGCAACTTCGGGCAGTGTCGGGAGTACGAGTTGGTCCTTCTCAATGGCAGTAATAATCTCCTGGCGAACTTTTTCAGCTATGGCATTCATTGGCTATCCCGTTTTACGGCACTATTTCACATATTGTCATTCAGGCTTTTCGTCTGCTGTAGGTATAGCATAGGGTAGTGGGAGTCGTTTTAATTTTTCTTTGCGACCGATTAACACTAAATCATCGAAATTCTCACCGATAACTGATGCAAGTAGCTCGACGGTTTGTGTGTCTCGTTTGGCTGCAGCGACTAGCTGCCCAACCGTTTGTTGGTTAGATTCCATCTGGAGTGTGCTTCCCGCATGTGGCAACTCACTGGTGTGAATCTCAAATCTATACATATGGCGTTTTAATTTGCCGCGATAGTGCAGTCGTGCAACGATTTCCTGGCCGGTGTAGCAGCCTTTGCGAAAGTTGATAGCATTGACCAGTTGGTAGTTAACATCCTGCGGGGTGAATACTTCGTAAGTTTCCGGAGTGATACTGGCGATACCTGCCTTTATATCCAGTATTGACCAGTCATTGGCTGTTCCCTGGGTGGCCAGTTTGGATAGCAGTTGGATAACCTTTTCGTGGCTTGAATTGTTTATCCAGCATTCGTAACGGTCAGTATCCAATTGGATTAAATAGTTGCCGGATTGTTCTACAAACCCATCAATTTGTTCAGGTAAGCGTGAAAACAGCTGCTCCGCCAGGTGGCGCGCTTCCGGGCCATATAATCCAAAAAGTTGGAACCCGCTGTACCCATCGACCAGTTTTGCCTTGGAAAAAACAATGTATTTGCCAAGGTTCTGCATGGCTTTTTCTCGCATGCTGACTGGGATACGCAATGCGATGGTTTCAGGTGTCATTTGCAGTGCGCGGAAGCTCAGCAATATTCGTCCTTTGGGGCTGCACTGTGCTCCAATGCGAGATAAACCCTCAAGCTCGCGAATATCGCAGGTAACCTGGCCTTGCAGGAACTTTGCCGCATCCGGGCCGGATACTAACAATAATTGGGAATCTTCCAATAATGCCCAGAAGGTTGAGAGGTGTTGCTTAATAGTTGTGCTAGTCATAACAAGTGGTTACCAACGAGATAAACGTGTAACGGAAAACGAAAGATTACCGGAATGATGCCGGGTTTTAATAGCGTTATCGAACAGTTATGGCTGCCTTCAACTAAATGGGTGGCGCTAACAGCAGATTGCTTGTTTATAATGGTCGCTTTACCTGACGTATTAAGTGAGTAATCAAGTGGATGTAAATCGTCTATTTTGGGGTAGCCGTCGTGGCATGCTGGAGTTGGATCTGGTACTAATGCCGTTCTTGGAAAATATTTACCCCACCTTGGAGCAAAGCGACAAGGAGCGTTATTGGCTGTTGCTGGAGGAGCAGGATCAGGATTTGTTCGCCTGGTTTCTGCGTCGCGAAGATCCGGTCAACCCTGAACTACAACGGATTGTGGATATTATTCGTGCAAATACCGGGCTTCAAAAAAATACCTGAGTCTCTGTCTGTTTCTCCTGCCATAAAACCATTGCCCGCGTTGGCGGTGGTTTCTGTTATGCGCTCGTACAACCTGATTCATTTCTACTGCATTTTCTATGGTGGTTTTATCGTTTGTATGTTGGCCGCTCTTTTTCCGCGTTTGCACGAGCAGCCTTGGTGGTTGGTTTTTATTGCTCTCCTTGCGGTGGCCGCAGTGATTTTGTGTCATCACCAACTAACAAAAATATTTGTTGGAAAATTATGGGTGGAGCAGGGCACTTGGAATTTGCAAGGGAACCGCGCTAGCGGAAGCTATGAGCTGGTGGGTGATGTGTATTGTTGGTCAATGATCATTCTCCTGCCGCTACGTCATCAGCAGACAGGTAAGCTTATCTATCTGGCTCTCGCCAGGGATTCAGTGTCGCCCGCAGACAGCGCGCGCTTGCGCACCTGGCTGCGGGTTTGTTTAAGGCCCAGGACTTAGTGGGCGCCTTTACATTTCTCTACTGACGATAACATCCTGACCGGCAAAGTTGGTCGGTACCAGGATGGTATCGCGGGCAATAGGCGATTTTTCCGGATAATCCGGTGAGTAGTGCAAGCCGCGACTTTCTTTTCGCTCATGAGCTGAGCGGATGATCAGTTCTGCCACCGTGGCCAGGTTGCGTAACTCAATCAAGTCACTGCTTATTTTGTAATTGCTGTAATACTCGGCGATTTCCTTTTGCAGCAACTTAATTCGGTGGGTGGCACGTTCAAGCCGCTTGTGGGTACGCACAATACCTACATAGTCCCACATAAAACGGCGCAGCTCATCCCAGTTGTGAGAGATCACCACGTCTTCATCAGAATCGCGTACGCGCGAGGCATCCCAGAGCGGCGATACATCCGGCGTTATTATTTGCGCGAGGTTGCCGAGAATGTGTTCGGCAGCAGATTGGGCGTAAACAATACATTCCAGCAATGAATTACTGGCCATGCGGTTCGCGCCGTGTAATCCGGTAAAAGAGGTTTCTCCAATTGCATAGAGGTTTTGCAGATCGGTGTGGCCATTACTGTCAACCACAACACCGCCGCAGGTGTAGTGTGCTGCGGGTACGACGGGAATTGGTTCTTTGGTGATGTCGATGCCGAACTCCAAACAGCGTGCTTTCACTGTGGGGAAGTGTTCGCTGATAAACTCCGGTGATTTGTGGCTGATATCCAGATACACACAGTCGCAACCAAGCCGTTTAATTTCATGGTCAATCGCGCGTGCAACTATATCGCGTGGTGCCAGCTCTTCGCGCTCATCAAAGCGCGGCATAAAGCGCTCCCCGTTCGGCAAACGAAGGTAGGCACCTTCGCCGCGCAAGGCTTCGGTGATCAGGAAATTTTTAGCGCGAGGATGATACAGGCAGGTGGGATGGAATTGGTTGAACTCCATATTGGCGACGCGACATCCCGCGCGCCAGGCCATCGCAATTCCGTCGCCGCTCGCGCTATCCGGGTTACTGCTATAGAGGTAAACCTTGCTGGCACCGCCGGTGGCAAGAACTACAACTTTTGCCTGAAAGACATGCACAGTGTCATTTTTGTGATCCAACACATAAGCGCCTGTACAGCGCAGTTTGCGTGAACTTGCGTCTGCCTGGGATATCAGGTTAACCGCAACGTGGTGTTCATATATGTCGATGTTCGGTTGTTTTTCTACCTGCTCGATAAGCGTGGAATGAACCGCTTGCCCGGTTGCATCGGCGCTGTGAATGATACGTCTATGGCTGTGTCCACCTTCTTTGGTCAGGTGGTAGTCGCCATTACTATTTTCCTTGGTGAAGTTCACCCCCTGATTGATCAGCCACTGTATTGCTTCCTTGCTGCGTTCAACGGTAAAGCGTACTGCATCTTCGTGACAAAGGCCTGCACCGGCAACCAGAGTGTCGGCCACATGAGCATCGATCGAATCCTGATCGTCCAATACAGCTGCAATTCCTCCTTGTGCAAACCAGGTGGAGCCCTGGTTAATCGCATTTTTACTGAGGACGGCAACCCGGGCGCGTTGCGCTAAACTTAAGGCCAGTGTCAAGCCGGCTGCACCGGAACCTATAACAAGTACATCGTAAGCGTAGTGTTTTTTCATTCGATCCAATCCAGCCGTGCAACAGAGAGCGCTTATTCGTGCGGAGGTAGGCGCGCAGTATAACAAGCTCGCCCTTCTTATTACGAAAGAAACCTGCGGGTGGACTAAGCCGGCGAACTTTTTATTCGAGCTTTTGTCTATGAGCCGTGCTGCCTTGATAGGCCAAGTGTGTGACAATGCTTCTGCTGATCATAAGTAAGATTGAATCGGTTCTTGGGAATTGGCACAAGTAAATAAGGCTGAGCAGAATGCCAGCGACAGATTGGCTTCATCCAAAGATGAGGCACTTGGGGAGTTAGAGAATGACAGCGCAACTAGCGCCTGATGTTGATCAACAACTGGTCGAGCGAGTTCAAAAAGGCGATAAGCGCGCATTTGATTTGCTAGTTATTAAATACCAACACAAGGTGTTGGCTGTTATCAGCCGCTTTATCCGCGATCATGCGGAGGCGCAAGACGTTGCTCAGGAAGCGTTTATCAAAGCTTATCGTGCCTTGCCGAACTTTCGTGGTGACAGTGCGTTTTATACCTGGATTTACCGGATAGCTATCAACACGGCTAAAAATCACATAGTTGCCCGTAATCGCCGGCCACCAACCAGCGATGTAGAGATAGAAGATGCTGAGTTCTTTGATGGTAATGAGGGAATGCATGAACTCAACACCCCGGAGCGTAATGTATTGTGTGAAGAGCTTGAGGAGACCATTGCCCAAGCATTTCAGGATTTACCTGATGACTTGCGTACGGCAGTCACCCTGCGTGAGATGGATGGCCTGAGTTATGAGGAAATTGCTGAAGTGATGGCTTGCCCAGTGGGGACTGTTCGCTCGCGTATATTCCGTGCACGCGAGGCGATTGATAAGCGTATCAAGCCCTTGGTTGAGGATATTTAAAAACTTTCACAATTTTTGCGAAATTGGTGAACCAATTGTGTAAGTGTTAGTCACATAGACAGTTAGATAAATAGTTAGACAAACAGCTAGATTTATACCAAGACGTCACCCCAGAACCCTTTACCTAATAATAGTTTTGTCAGAGGCAACAGCGAGAATGACTGAGCAAATCCAACCCCCAGTGCTTGCCGAATCCCTTTCAGCGCTTGTGGATAATGAAGTGTCTGAGCTGGAGTTGCAGCGATTGCTTAAAGCGCTGGATGTCGACCCCGAACTGAAAACTACTTGGTCTCGCTACCAAATATCCAGTGCCGGCCTTAAAGGTAAGTTGCCGATTATGGCCAGCAGTGATTTTGCGGCGCGGGTGAGTGCTGCAATTGATGCCGAGGAAACTTATTCCCCGGTTGCAGCGGCAATGCCTGATGCGGTGAGCGGGAATGTGGTTGCCATGCCGATGCGTTGGTGGCAGCAGATTGGACGTGTTGCTGTAGCGGCATCAGTTGCAGGTGCGTTGGTTGTGGGGGTGCAGCAGTATCAGGCAGTTGCTCCGCAGTCCTCTGATATCGCAGCCAATACCCCTGCAGCAACCCCGGCTGTTGCACCTGAGACCAAGGTAGCCAACTTGCCATCCGGTATTAATGCACCTGCATTATCGGCGCGCACTGTAGCGGTTCAAAGCGGTTATGAATCTCGCCCGCAAGAAAACCGTCGGGTAATGTTTGTTCCTCGCCAGGAAGCGGCACCTGTGTATAACGAAGATGTATCCACTTATGTTAATCAGTTGATTCAGGAGCATACCGATAATGCTTCGGCGAATGCGGGGCAGGGGATGCTACCTTATACCCGTGTGATACTGATTGAAGAAGAGTAAGCTCCAAGGCTCTTCTCATATCCGACTTGTTGGATGCCTTGGGAGGCAGCTATGCTGCTCCCCAACCATATCCCAGATTGAGTCCAGAATGCCAAGTTTCTTTCCTTTGATTTCGCGGTTTGATAAAGCGCGAACTTTATTAGTAATAACCGCCCTTTCTTCTCTGCCAGCCTTTGCCCAGGATGGTTCCGCATCAAACCTTTCGCACACAGAGCAAGCAGATACTGTTATCGCAAGTGTTGAGGTTGCCAGCCTATTGCAAAAAATGGCTACAGTACCTCAGACCTTGAATTACCAAGGCTCTTTTACTTATCAGCATAAAGATAATCCAGCCTTGCAAAGTTTTAGAATCTTGCATTGGGTTGAGGGTGGCGTAGAGCACGAGCGCTTGCAACATTTGAATGGCCCTGCACGTGAGTTTGTGCGCGAAGGTAAGGCATTAGGCTGCGACACACTTGGGACTCGCCTGTTGCAAGGAAAAATTAGCCAGTTTGGCGCCAATCTTGCGCGATTGGATCAGTTGTATAAGTTTGAAATTCGTGGCCCGGAACGAGTAGCAGGGCGAGAAGCGACTGCCTTACTGGCATTGCCTTTGGATCAATTTCGCCATAGTGCATTACTGTCGATTGACAATGAAACTGGGTTGGTCTTGAAGTCCTGGCTGGTGGATGAATCAGCGCGCCCGCTGGAGCGCTACCAGTTTATTGATTTGGATTTGAGCCCGGATATGGCCAGCTTGAAGCAACCGGTAGCGAAAGTTCACCGCGATGCCAAGGTAGTGGCTGATTGTAATCCGGAAACTCTTAAGCAATTACAGCAATGGCAGTTGGGGTGGGTGCCCCCCGGGTTTGTGTTTGTTGACCAGCGTCGGGTGCGACAAAAAATTGATATGTTAATGTACACCGATGGCTTAACCACCTTTTCGGTGTTTATTGAACAGGCTGATGGGGCGATTCCTGAAGGAGTTGCCCAGCGCGGAGCTACCCTGGCGGTAATGGATGACTTGAATTATCAGGGAAAAAGCTATCGAGTCACGGTGGTGGGTGAAATACCCGTCGTCACCGCCCAAAAAATTGCGCAGAATATAGGGGGGATTTAATCCTCCCTTTTTGTTGCGGAGCACTATCATGATTCTCGAAACCGGCCGTATAGTTTCTATTGAAGCTGAAGGCGTTTGGGTGGAAACCATCCAGAAAACTGCCTGTGGTTCTTGTAAGGCCGAGAAGGGATGCGGCCAACAGTTGCTTAACAAATGGGATGGCCACACTTCCTACATCTGGGTTTTACTGGAGGGGCGTAACCCGGCAAGTTATCAGCCGGGTGATGAAATTCAGATAGGTGTGCCTGAAGAGGTGATTGCCAAGGGTTCTTTGCTGGTCTACATGGTGCCTATCATCATGTTGGTAGCAGCAACTGCTGTTGCCCATGCGCAGTTTGCCAGTGAAGTTATTACTACACTGAGTGGTTTGGTCGGACTGCTTGTCGGTGGATTGTTGGTGCGTTGGCATTCCTGGCGAAACCGTTATAACCGGGACTTGCAACCCGTATTGATTGACGATAGAAAGCCTTTACACTTTTATCAACCAGTAGAACAGCATTAGTATGCTGCGAATTAATTGCCACCTCGCGATTCCTCTGCGCGAAATTGAATTTACTGCCATGCGTGCCCAAGGCGCGGGTGGGCAAAATGTCAACAAGGTGTCGAGTGCGATACATTTGCGTTTTGATATCCCCAATTCATCGTTAACCGAATTTTGTAAAAACCGCTTACTGGCGCTGGACGATAATCGCATTTCCAATGAAGGTGTGCTGATTATCAAGGCGCAACGCTTCCGCACTCAGGAACAAAATCGTGAAGATGCGTTGTTGCGTCTACAGGAGATTGTCCTTGGTGCAATCAGGATTGAAAAAACTCGCCGTGCAACCAAACCAACTTTTTCATCCAAACAGCGGCGTATGGATGGTAAAAGTCAACGTGGTGCTATCAAAGCGACACGACAAAAAATTTCTTTTGATTAAATCCTTTTATATCGGCTAACTCCTGATTCTTGCTCTGCAGTTTTTATTTGGCAAACAGGCGATTTTCTGAATTCTCCAGCTCAATCGTTTCCTGCCAAAGTTGCTGTTGTAAAGTACGAATATCGTCACCGCCACCTTGCAGCAACCAGTTCACCAATGCCTTGGCAACATCGGGATAGTCGCGCGCTTTCACGGGCGCTTTTAATGGCAACCATTTTCCCAATGTGTCTACATCAAAATGTTTTGCTACTTGGCCAAAATCTAATTTTTCCAGCGCCAGAGCATTGGATTTTTGTTCCATTTGTCCAGCCACAGGTTGCACTAATATTTTTTTTCCCAAATGAATAGCCTCGCTGGGTAATTCAAAACCTGCACTGCAAATTACCCCTTCACAGCTGTGTAAATCTGCTTGAAATCCTTCGCGCGAGAACGGACGCACATGGATATGACCTTCGTCATAAGCGGCAGGGACTGGCTGGTAAACAAAGAAATGATAGTCAGGAAATTCGCGCAACTGTGGCACTATGTCATCTACTCCGGCAAAGGGCAGATAAACGAGATAATGTTTGGGGGTGGAGAAATTAGGGTAATGGGCGTGTTCAACCATTGGTGGTAAGATTGGTTGGTTGAAGTGATGCCAATGTAAACCAATCGGCATGGTGACCGGTGCGAAATTGCGCATAAACCAGTTGGTGAAGATATTGCTGTCAGCTTTGGGGATATCATAAAAAAAAGCATTTTGATGGGATATGCCAATTACTTTCTTGCCCGCACGTTTGGCGGCCCAAGCTGACACAGGTTCAAAGTCGTTAATAATAAAATCATAACCATCAACATTGACTTTGTGTGTGTCCCGGTAGAGTTGAGTGAGGTTTGATGTGAGTGCTGTTTTTAAATAAAGTACTTTGCCGCTTTGGGTTGCGAAGGTGAGTCCGCGATAGGATTGAAAATTACCGAAGGCTTCCATATCAAAAAATTTATCGCGCTCGCGGCCTGAAAATACCCAGTCAACTTGCGCACCTGCGTTAGCAAGTGCTTTTGCCATAATGCGCGCGCGCGTCGTATGGCCATTACCTGTTCCCTGAACTCCGTACAATATTTTCATGCAATCGGCTCTGTAATAAAAAAGTGAAAATAGTCACTGCTAAATAATGATTAGCGAGTGCAAGTAAATTCCCCAAAATGCGCAGGCACTTCCCAATAGGGCGCCAGCAACCAAATCAGTTGGGTAGTGAACACCTAATAAAACCCGACTGGCACCAATTGCAGTGGCCCAGATAAAAGCGGGTATCGCAAAAGCCGGATAGAAATTCAAAATCAGGCAGGCAAACAAAAAGGCCGCAGCGGTATGGCCGGAGGGAAAACTGAATTGATCAGAAGGGGTGATCCAAGCCTGGTAGCTGGTAATTTTTACGGCTGGACGATCACGTTTAATCAGGTTCTTTAGTAGCAGGTATAAGCTTACATCAAATACGTAAGCAACAATTCCTGTCCAAAAAAACGTTTCGCCCGAGATGGGTTCTAACAAAAATAGGGCGAGAGCAATCAGGAAATAAACAGGCCCATCGCCGGTATGTGAAATAAACCTGACCGAACGACGACATTGAAAACCTTTTGTCACATGCACCCACAAGAATGCAAGTGTGTCCAAATGGTGGACGCGCTGTAAAAATGTGTTCATGATTCACCGCCATTAAGTTAGGTTGCACAGGAATCCGGGCGAGTGGGAA
>JAGKXA010000124.1 GCA_021151615.1 Cellvibrionaceae bacterium | reverse complement strand
AAATACTAAGTTTTTATGTGCTTATAACTTTCGGTGTGAGTGCATTCGGTTCTAAGCAAAGTCCAAAATAATCCTTCTCGATTGCCGATGAGCGGCCTACCATTACGCAACTCACGCGAGTGACTTGTTAATAAAAGATGTTTGATAATTTTTTGGTAAAGACTTTTCATCAAAAAAACCGCGATTAAAAAAGCCGAAGGAGGCGAGAATGAGCTTACGCTTAGGTGATGAAGCACCCGATTTTGTTCAGGAGTCCACGCAGGGCCCGATTAGTTTTCACCAATGGCTCGGAGACAGTTGGGGCGTGTTGTTTTCCCACCCGGCGGATTTCACGCCCGTATGCACTACCGAGCTGGGTTTGACTGCCAAGCTGAAAGATGAATTTGCCAAGCGCAACGTGAAAGCAATCGCGCTCAGTGTTGATCCGGTGGATTCCCACAACAAGTGGATCAATGACATCAACGAAACCCAATTGACCCAGGTGAACTTTCCCATTCTTGCGGATGCAGATCGCAAGGTGTCCAGCCTCTACGACATGATTCACCCCAATGCTAACGCCACACTCACTGTGCGTTCGTTATTTATCATTGACCCGGCGAAAAAAATCCGTTTGATCATTACTTATCCAGCCAGCACTGGTCGCAATTTTGATGAAATTTTACGCGTGATAGATTCGTTGCAATTAACTGAGCATCACAAGGTGGCAACGCCAGGTAACTGGAAGTCGGGTGAAGATGTGGTGATTGTTCCTGCATTGCAAGATGCGGAAGAAATCGCGCGTCGCTTCCCGAAAGGCTATAAAGTCGTAAAACCTTATTTGCGTTTGACACCCGATCCGCGCGGATAATTTGCATCGCTAAATTACTCTCGTCATGCACAGTTAGAAAATGAAAGTTAAAAAATAAGGGCGCCGGATGCGCCCTTGTTTTTTACATGGAGGGGCGTTGTATTGAAACCACGGCGGACAAAAAATGACAACAAAATATGTGGTAGATGCTAACTACCGTTTTATTGCGGCTTATCAAGAGGTGAATGCGCGCATTAACCAACGGCAGCAGGCGCTTGCACTTTATGTCACCCTGGTGGTGAGCTTGCTGGCGGCGCTGGTTGCGCTTAAACCCAGTGAAGGTAGTGCGCAGGTGCCGATTGAATGGTTATTGGCAGGTTTTCCGGTGGCATCAATTTGTTTGGCATTTCTGAATTACAAAGCGGAGCGGGCGATTTCCAATTTGCGCCGGTTTTTATCGGCGCTGGAGCAGATCAACGATGCCCATGAACAATTGCCCAGTTACAACACCCATGAAAAATGGTCGCAGGGCGCCAACAAGGCGCGGCGTTTTCACGATTATGCGGCAATCATTCTGGTGATTGGCGGGAATGTTATTGGCCTGGGTGCAGCGGCAAAAATTTATCCGGAGCGAATTGGTGAAATGTCGATTGCATTGTGGCTGTCGATCGCTGTGGCGATAGTGTCGGTAGTGTTGCTCTTGATTACTCCCAAGTGGAGTTACAAACCGGAAATTTCCTAAAGTATTAATTTCCTAGCGCGTTAATTTCCCCCAACCGCTCTTTGTCAAAGATAGAGCAGCAAAAGCCTCTCTTTGACAAAGGGAAGTTGGGAGGGAGTTAAACATTACACCTGATTTAGCGCATGATCCAAATCCGCTAATAAATCATCGATATGTTCTATACCAACAGACAATCTCACCGTATCCAACCCAACACCGGATTTCGCCAGTTCTTCCGGAGATAATTGCCGGTGTGTCGTAGAAGCCGGGTGCGTGGCCAGGGATTTGGCATCGCCGATATTGACCAGGCGAGTAAACAGTTGCAGTGCATCCAAAAAGCGCGCGCCGGCTTCACGGCCGTCATCAGCTTTTAAACCAAAGGTTAATAATCCTGAGGCTTTGCCTTTGAGATATTTGCGTGCAAGTTCGTGGTAAGCATTGTTGGGCAAACCTGCGTAATTCACCCAATTCACTTTGGGATGTTTCTGCAAGTATTCAGCAACTTTCAATGTGTTGTCATTAATGCGTTCCAGACGCAGAGCAAGGGTTTCTATTCCCTGCAAAATCAGGAATGCATTGAACGGTGAAAGCGCGGCGCCAGTGTTGCGCAAAGGCACTACGCGGGCGCGGCCAATATAGGCAGCTGCACCCAGCGCTTCGGTGTACACCACGCCGTGGTAACTTACATCCGGCTCATTCAAGCGTTTGAATTTTTGCTTGTATTTGGCCCAGGGGAATTTTCCTG
Source organism: Cellvibrionaceae bacterium (assembly GCA_021151615.1). Classification (GTDB taxonomy): domain Bacteria; phylum Pseudomonadota; class Gammaproteobacteria; order Pseudomonadales; family Cellvibrionaceae; genus Cellvibrio. Next base: position 10,585 of record JAGKXA010000124.1, on the reverse strand, counting down.
AATCCACAATAGCGCCGCCCACAGTGGTGCCATGTCCGCCTAAATATTTTGTCAGTGAATGCACGACTATATCGGCACCGTGTTCAATGGGGCGCAATAAATAAGGTGTGGCAACAGTGTTATCAACAATCAAAGGTACGCCGTGGCGATGGGCTATTTCTGCAATGCGCGCAATATCGGTGACATTGCCTTGCGGGTTACCCAGCGACTCTACAAAAATTGCCTTGGTGCGTTCGTCAATTAAGGGTTCAAAAGAGTCCGGATTTAAATGATCTGCAAAGCGCGTGGTAATTCCGTATTGCGGCAGCGTGTGAGCAAATAAATTGTAAGTGCCGCCGTAAAGTGCAGTGGAAGATACAATATTGTCACCTGCTTCAGCGATGGTTTGTATCGCATAGGTGACCGCTGCCTGGCCCGATGCCAGTGCCAGCGCTGCAATACCGCCCTCCAATGCCGCAATGCGTTTTTCCAAAACGTCATTAGTGGGATTCATAATGCGGGTATAGATATTCCCCGCAACTTTTAAATCAAATAGATCGGCGCCATGTTGTGCACTATCAAATGCGTAGGCTACGGTTTGATAAATAGGCACAGCAACGGATTTGGTAGTTGGATCTGGCGTGTAACCCGCGTGTACCGACTGCGTTTCAAATTTCCACTGTTCAGACATGAAATACTCCGTTTTTTTGATGTGTATATCTGGTTTGATGTTCAGGTTGTTATTGAACTTTTTGATGATTTTGTTGTGGCTGTTGCTGAAAAAGCTACTGAAAAAGTTGCTGAAAAACACACACTGCCAGCCGATTCTAGCGACTCATTTTGTAATTCTGAAAGCCAATTAATTCATAAGCTTATGCCATTTTTCAAATACACCTTTGGCTGTACCCGTTGTTGGGGTGCTGCTTTTTTTTAAACAGAATTTAGCAGCGCGCGTAGAAATTGACTGCTGAATATCCAGCATTTTTTCTGCTTATAAACCAACAATCGCCATTCATGCCAGGCATTTTTTGCAGACAAAAATTCTGATTTATCGTTTCAGTCATGCAATAAGCCGCCTGTTTTCAAGGGTTTAAACATTGACGCTTAAAAAAATTATTTCTTGGCACGCTTGCTGCAAAACCTTGCTCAGCTGTGAATGATTAGGCCTGCACACAATGTTGGATAAGCATTTGCAAATTGTTGTTTTTTGTAATCGCCACAAGCGATTCCAGTGAGCCCAACATCGGGCGGGAGAGATTTATGAGTGCCCCTGCATACTCAGAACCCTACAGTTATGATCGGCGTCACGCGCGCCATCAACTACGTTACACACAGCCTGTCACCAAACCGCGCAAGTCGGCAGATATCGTCCACTTGGTGCCGCGCGAATACAGCCTGGATAAGCAAATTGAATTGGTGTATCCAAAATATCGCGGTGCATTAGGTGTTGTTGCGTTGGCATTCATTATTGGTTTGCACTTTGCGGTGTTTGCCTATTTTTATTTCAAGCCGGAGGTGCCAATTACCAAGGCAGAAATTCCACCAATGACTGTGGAGCTTTATCGCCCACCGGTAGAGCAGCCGCCTCCTCCGGTAATTCCGCCGCCAGAAATACCGCCGCCGCCAAAAGTGGAACAACCCAAGCCGAAACCGGTGGAAAAGCCAAAGCCAGCCCCCGTGCAGCAAGTAGTAGAGACGCCACCGCCTCCACCGCCACAACCGGTTGCGCCACCACCTCCGCCGCCAGTGACGCCGGCCACGGCAAACCCCGGCTACTTGCGCAACCCCGCACCGGAATATCCGGAGCTGGCTGTGGAGCGCGGTTGGGAAGGTACGGTGATTTTAAATGTGCATGTGTTGGGGAATGGCAAGCCCTCATCAGTAGAGGTGAAAACGTCTAGCGGTCGCAACGTGCTGGATAAGGCGGCAGTCGATACGGTAAGACGCTGGTCATTTGTGCCTGCCAAGCAGGGTGAAACTCCAGTGGATTCCTGGGTAGAAGTGCCAATCGATTTCAAATTATCGAATTCATAACGCGCTTTATTTACCAATTTATTGTTTAAATTTGATTATTTTTATTTGTGTTAATTCGGAATTAATTAGGAAGAAAGATTATGTCTGAGCTGTACCAACATATCGTTGAGTGGACTTTGTGGGCGCTGATTGCGTTTTCAATTATTACCTGGACGTTGATTGTCATCAAAGGCATTCAACATATTACCCTGTCGCGCCAGAATCGCCGTTTTACCAAAACCTTTTGGTCAGCGGCAGACTTGCACGCAGCAGCCTCCTTTGAAAAATATGTAGGTGCTACGGCGCGTGTTGCAGCTGCTGGCTTCCAAACCCTGCGCAATGCTGATGCAAGTACTGCAACTGATTTGGAACACAGTTGGGATCGTCAGGACTTACTGGAGCGTCATTTGCGCCAGCAAATCCAGAAGGAACGCCGCTCGTTGGAAAATGGCTTGGCCATTCTGGCGTCCATTGGTAACACTGCACCCTTCGTAGGATTGTTCGGCACTGTGTTTGGCATTATCCAGGCGCTTACGCAAATTACGGCCACCAAATCAGCAAGTATCGAAGTGGTTGCCGGTCCCATCGGTGAAGCATTGATTGCGACTGGAATTGGTATTGCGGTGGCTGTGCCTTCGGTGTTGGCTTACAACTTTTTCTTGCGTCGCGTGAAATTAATTGCTGCCGATCTGGATGATTTTGCCACCGATTTTGTCAGCCTGGTGCAAAAAGCCGGCTTCCGTATTAAAGCATCTGCACCCGTTGTTAAAGCCGCACAGGTGCAACCGGTAGTGCGCGAAGGTAAATCTGAATTAAATAAACCCGACAGCGGTAAAGAGGTATTTGCGTAATGGCTATTTCTACCGGTAGTGACAGTGATGAGGTATTAAGTGAGATCAACATTACCCCTATGGTGGATGTAATGCTGGTGCTGCTGGTGGTGTTTATTATTACCGCACCGCTGATGACCAATGCGATTAATGTCAATTTGCCCGATACTGAAACCACGGTGCAAATTCAGGAACCGAAAAAGCCAATTGTCTTGAGTATCGATGCAGCGGGAAAAATTTATCTCGATAAGGATGAATACTCGTTGGAAATTATCCAGCAGGAGCTGGAAAGCCGTAAGGCCGCAGACCCGGAGTTGCGTTTGAACCTGAATGCCGACGAAGCGGTGAACTACGGCACTGTGGCCAAGGTGATGGTGTTGATTGAAAAAGCGGGAATAGATCGTTTGTCAGTCGTTACCGAGACTGGTGGTTAATTCGCTATTCGATTTGTAAAAAGCCCGGGCTATCACCGATAACCCGGGCTTTTTTGTGAGTGATTTGGTGAACGGCTTTATGAACAGTTTTGTGAAGGAATTTATAGAGAGTTTTGCTCAAGTATCATTAATCCATGTTCCAAATTACTCGCAGCTTGTTGAAATACCGTCTGCGCTGTCCTTGTGGCGTAAAAAAACAGCCTCAAAATGCTCATTTATTAGAATAAACCCGAGGGTCGTACCACCGTTTTTCGGCTGGTTTTGCCTTGCATTGACGGCCTCGAAGCGTATTTCAACAAGCTGCTAAATCAATTTTCTAAATCAATAAACTTTTCAACAATCCCACCAATGCGCAAACGGCAATCACTTTGATCACTCCCGCTTTGTAGCGAAACAGCGCAATACCTGCACCTATTGCAATTACCGCGGATAACCAATCAAATGATCCGCTGAATCCCGTGGGCCAAAGTACGTGATAACCAAAAAACAAAGCGAGGTTTAAAATCACACCGACTACAGCGGCGGTGATGGCGGTGAGCGGGGCGGTAAATTTTATATCGTTATGGGTGGTTTCAATAAAAGGAGCGCCGGCGAAAATAAAAATAAACGACGGCAAAAAAGTAAACCAGGTGACTATGCTGGCGGCAACGGCGCCGGCAATAAACAACATATCCGGCCCAAACACTGCTTTCACGTAACCGCCGACAAAACCCACAAAAGCTACCACCATAATGAGCGGCCCGGGAGTAGTTTCTCCCAATGCCAGACCATCGATCATTTGTGTTGGCGTTAGCCAGTTATAGTGAGTGACCGCGCCCTGATAAACATAGGGCAACACGGCATAGGCACCGCCAAAAGTCAGTAAGGCCGCCGTGGTAAAAAACCAGGCCATTTGAGTGAGCGTGTGTTGCCAACCGAAATAGCTCCAGAGTAATGCAATGGGTACCGCCCACAACAATAAACCGCATACCGTAATTAACAATAACCGCGACCAGCTAAACAGTGCGTGGGCAGGCGTAGGTGTGTGGTCATCGATTAACGCTGCACCAAAATTTTTATCAGCCTTGCCGTGCCCACCACCGGCTTTGAAATAATCCGGTTTAAATTTTCCCCCGACATAACCAATTAAGGCTGCGGCAATAACGATATAAGGGAAGGGAACATGCAATGCAAAAATAGCAACGAATGCAGCAGCGGCAATGGCCCACAACCAATTATTTTTTAACGCGCGAGAACCAATGCGATGTGCAGCTTGCACTACTATCGCAGTAACAGCGGGCTTGATACCGTAAAATAATCCAGCTACCCAACTCACATCACCATAGGCGATATAAACCCAGGAGAGGCCAATTAAAATAAATAGCGAGGGCAACACAAACAATACGCCTGCCGCAATGCCACCCCAGGTTTTGTGCATCAGCCAGCCAATGTAAGTGGCTAATTGTTGCGCTTCCGGCCCGGGTAACAACATGCAGTAATTCAGCGCGTGCAAAAAACGTTTTTCACTGATCCAGCGCCGGCGCTCCACCAATTCCTGGTGCATGATGGCGATTTGCCCGGCAGGGCCACCAAAACTGATAAAGCCGAGTTTTAACCAAAATAAAAACGCTTGCCAAAAACTGACGGGCTGCGGTGTTTCTGTGGATGAAATGACAGGCGAGTTTTCGCTCATGGTTATTCCTTATTGCTGAATGCAGAAAAGAGGGCATCAAATACTGACGTTGCTGCCGTTAAGAGTTGGTCATCATCGCTAATGCTATTGCGTAATCCCCACAGGATTTGCTCCAGTCCGCTGGCTTCCTGTGGTTGCATGCCACCTACATCAAGGTAATGAATGAGGCTGGCGAGACGTTTTAATCCCGCATGCTCCAGCGCAAAACTGGCGAGTAATACTTCAAAGGAAACCAGGTTATTGATGTGGGTAAAGCGTGCGCCATCAAAATCAAAACCCAGTGCATCTGCCGGGCAATCAGCAGGCGATTCCAACCAAATAAATTGTGCTTGTGGATCAATAAAGCGGCGAATCAACCAGGCGCTGGCGAGCCTGTCTACCCAGGGACGCTTGCGTGTGGCCCATTGGCGCTGTTGGTAATCGGCAATAGACAGCAACGCAAGTTCACCTGAATTGCCTTGAGGTTCATCGGGCGATAGTTGTCGATTTAATGCTTTCTCCAACGCTTGCAATGCATCTTGTGTGCGAGTTTGTTGCTCACCGGGAAAAAAATCTGTTGCCACAATTGCTGCAAAACTTTTGCGCAACTTGCGTAATTGTTTGAGCACATCGGATAGTGACTGCGATGGTAATTGTTGTAACTGCTGTTGCAATTGCGTGAGTTCGCCCAGCAAATTCTGGTAGTCGGGAGTGCGATCAAACAGCGGCACAAAATCGGATGTCGGTGAACCAGGTGCAATAGCATCTGTGTTGGTTTCGGTTATTAATACTTGCGCACTGCCCTGATTGAGTTGCACATCCCGCGCAATCTCATCCAGTCGCTGCCAATGGTTTTCGCTGTGCGGCAGCAGGTAGACACCATCGCGCAACACCGCCGCGCCCGAGGCTTTTACGGCGCGCCATACCCGCATACGCGCTGTAGCATTCTGGGTAGGTAACGACAGAATAAGTAGTATCCATTTCATTTTTTGTAGATCTTGTAACAAATAATGAATTGGATACTAACGGTTTGTAGAAAAAAGTTAAAGTCCTGCAAGCAAGCAGGAACCTGTTAATGACAAAGTCACCAATTAATTGGCAAAACTGGCATCCAGTGCGGCTACATTCGAATCGGTATCCTGAATCTCTGGATTTTTGCTAAACCCGGAATCAACCAATAGTCCATGGCGTTTTAACAGGGTGCGCATGACGTTGCGTGAAATCCCTAGCAGTGCCGATGCATGTACCTGATTCGAACGTGCATGGGCAAATGCCTCATGCACAATCAAGCTTTCCAGATTGTCAAAATGATTGCCATTGCCTTGCTCGTTAAACAAGCGACGGAGTTGTTTGGCAATCGCCGTCATAGGGTCATCACCATCGCTGCCGCCTTGGGCGCTGCTGGGATGGTTGCCAAAGTTAGCGCCAAACCCATTTGCCACTGCACTGTTTGCATTACCGGAGTTGTAGCTGCCGGTGTTATGCGCAGCTTGCGGCAAATGCTGGGTAAATGGCTGCACAAATTGCGGTGCGTGTACCGGCTGCGGAACCTGCTGAAAATTGTTGCCGGTATTCCAGCCGCCAGTCACTTTTAAATGCGATGGCTCAATTTTTTCACCGCTAGCCACCAGCAATGCAAAGTGCACCACGTTTTCCAGTTCGCGAATATTTCCCGGCCAGGAATAATGCAATAACAAATCTATGGCGGCTGCAGAAAATTGCGGCAGGCGATGCCCCATTTTGGTGGCATAGGTTTTCAGGAAATGTTCTGCCAACGGCATAATATCACCTGGGCGCTCGCGCAGTGGCGGCAACTTTACGTGGGCAATATTAATTCGGTAGAGTAAATCGCGACGGAAATGCCCGGCAGAAACCGCATAGTCCAGATCTACGTTGGTAGCCACCACCAAACGCACATTCACCGGAATGGATTTGCGCGAACCTATACGCACCACTTCTTTTTCTTGCAGTACGCGCAGCAATTTTACTTGCAGAGGTAACGGCAGATCGCCGATTTCGTCCAAAAATAAAGTGCCTTCATTAGCGGCTTCAAACCAGCCTTCGCGTTTACCTACTGCACCGGTAAACGCGCCGGCTTCATGGCCAAATAATTCGCTTTCCGCTAATTGATCGCTAATCGCGCCGCAGTTAACGGCCAGGAAAGGCCCTTTGCGCCCGCTGAGTAAGTGTATATGGCGTGCGACTAATTCTTTGCCCGTACCTGTTTCTCCGCCAATCAACACTGGCGCTTCGCTGGGAGCAATACGCTCGATATATTCGAGCAAGGTGGCGGAAATGGGGTCGGAAAAGACCAGGGCTTTTGCGCGCACCGATAAGGGTTGTGCATTGCCGCCTTCCAGGGATAAAAGAACCGGTTGTTTAAGTTCCTGGCTCACGATGATTCCTCAAAAAAAAATTAGCCCACAAGAATGTATTACGCGTGTTGTTATAAACAGTGCTTGTCTATTAATTGCCGCAATGACCGATTGTTAATTATGTGGTGGTGCCTTTAGCCGTTAATCAGTTTTTACTTTTCAGATGTGAAATCATTAACGGGTAAATTTGTGTAAGCATTCTATGCGTTTAATTGCACAGTTAAGAAGGAATTTAAATCTATAAACTTATAACAAAATTATTCGCGAAAAATGAATAAAAAAAGGCGATGGCTCGCGCCATCGCCTTTAACAAAAACGGGGAAATTATTTCTGTAAAAATACTTTGCTGTTGGTTGGTCGTGCAAACACCTTGGCACCAATGTTCAGGTTTAATGAACGCTCTTGCGCGCGTGGCAGTTCTACGTGCAATACATCGCTATTGAGTTGGTGTTGCAATTCAATGCGCAACACCGCACCTGCGGTACTGACATGAGCCACTTGTGCGGCTATAGCACCATCACTGGGTTGCTCACTCAGTTCAATATCGTGCGGGCGTACGTAGGCGATAGCCGCTTGGTCATTAATACCATCATGTTCGGGTGCGGGTAATTTGTAATCGCCAATATGGGCCCAGCCGTCATTGACGCGGCTGTGAAATAAATTCACCTGGCCGATAAAGTCGTAAACAAAAGGACTGGCTGGATTGTTGTAGATATCGTCTGGCGTACCAATTTGTTCAATCTGGCCTTTGTTGAGCACCACAATTTTATCAGCCACTTCCATGGCTTCTTCCTGGTCGTGTGTTACAAAAATGGAAGTGATGTGTAATTCGTCATGCAAGCGACGCAACCAGCGACGCAAATCCTTACGCACTTTTGCGTCCAGCGCACCGAAAGGTTCATCCAGCAATAACACTTTGGGTTCAACCGCAAGTGCGCGAGCCAATGCGATACGTTGGCGTTGGCCGCCGGAGAGTTGGTGCGGATAGCGATCTGCCAGCCAATCCAACTGCACCAGTTCTAACAATTCGTGCACACGTTTTTTAATAAACTCACTGCTTGGTCTGGTTTCTTTTGGTCGCACAGTTAAACCAAAAGCGACATTGTCGAATACGGTCATATGGCGAAAGAGGGCGTAATGCTGGAATACAAAACCAACATTGCGCTCGCGCACGTGCACATTGGTAGCATCTTCACCATGAAATAATACATTGCCGGCATCCGGGTTTTCCAAACCAGCAATAATGCGCAGCAGTGTTGTTTTACCGCAACCGGATGGGCCGAGCAGGGCAACCAGTTCGCCGGTCGGGAAGTCGAGCGATACGTTGTTTAGTGCAGTAAAACTGCCAAAATGTTTGTGTAAGTTGCGGACTTGAATGCTCATAGAGTTTTCTCGTTAATTAAGAGTTCGCGCAAATAAAGCAAAAATGTGTTTAGGGTTATTGAGCACTTGCCGCACGTACGGCCAATTCATGCTCACGCGCTGCTTTCCATTCGAGCAAGCTTTTCAATACCAGTGTGACCAGTGCAAGCAGGGCCAATAGTGAAGCAACAGCAAAGGCGGCAGCGAATTGGTATTCGTTGTACAAAATTTCAATATGCAGTGGCATGGTGTTGGTTTGCTCGCGAATTTTTCCCGATACCACACTTACCGCACCAAACTCGCCCATAGCGCGGGCGTTACACAAAATCATGCCGTAGAGCAGTGCCCATTTCACCGATGGCAAGGTTACTCGCCAAAACATTTTCCAACCGCTGGCTCCCAGGGTAATTGCGGCTTCTTCCTGTTCTTTACCTTGTTCTTGCATCAGTGGAATGAGTTCACGTGCTACAAACGGGAACGTAATAAATACAGTGGCGAGCACAATGCCAGGTACCGCAAACATAATCTGGATATCGTGTTCACCCAACCAGGGGCCAAAAAATCCCTGGCGACCAAACAACAGCATATAAATCAAACCAGCAATGACCGGCGAAACTGCAAACGGTAGGTCAATCATGGTGATTACAAATTGCTTGCCGCGGAAATCAAATTTGGCGATTGCCCAGGCAGCTGCCACACCGAAAATAACGTTACAGGGCACGGCGATTGCCGCTGCAATCAGTGTCAGTTTTATTGCATGGGCGGCAGCAGGTTCACTGACTGAAGCCAGATAGACATCGATACCCTTGGCAAAGGCTTCTTTAAAAACAATTACCAGCGGCAAAAATAAAAATAATGCTAAAAAAGTTAGTGCCACAGTTATTAACACCACGCGTACCCAGGGGGCTTCACTGGTAGCGGTGTGGGCAGTACCGGTTTTACGGCTGCCAAGGGAAGAAATTGCACCAGCCATGATCAGCCTCCTGTACGTTTGTGGCTCCAATGCTGGAGCAGATTAATAAGCAATAACAGTACAAATGAAAACACCAGCATTACTGCGCCCAGTGCGGCAGCACCAGCGTAATCAAATTGTTCCAGTTTGGTCATGATCAACAATGGAGTGATTTCAGTTTTGTAAGGCATGTTGCCACTGATAAAGACCACCGAACCGTATTCGCCGACGGCGCGAGCAAATGACAGGGCAAAACCGGTGAGCAGTGAAGGAATTAATGCGGGTAGTAGCACGCGGCTAAATGTTTGCCAGCGCGATGCGCCCAGGCTGGCGGCGGCTTCTTCTACTTCTGCTTCAAGGTCGGCAAGTACCGGCTGTACTGTGCGCACCACAAAAGGTAAGCCAATAAACGTTAGTGCCACAGTGACACCCAGCCAGGTGTAAGCAATTTTAATATCGGCTAACCAAAACCATTGGCCGACCCAACCTTTGGTGGTGTAAAGCGCAGTGAGTGCAATACCGGCAACGGCGGTGGGTAATGCGAAAGGTAAATCGACCAGCGCATCTACAACGCGCTTGCCAAAAAAATCGTAGCGCACCAATACCCAGGCGACGATCAAACCAAAAAATAAATTAATGGCAGCGGCAGCGAGTGCTGCACCGAACGTGAGTTTGTAGCTGGCAATTGAGCGGGCATTACTGATGACTGCCCATAATTCTGCCCAGCTTAACTCCAATGATTTGAGTACAAGACCGGCGAGCGGGATAAATACAATCAGACTGGCGTAAAGTGCCGCGAGTCCAAGTGATAAACCAAAGCCAGGAAGTACGGACTTTTTCACCCAGCGCTTTTTAGAGCTGGAAAAAGGCGACGCTGTTGCCAGCGCCGCAGAGGTAAGTTCACTCATGTACAACTCTCTAATGTAAGTACCTGTGGTCAGGAAACTGTTTGACCCCCACCCGGCCTCCCCCTTTGCAAGGGGGAGGAG
>JAGKXA010000361.1 GCA_021151615.1 Cellvibrionaceae bacterium | reverse complement strand
CTACACTTTTAATCGGCCTCTCAAAAATCTTGGCAACTGGACCACTGACCCAATAAATCCCGAAACACAACCCAATCACAAAAACGACCGCACCTAATTTGCGATTAACCCAGGAAAAACTCCACGAATGCCAAAATTTTTTTTCAACGCGCCCCGGTTTTTGCCCTGAATTACGCTCCCGTCGCCCCTGCGGAGATGCCTTGGTATAACCGCGTTCACGTTTTGCCGGCGCATCTTGCCGAGCGACGGGTAAATCTGGAGCCACGTAACGCGACGATGGGCTTTCCAATAACACATCACGTACTACACGGCTGGTCGCTGCGGATTCGCTGTAACTCGCGCGCGCCGTTTCAGCGGTGCGATTGCGGCGCGCTGATTTTTCCACTTCGGCATCAGCTCGCTCATTACCAATCCTGGGCTCGATACGTTCGCCTTTCATATCACGCATGTTTATTCACACAACCATTGCGCATTTACACTTTCACCGCGAGACTTGCGCGCAAAACAGTGAGCACCAACTCGGCAAATGACAAACCAATCGCCTTCGCTGCCATAGGCACCAAACTGTGGCTGGTCATACCTGGAGCAGTGTTCACTTCCAGCAGATAAAAATGTTGCTGCGCATCCGCCATTACATCGACTCGTCCCCAACCACGACATCCCACCGCGTTAAAAGCATTGAGCGCGAGGCTTTTTAATTCCTGCTCTTTTTCGATCGACAAACCACAGGGGCAAAGGTAGCGCGTGTCGTCAGCGATGTATTTCGCATTAAAATCATAAAAAGTATGGTCAGTTTCCAATTTAATCGGTGGCAGCGCCTCGCCATCCAGAATCGCTACCGTGTATTCGGCTCCCACAATCAATCGCTCAACCAATACACTGCCTTGATATTGCGCCGCTTTTTGAAAAGCCAGTTCCAAATCGGCCGCATTATTAACGCGCGACATACCGATACTTGACCCCTCGTTTGCGGGCTTCACCATGACTTCACCACCCAGAGTTGCCAATATTTTTGCAAAATCTGAACTCTGGTTTAACACTGCAAATTCCGGTGTCGATAAGCCTTGCTGTCCATTGATATCGATACCACGCCATAACTGTTTGGTGCGCAACTTATCCATTGCTAGCGCTGATGCAGCAACATCACTGCCGGTATAAGGAATATTTAAAAACTCGAGCAGCGCCTGAATACGACCATCTTCACCACCGGGCCCGTGCAAAATAAGAAATGCGCGATCAATATTTGCCGCCTTTATATCCGCGATAATGTTATCGCCTACATCAATCGCAACATGTTCAACTCCTGCCTCAACTAAAGCCGCGATAACCGCCGCTCCGCTTTGCAGAGAAATTTCGCGTTCGGCCGACAAACCGCCAAAGAGCACACCCACGCGGCCCAATTGTTTCTTAAATGCTTCACTGATCGGCAGAGTTACTGCTTGCATCACTTGATTAACCTCTAACGCAATTGTCGTTTTGCTAATTCAGGGGAGAGAACACCCACGTTACCGGCGCCTTGAGTGATGACTATGTCACCTGCCCGCACTATGTCTTTTACTATCGCCGGAACACCGTCAACGGTTTCTACAAAAATCGGTTCGATAAGACCGCGCGCACGAATACTGCGACACAAGTGCCGGCTATCCGCGCCCGGAATCGCCTCTTCACCTGCGCTATACACTTCCAGCAAAACCAGCGCATCAACGGTTGAAAGCACTTCTACAAAATCTTCATAGAGATCGCGCGTGCGTGTGTATCTGTGCGGCTGGTAAATCATGACCAAACGACGATCCGGCCAACCATCGCGTACCGCTTTAATAACAGCAGCAACTTCGCGTGGGTGATGGCCATAATCGTCGACCAACATGGCATCACCAGAGTCAATTGGGAAATTGCCATACACCTGAAAGCGGCGACCAACGCCCTGGAAATTTTCCAGGCCTTGCTGAATAGCGTCGTCGCTAATACCTTCATCCGTTGCAACAGCAATTACCGCCGTTGCATTAAGCACATTGTGAATGCCAGGAATATTGATGCGGATATGCAATGGCTTATCAAAGCCGGGACGAATCACATCAAACTCGGAATGCATTTTGTCCTGTTTGATATTGATCGCACGAAAATCGCAATGTTCGCCAAAACCATAAGTCAAAATCGGACGGGCGATGTCAGGAATAATGTCGCGAATCACCGGATCTTCACCGCACAACACTGCCAAACCATAGAAAGGCAGGTTGTGCAGGAATTCGATAAAGGTTTTTTTCAGTTTGGAAAAATCACCGCCATAGGTTTCCATATGGTCAGCATCGATATTGGTAACAATCGCCACCATCGGCTGCAAATGCAAAAAAGATGCATCGCTTTCATCGGCTTCTGCCACCAAATAGCGGCTCGCGCCCAATTGCGCATTGGTGCCAGTGCTATTCACCAAACCACCAATTACAAACGTAGGGT
>JAGKXA010000360.1 GCA_021151615.1 Cellvibrionaceae bacterium | reverse complement strand
CCGTAACACCGTACAAATAAGCAAACCCGGGTTGCGCCGCTTGTTGTAAATATTGATTAGCCAATTGGGTAAGCGTTGCCACATCCTGTGGCTGCAAATAATTTTGTGCTTTCAAAGTTTGTAATTGCCTGGACGCCGATTTATCCCATACTGCAATCACCTCATCGGGTGATGCGGGAATATAGGGTTGCGCCTGGGCATTAGTCATAAGACAGTAAACTACTGTCATCGCCGTCAGGTATTTCATGTAACTACCACCCGCTGCAAGGCAGCAATAAAAACTATTTGTTAACTGTCATTTTTTTAAAAAGCCCACTGTCCATAGCGGGCACAATTTTTGTTGATGTTTACTGCGCTAATAAATCGTCAAACGCCGTTTCTTCGGTGACATCCTGGGTTATCGTTCGACTATCCAGCGACAAGGGTGTATCTGTTTCAGTTTGTGCAAACGCTTTGCGGGTGTAAGCGCCCATATTCACTGCCAATAAATCGATAGTGATATTTACCGTAGCACTGGTAGATGTCGCCTTTCCGTCAGAGACGGTAAACGCAAACTGATCCACACCGGTAAAATCTACGTTGGGCAAATAGCGAAAAGAGCCATCCATTTCCAACGTCAGGGTGCCGTTGGTGGGCTGCGTTGAAGCAGCAAAACGCAACCTGTCTTTGTCCGCATCACTGCCCATTAATTTACCCGTCACTGGCGTGTCTGCCTGTGTGGTAACGTTCGCTGCCATAGCGGTGGGTGGTGTATTTACTTTGGGTGGTTTCTTTTTATTGTCGCCACCGCACGCACTCAGCACGAGTGCAATGCTTAACGGAATCAAGAGCGAAAAAATTTTCATCATTCATCTCCTACTTGGAACCAGGCAGTGGATCAGCGAGGTAAGGGAAAGTATTTTTCATCATGCTGGCGCTGACTGGCGCACCATCGGTGAAAGGTACATTGCCCACATTGGCATCGGCGGGTTTACATAAACCCAAATCGGTATCGACACCGCCGACAGGAATTGGGTAACACAAACGCCCCATGACGACGCGCAATGCAATATCCACCACGTCATCACCGGGGCGACGGCCATTGGGGAAGCCGGCAAGGTCATTCCCCGCTACACCAAATGCGGACTGTTGCATTTGCGCTGTCGCAGCTATGCCGGTGTTCAAACGCAACATTTCCGAAGGCGTTACAGTTTTTAATTGGTTGACGCCGGGGAAGCCGGTCAGGAACGCGGTGACCAAATCGGTACGCGGAAAATGGGTGGGCGCCAGGGTAGGCAGGTTTGCGCCTAATGTGGTGTTCACGGCATCCTTAAATAAAATATTTAATAATTCCGGTAATGATGGATGAGTGACGTAATCCGCAAACTGTCCGTCGTTTTTAGGTTCGGCAACAGAAAAGCGATCCTTATCTTTTAGGCCGATCACCAATTCATTTACCAATGGATTGCCCAAGCGCGATACTTGCGTGAGCGCACCGCCATTCACTTCGGTTTTATTAAATGATGCCTGCGGATTTAAAATTCGCGCTTGCGGCAAACTCGCTGTGGTCCAGGCTCCGATAACACCATTGCCACTCCCCACTAAACAGGCCTTGGGAATTTCAAGCGAAATGGCGGTGACATTTTTATCCAGCAGATCATCATTCGCCGACGATTGGGTAATTCCGCCCGGGAAACCTGCACCGTCACCAGCGCCCGGGGCGCTATCACCTTCCACGGGAACAATATTGACCAAATCAAATATTTTTCCCAGGTTTACCACAAAGGGATCTTTGCGTTGGCCAACAAACACTTTGCCGTTGGTGTTACACCCGGGAATGCTAATATCGTAAATAAAACTGTTCGCGTAATTCGCATAGCCCGCCGCTGAGCTAAAGGTTTTATTGCCGATGTAATCCAGCGGTTTTTTGAAATTAGTGCCCATGCCCGATGCCATTTGCACATCGGCACGCGTACCGGATTTGCGATCACCGGTGCGCAATTTTAGCGAGTAACTCTCGCTAAAATTAACGGCAGACATATCGTTTGCCGAAACACCGCCCACATTTTTTAAGGGTACGGCCACCGAACGACTGCTTCCTTCCGGCCCCACCATTAATTTCACACCTTCACCGCCAGCCAATGCCTGGCTAAAGCGAAATTCAAAGGTGAGGTCTTCTACCGCATCGCCAGTGTTGTCCACATGGATGCTGTATACCGCGTAAGGATCCATCGCAAAATAATTCGGCCCGCCGTAGGCATCTTGCAGCGGAATGTAATTGGCGATCAGGGTTACATAATCGCCGCGTCCTGGCTCGTAACTGTTAAAGGCGTAAAAATCGGTTGAATCCAACGCGGGCGCACGAGTGATATTCGGTGCTTCGCGGTGGCTGGACGCAAAACTATGAGTGGCAAGCAAGCTTGCGCAGAGGGTGCCGACAACGGCAGATAGATATTTGTGTTTCATCGTTGACTCCTGGTTTAAGTG
>JAGKXA010000359.1 GCA_021151615.1 Cellvibrionaceae bacterium | reverse complement strand
AACAAACCTTAGGTTATTGTATCAAATGTAAAAGCTGCACAAAAATCTTTTCTCATTATCATTTACCTGAAATTTGGCTGAATGATATTGTTTTTTATAACTTGTCTTATCGATCAAACCTTGTTGGTAAACGCCTATGAAAAAAGCATTTTTTCTATTCTTCACTTTGTTATCCTTTAAGAGTTGGGGACAAGCTAATAAGTTTTTGACCTACAAAAAGGAGATTTACCCTAGTCGTAAGTACATAACTCAAAGTGATACTTTGCAGTGGGGTTCGTTAGAAGTTATTACTACGATGATACATCCCAAGAAAAACACTGCCAATCAATTTGCATGTCGTGCTTGGTTATATATTAGAAAAAAACGTAAAACGATAATTAGCCAATACAGCCGCTGTTTGCACGTATTGGCACGGGAAAAAATTCATGACTGCATTATTCGATATTGTGTATCACATTCGCGCCAGCCGCGATCGTCTTTCAGCGACGGAGCAAAAAGTTGCCGATGCCATTCTGGAAGATATCGCCTTTGCGGCAAGTGCGAGCATTGACCAGTTGGCAACCAAAGCGAGTGTCAGTATTGCCACTATTTCACGCTTTGCCAAATCAGTGGGCTGTGAAGATATTCGCGATTTAAAATTAAAACTGGCGCAAGCCAGTGCGGTGGGGACCCGCTTTTTGGCGGAGCTTCCTGCTGTTGAAGAAAGTGCTTTCTATACCCAAATTTGCAGCGAGGTTGAATCCACCTTGCGTGCCAATTTGTCACGTTTTGCGGAGGCTGACTTTCGCGCGGCGGCGCAGCTGCTCAATAACGCGCGCTTGATTTATATCGGCGGCATGGGTGGTGCATCCACTATGTTGTCCGACGAAGTGCAATTCCGCATCGCGCGCCTGGGTATTGCTGTGACGGCCTATCACGACCCGGTATTACTGCGGATGTTTGCCGCTACTCTGACGGAAAAAGATGTATTGGTATTGTTGTCGGTCACCGGGGTTACACCCGAGTTGTTGGAAGTGGCCGATATTGCGCGTGAGTACGGTGCAAAATTAATTGTGCTTTCAGCGCAAAATTCGCCGCTTGCCCAAAAAGCCGACATAGTTATTCCACTGGTCACTGAAGAAACGGATTTTATTTACAAACCTTCGGCATCCCGTTACGGCATGTTGTTGGCCATCGACATACTGGCCACTGAACTGGCATTAGCACGTAAATCCGAAAGCAAGGAATTGTTGCGCCGGGTGAAATTTGCACTCGATGAATATCGCGGCGGTGACAATCGTTTGCCGTTGGGCGATTAATTTTTGTAAACAACAATTTTGCAGGATGAATGGCAGTGAAGTTTGATTTGATTATTCGCAACGCACAGATTCTCGATGGTTCAGGCGAACCAGCGATGAGTGCGGACATTGCCATTTACGCGGGAAAAATTGCCGCGCTCGGATCGCTGGAGAACGGAGAAAGTTTAGCCGTGTTAGATGCGCAAGGATTAATCCTCGCGCCGGGGTTTATTGATGTGCACACCCACGATGATTTGCAAGTGATTCGCGCACCGGAGATGTTGCCCAAAATTTCCCAGGGGATTACTACCGTAATAGTGGGCAATTGTGGCATCAGTGCCAGCCCGGTCAGTTTAAAAACTGAATTACCTGATCCAATGAATTTGTTAGGTACCACCGACGATTTTCAGTATGCCGATTTTGCCAGCTATAAAGCGGCGGTGAATAAAACCCAACCGGCAGTCAATGTTGCTGCACTGATTGGTCATACCGCCTTGCGCAACAACCATATGGATAGATTGGATCGCGCTGCCAACGCCGATGAAATCGCGCAGATGCGTGTGCAGTTGCGTGAAAGTTTGCAAGAGGGCGCATTGGGTTTGTCATCCGGGCTTGCCTACGCGTCAGCATTTTCGGCAACAACCGATGAAGTAAAAAATCTTGCGCAAGTGCTCAATGAATTCGGTGCGGTTTACACCACCCATTTGCGCACGGAATTCAATGAAATTTTAACGGCGCTGGATGAGGCCTTTGAGATTGGTGAAAAAGCCAAAGCCCCTGTCATCGTTTCACATTTGAAATGTGCTGGTGCGGGCAATTGGGGGCGCAGTGGTGAAGTGCTGCAAAAAATTGAAACGGCAGCGAGCAATCATCCTGTTGGTTGCGATTGTTATCCCTACAGTGCCAGTTCATCGACTCTGGATTTACAACAGGTCACCAGCGATTTCGATATTGTGATTACCTGGAGTGAGCCGCATCCGGAACAGGGCGGAAAAAAACTCGCTGAAATCGCCGGTGAATGGAATATGAGTTTGTTGAATGCCGCAAAAAAATTACAGCCAGCCGGTGCTGTGTACCACGGCATGAGTGAACAGGATGTGCAAAAAATTCTCGCGCATCCTTTAACCATGGTCGGCTCCGATGGCTTGCCGGTAGATCCGCTGCCGCATCCACGTTTGTGGGGGGCGTTTCCGCG
>JAGKXA010000123.1 GCA_021151615.1 Cellvibrionaceae bacterium | reverse complement strand
TTGGAAACTTGCGCGAAACTGATAAATGAATTAAAAAGATTTGCGGACAATGAGATGATCTAATTACAGTTGCAATGTAAAGTATTGTTATCTTTATCAACTCACTAGTTGCCATTGTCAAAAAGATGTTCTTTGATTTAGAATGAAAAAACAAACAGGCAAGGGTTTAACTATTTTGGAAGCACTCATAGTTATTTTGGCAAGCGTCATCTTGCTTTGGGTCATAGTTCCAGTGTTTTTGGTCAGGTATGGCTACAAAGATGCTGGAATTATGGTGGTAACTGAGGGGAATAAAATGCACCTAAACACTGAAGATGGAGTCTTGCGATCTAGGATTAAAAATGTAACCAAGCCAATTCTCATTGATTCTGGTTCTGCGCCCAAGGAAATCCCAACTCTGCCTGCTAAACCGAGTATAAGAGAATGATAGGATTATACTTTACTCCACTTTTTAATAGTTGAGTGCCGAATAATCAACTGCATATGGAGGTTTTAATTGGATAGTGCTCAAGGCATGCTGAGCGTCTTACCACATCCCCAATGATTTTATATCTAGTTATTGGATGCCTATAACAGTCGGGTTGTCTTCATTTTCGGGGAACCAAGTTGGAGACATTAATTAGTTTCGGAAAATGCTGGATATTTTTCACAGCAAACGCAAAAAATGACTAACTGAATATGGTGCATACAACCACAGACACTAAAGTTGAAACTAGCATAACAAATAATGATAGTGTGCATGGAAATCAATCCAATCTACACTCAGTCACCTAGCACAAGCAGAGCAGCAACTGGCCCTCCGACACAACGCAATTATGGTTACGCCGCCGGATCCCCGTGTGGTCGGATGCTTGCTGCATTCCTTGCCTGAGGTGTTGATCGTCGTGTTCTGTGCCAGGAGCAGCGATTGTTAGGAATTTAACAACATGAGCCATTTCGCTCAGTCGCAACTCCTTTGGTTGTGGTAGTCCATCCAGCTACGCAACAGCGCATCTTTGCACGATTTCTTTTGCAATGTCTTCCTCTCTTTTCGGATCTGGCGTCTTGCTCGAAATCTTGGAACTTTGGGTCGGTGACCTGGCGGGCAAACAACTCATCATCGGCGGCCCCGCAATCGCGGGATCAGCCGGGGAGCCAAAGACAACACCACGCCCCACATCCATCACGCCTTGGTCAGCGAAGGAAGCTTGAACGCAAGCCACAAAGTCAGTACGGAAAAAAGGAAAACAATGGAAGCTCTGCAGCGACTCTTTGCCAAACTACAGCTTCACGTCGCCATCGTCACAATTGATTGAAGTCATGGGCGGCCATCCTGACATCGCCCGCCTCATCCAGGAGGCCGGAGCCGAAGGTGGACAAAGTTGGGCTGGGAGTTGCGGACAACCGAGAAAAAAACGGAATCTGCTATGACGAGCGCGAAGTTATCGTGGTGCGCGATGTTGATCGGTGACCCCAAATTCTGGAGATGGGCAGGGCTGCAAAATGTCATCTGCGTCCGGCGTGAGACGATGCGCTAGGTCCACACAGTGGAGGGTCCTACGATAGAAACCCACTACTATGTCAGAAGCAGCTGGCTCATCCGCAACCATTGGTTTGCTGAGCACCAAAGCCATCACGTGCTGGATGTGACCTTACCACGTAGACCGCTGTCAAGTGCGAAACAAAGCCGGGACGCACAATCCCACGCTAATGCGCGCGCTATCGAGCAAAGCGCTCAGGAGCAGAGCAGTCAAAGGCTTCATCCGTAACAAGCCCGAATCTGCTTCCTCGACCCCTTCAGGGCCGAAGTCACCGAGCTGATTTTCCATGGTTGAGGTGCTTAAGGCCTGGATTGTTGAGATTACGTTAAGGCTCAGCCAAAATGGGCATAGATGTTGCTTATTTAGCATACAAAGAATGGGTTGAGGCCGTTTTTGAGTCGCTAATGAAAAAAAAAACACCTTGAAATTTGTTCAAAGAAAGTCAGAATGACATGTGCGCTTGCATTAAATCCCGAAAACTACAAAAAAATGAAAAAACAATCTGCATTTAAAACATTAATATTAATTGGGTTCGGTTTGATCAATTCTTCCGCCTTTGGTCAGTTTTACGGAATGGGTGGATTCGGAATCGGTTGGGGTTACTTCCCATATCAAGACCTTACACTTGGCACGGTATCACTGACGGGTGACTTCGACTACAGTGGCATTATCGACGGTAGTGACGCATCTCAAAAGGAAAACGTAAAACGTAATCCTCCTGGACTTGTTGTTGGTTCAAGCGAACTCGCGCGTGTTGATCTGTCGGTAATCCCTAATGCTAGTCGCCAGAGTGATAATAAGGGTGTTGGAAGTCCTAAGCTTAAGTTCTTATTCCACAAAACGGCGGTAACACTCGATCTTCGTCCTGTCAATTTGGCGAGTCGTAGGGGTCGATTTGCATCCTTTGAAGAGGAGCAAAGCCGTAGCGGCCGTGTTCTTGTTTGGCTTGATGCGGGCCGCAAAAATTTGTTGCTTGACTCCGCTGATTTGCAACGCCGCCGTGTTGAATGGCCCCAGTCTAGCAGTTTGCCACCGCGTCACGTTTACGTCGAGGGTGTCGCGCCTGGTGATTCGGGCACTGTAATTCTCCTGACACTACTCCTTGATGATAATAATCTGGCTCCAGTTGCTGACAAATTCTTCGGCGAAAAAGCTTCGTGGGATTCTCTTTTTCTAAGTGTTAGCCCCAAAACTATTGGATTTACTAAACCATATTTTGACAAATCCCCAGCATGGGTTTCCCTATCTGGTGGTTGGAAATAAGATTCAATTGTCTTCAAATGGTGCCCAATGAATTTATTGAATAATGCAGTAGCTTTCTCACCGCAAAACGTTTCTTTCCTTGTTGTCGCTTTTGCGGCAATCGCTTGGATTGCTTTGCTGGTTATACTTTTGTCGGATGTATTTGTTTCTCCGATGCGTAAAGTATGGAAATCTATTTGGATTCTGTTATTGATTGGGCTCCCTTTTATCGGCAGTATCCTCTACGGCGGACTGAGCATAATTACTTTTATGTCCTCTAAGCGTTCATAACAGTTTTATCTCGGCTGTTTTAAGATTTCCCCAGTAAAGTTCTAGCTCCAGCAATTTTGCTCGTGCTGAAGGGGCCTCCAAATGCAAAATGCTGCATCACCATGAAAATATCTAGAAAAGGTACCAGGCTGAGTTGTGTTAATTTAGCTTTCGTCATAACTAATTTATTTAATATTAGTTACGCCGAAAGTCTTGATACAAGCGCTCAATCAACCGTAGCTCCCCCAAGCGTGGAGTATGGTGAATATCATTATGTACCACAGACTGGCGCATACCGAGGCACAACGATTGCGGAATCTATGGAGGATTTCGGCGAAAGTTTCACAAAATTTGGTCGCTCAGTTAGCGAGCTGAATCAATATGCCGGTTGGAGCGCAACCAATAGCGATGGTAATTTTTCATATGCGTTTGGGGCAAATCTTCGCCCTATGCTCGGAGGAAATATTAGCGGTAATTTCGGGAATCCCTATTATGGTGTTAACCCCCATAGTTTAGCCGTTTCTCTTGGTCCTGTAATTTTTGATCAATTCACACTTGGCTATGGTGCACTATTTACAGATGGCAGCGGTCAGGTCCCGGGTGTAACGAATGAGGATGGTTGGGCACAAATTGTTTGGTTAACGGCTAGAGCTTCTATCGTTCTTGGCAATACAATTAGTATTAGTATCCAGCCAATGATCTATTGGTTACCAGAAGAAGGTCAAGTCGGTTGGGGGATGCCAGCGCCTATTGCAGGTGTGTTTCTTCCACAGCAATTTTCACCGGCTTCATTAGCACAGATTGCGTGGTCAAAACAGGTTGGCCCGTGGCAATTATCCTTATTCGATCAGTTTTCTCCATATATCTCACCATACAGCTTCTGGGATACAGCATTTTCTGCCAATAGTCCGGGTTGGTATGATCTCAGTCCTATTGACAGGGTTGGAAGATATTCACTTGGCTACGGATCGCAAGATCCTGGTAATTTTAATTATAACACGAGTTCTAGAGTTGGTGTAAGGTCAAATAGTTACCACCCGCTTTATCAATTTTATAACTGGGCTGGCGCGAGAGCATATAGAGATTGGAGTCAGCAAACGCAGAGTATGTTTTACTTCGACAGAATTGACACTTGGGATGATGACTTCAACCATGTGTTGGCAACTATTTCTGGCGGAGGTTATATCCAAACAGGGACCGATATGACTCGCTACTGGACAGGATATAGTTTTGCTAGCACCGAACCCTTTGAGGATTTTTTACATAATGCTGTCGTCGGTGCCTCACACAGATTCTCTGGATATTTATCTGCTTACGTTCAAGGGGGTTATTATTGGTATACGGGTTCTCGTGAAGATCACGGCTATATGGGTCAAATTGGGATCAACCAGCAACTTGGTGCAAATACATACCAAAACATTTCGGCCGGCCGCAGAATGTATCATCCCGGACTTCAGAAACCTGGCATTGAGGATTTCCTCGAGTATCGTTTCGTTCAGCGATTAGGGGCTCGATCGACTTTGATGATTTATTCAGGAATGTCCGAAAGGCACGTTGAAACTGACGGCCCTGAAAATGATGTAACGTATAAATTCGCGGGATTAAATATAAATAGCCAAATCACTGCGAGATCTTTTGCATTTGCGACAGTAGGTTGGGAATCAGCCGAATACGAAATAGATGGATGGGAAACTGATAGGTGGCTCTACCGTTGTGGACTCCTTTCGCAATTTGAACATAATGTTCAGATGCAGTGCTATTATCAGTATGAAGACGTTCACGGCAGTCAAACATACTCTGAGCATCTTTTATATTTGGGGATGTCTAAATCCTTTTAACTTTCATTACCTGTGAGTCTATCAATGCGTTCTAGTCGTCTTTGTTCTCTTGTTTTAATTGCTCCTTTTTGTCTAACAATTAGTTCTTGTAAATCTACAGCACCTATAGCACCGCCATTAAATGTAGGAACTCCTGATGTTTCCGTTAATAATCAGCCGTATAAGGTACAAATAGGTGATTCTGTAGATGTTTTTGTCTTGGAAGATGACTCTTTCAATGGGGTTTTTAGCGTAAGGCCCAGTGGTGACATTATCATGCCTAAAGTGGGAAGAATACAACTCTTGGGTCTGGCACTAGCCGAATCCGAAGGGCGCATTAGACAGGCACTAGAGGCGAATCACTTGAGGAAGGCTACCGTTATTGTGGATCCAGGCACTCGCGGACAGGCTGAAAGTGGTCTCGTAGTGCGCACAAGTGGATGCATTGTTCAAACAGGACGAATAACTTTAAAGCCTCTTGGTGGAAATCCGTTCACCGCCTATCAGGCTGTTGTTGAGGCTGGTGGTTTTAAGCCCTTTGCTAACAAAAAGAAGGGATACATTCTCAGGCAGACTATTAATGGAGTTGTTAGGATAGCAGTCAATTTTGAGGCAATTGAATCTGGTAAGTTAGACGATCCTCAAATTATTGCTGGAGACTGCATTGTAGTGCCACAAAAAGCTTTTGGCTTGTAAGGAAGACGGTAATCTATGAATTTGAATAATTTCAAGCGGTTTGCCACCCTTCAAGATGTCTTACAATTTCTAACCAGATACGTAAAGTATTGGCGCCTTGCAATCTACGCTAGCGTGCTTGGATCTGTAATATCTTTAGCATATTTTGTTTACGGTAAACCCTCCTATTATTCGAAGTCTTTAATCGAATATAGTTACCTCGATTTGCCGATTCGTTCTGAAATTACCGATTTAACAGGGCGCACGCGCTGGGACAATATTCTTTACCGGGTAGTTGATGGGCTGCAATCGAAATGGCTGGCGGAGCGGACTGCGTTAAGGTTAGGTCTTATTCATTCCGTAGCTGAAACTGACACCATTTGGTCTCGTTTTATTAATAAGGTTAAAATTAATGTTTCAGTAGCCAATCATCTAGAACTTGAAGTCTGGGTTTACGAACCCCGACTAGCAAAGATTTGGCCGGAAGCAATGCTTGCTGAATATCACGATTATCTAACCGAGACTAGGATAAAACATCGGGACACACTAGTCGATGGTTTTACTAAAGAAATGGATAGAATTAAGCAAAACTTATCCGCCGAAGCCGAAAGAGATCGCAAGATTGAATCAGATAACCACCTGCTTGAAAGTTACATTACAAATAATAAACTTGAGCAATTGCCTTCAGAAATGTTGACCTACCGGGCACAACTGGATGCAATGGATGAGATGGATGATTTTGTAGAAAAGTCAGCACCCTCTGTTGGCGAAAAGCTGGCTCTTTTGAAAAAATATAGAACCATGCCCTTGCCGACAGGTACCATTGTACGCAGAGACACTTCGCCTGATCCTTTTATAGTGAAAAACACTCCTTCCTCAGTTGTTCCTGGACAAAGCGGGGTATCGAATACTGAATCCAATACATCTGCCGTCGGCGCTAGAGGTTCTAGTAATACAACTATTGTAATGCCCGAGTTATCCCAAAAGTCGGAACTTTGGGAGGACATTGATACTGACCTGCAAGCAGCAAAAAGTGAATACGAACAACTTTCATCACAACTGTTACCAGGGCACGAAAAAATGCGAGCTTTGCAGAATAAAATAGACCAATTAAATTTTGCTTTGAACGGTGAGTGGGAAAAATCTTTCGTTGCATTTAAGCTGGAAAAAGAGCATTTAAAAAATAAATTGGAAGAGTTGCAGAAGCAAATGCCAGAATATCGAAAGTTAATTGCCAATTACGACGATTTTCGTCGTGATTTTCGTTTACAGTCGAGCGGACGACTTGCTTGGGAGCAGGCTTATACTTCAATGAAAGGTAGGCTGACAGCTATGGAATACACAGGCCCAGAGGTTCAGGTTCAATTTGATCATAAAGGATTTATTGAAGTTAAGGATGAAATTCCAGTTTCTCCTAACAAAAACAAACTTCTTACTTATGCCTTAGCGTTATCCTTGGGATTGGGTCTTGGACTACCGGTACTCACTGAAAGATTGCGATTCACCTCTTCCTTTGTAGCTGAAGCTGAAAGGCTTACTCAATACCCTGCTTGTGGTGTTGTTCCTCTTCTATTTGGTCTAAAGCATTCTGCAAACTTACTCACTTTGAATGGTAGTAACAACCCAAGTGCAGCACATTTAGTTGAGTCTTTTAGAATCATACGCTGTGCGCTTCCTTTAAATGCACCGCCCGAGAATAAGTTACAAGTAATCATGGTGACGAGTTCCAGGCCAAACGATGGCAAAACGACTGTTGCCTCCCTTCTTGCCAAATCATACGCTGAAGCTGGTGATAAAACTCTTATAGTTGATGCCGACCTTCGACGTGGTTCAATGCATAGGGTGTTTTCGAACAATAATGACCATCTCGGCCTCAGTGAAATTTTAGATGAAGGCAAAAATTGGAATCTTGGAGTTCGTGCCTCCGAAATTATTAATCTAGATACAATTTGTCGAGGGAGGGCTGGGTCTAATTCATACGATCTACTAGCTGGTAAAAAAATGGCGGATATAGTTGCATCAATGCGGACTCAATATGATAGGATTATCATAGATACACCACCTCTTTTGGGTATTGCTGATTCCCAAATGATTCGCAAACATGTGGATGGAGTCCTTTTTGTTGTAAGATCTGACAGAACAACCCAAAGAGACATTGCTACAGCTTCGGAAATTTTACATCACAATGCACTCCCTGTTTATGGATTCGTAATGAATGGTGTCGATTTTAGCAGAGTGGAAAATAGTTATTATTACGGTTCTTATTACTCGAAATATTACGAACCAACCTACTACACTGCTCTCAGTAAGGATAATGAAGTGTCATAAAAGTTTCTGTTAAAAAAAGAAACCTTGAAACCGCATGGCCCTCACTCCACGCCTTCGCGTTCTCCATGTTCTACATGCTTACCGTCCTGGTGGTATGGAAAACATGATTGCGCAAATGGCTTGGAGATTGCCCAATACTAAGTTTGAGGTCGCGATTTGCGCTTTGACTAAATCAGATTCATTCAAAGAGCGCCTTCCCTCAGGAATTCAAGTCTTCGAACTATTTAAACCTTCTGGTTTAAGTCTTTCTTGTTTTATAAACCTGAGAAGATTGATCAAAAATTTTGATCCAGATGTCATTCATTCTCATAATTGGGATGGATTAATATACACTTGGTTTGCTTCGGTTTTTACTGACCGAGTTATTTTACATGGTGAACATGCTCAGTTGTATCAATGGGAGCGTTCTATGTGGCGCTTAGTCCTCCGCCGCACTCTTTATGCAAGATGCAGTCTGGTCCACACCGTTTCAAATGGTCAGGCAGATGAGCTTTTTCATTATGGTTTAACAAAGTGCGTTGATTTCAAAGTTATCCAAAATGGTGTAGATACGCAGAAGTTCTCACCAGTGGATAAATCTAGCTGCCGTGATCACTTCGGGATTTCAAAAAACTCATTTTGCCTTGGAATGGTAGCTCGGTGTATTGCAGATAAACGACACTATCTCTTGCTGGAGGCATTTAATGAACTAGCGCCTAATTTTCCAGAGTTAATGCTAGTTTTTGCAGGTGGGGGGGGGACTGTGAGCAGCAAGTTCTTAGTTTAGTCAGGTCTCACCCGTATAAAGACCGAATTCACTGGCTAGGCCATAGAAACGATATGCCTTTGGTTTATAATCTCTTCGATCTTTTCGTGCTTCCTTCAATAACTGAAGGGATGTCGAATGTATGCTTGGAGGCGATGAGTTCGGGCGTTCCTGGTTTAGTGCATGAAGCTTGCGGTGTTGATGAAATCATTCAGGATGGCTATAATGGTTTTGTGAAGGCAATGCATACTCCTAAAGATCTGGTAGACTCACTAAACGATATAATTACCAACGCATCAGGTTTGAGAATAATGGGCCATAACGCACGGAGCACAGCAGCTAATTTCTATCCTCTGAGCCGAGTGGAACAAGATTATGCTGATGTTTATTGCAAGCTTGCTGGTCGGAGGAACTAACCAACTCTTTAATCTATAGTGGATTTTATAACCGCCTGTTTGCTCTTAATCCTGTGGTATGTGCGCCCTCAGGATATTTTTGCAATTATTGGTGGGGTTAGTGTTGTCAAATACTTGATGTACATTGCTATTTTTGCAATGGTACGAAGGACTGGCGGATTTACAATAGGCAAAGTGTTTCATACGCCAATCGATATTCTAATGGCTGCCTATTGTTTGTGGATCGTGTACGCGACACCTGACCATAATGCAGCGGCAAAAGAGGCATTTAACTACTTCGCCTTCTATTTGGTAACAGCTCTTGCATTATCAAGTTGGAATAAAGTGGAAGTTTATATCAATTGGTGGCTCGCATGCTTGGGCATTGTTGCTTTTTTGGCCATTTCGAGTCATTATGGTTTTGAACTTGTCGCTGGTTCTTCCCAACTAACTACAAACTTTCATGATAGGCTTACTCTAAATACGTGGATTTTTCGAAACCCTAACGCCT
Source organism: Cellvibrionaceae bacterium (assembly GCA_021151615.1). Lineage (GTDB taxonomy): Bacteria > Pseudomonadota > Gammaproteobacteria > Pseudomonadales > Cellvibrionaceae > Cellvibrio. Next base: position 3,422 of record JAGKXA010000123.1, on the reverse strand, counting down.
TGGCCCATGGAATTATTGCTTTGCTTCCGGCCGGCGTTGTGTGGTTTTTACTGAAGAATGGAAAACACCGTGTTTGGGGGATTGTATTACTCGCTATTGGGTTAAATTGTGTTTGGCTCACACAGTCAAAAGGAGCATTCATGGCAGGAGCTGGTGCGCTCGCATTGGCACTAATGTTCAAGAAGCCACTCTGGTTTCAGTTGACTGTTGTTTTGATAGCCTGGGGAGCAGGTCTCGCGCTACTCATGACCCTGCCTAGAATGGATACTTTGAACAAAGATGATGAAGGAATCCAGGGAAGAATGATTGTCTGGCAACAAGCCAAGGCGAGTATGGAATCTACCAAAACGGGAGAGGGGCTCAAAAATTTTCAGGGATATACGCCCGTGCGATTCGCCAAAATCCATCGAACTCTGTATTTGCCCATTGCGACGCATGGGTCCTATGTTCGTCATGGCGCAGACCTTGGTTATATTGGCCTCATGTTATATCTTGGGATCTTTTATGCCGGAGCCAGGATCTTAATCCAGGGAAAAACTCCGGCTGAAGGGTTGCCCAGAAGGGTGCAAACGACGTTATTTGCTTTGGTTGCTGCAACGTCCCTTTCTGTATGGATCGTGGATCGCGCTTACCACACTGATTTTTTTTTGTTAGCAGGCCTTTTATCGGCCTTTCACCGCCTTCTTATTGCACCAAAGGATTCTGAGAATCTAGGGGAAGCTCCAGCTATCGAGCCGACTGAGTTAAACGGGACATCCTCAAGTATAGCGTCTCACCTGGTGGTAAACTTGTCACAAAACACTTTCAAGGACATCGGGAGTGAGGATTCATCCATGAGCTTGGGCTGGCAGAGAGTTGGAATCGTTGACATTTTAATCATGTATGGACTTCTTCGGGTCACGATCTACTACTGGAATCTGCTCTCTACTGATTTTATAGTTTTCTAAATTTTCACGGCCGAAAGGTATAAGACCACCAATGATACCGTTGTCCGCCTATCTTCTCCTTGGAAGCCTCGCACCTGTGGCACATTCTTATGTGGGCTATCCCCTTTGGTGGACAATTTTTGGGACTCATTTTTCAAGGAAGTCGTTCATCAATGTCGATTTCCATGAGCTTCCTTCTGTCACCGTCATCGTTGCGGCTTACAACGAAGATACTTGCATTGCTTCTCGAGTCAGAAATCTGCTGGCTTTGGATTATCCCCATGATAAATTACAGATCTTCATTGAGTCGGATGGCTCTGATGATTCAACAGTGGCTGAGGCTTGTAAAGCGGCTCAAGGCGATCCACGTGTTCATGTTTCTGACCATAAGGAAAGACGAGGTAAGGTAAGCGTGTTGAATGATGCCTGTATGCGCGCAGAAACTGAGATCCTTGCATTTAGTGACGCTAATGTTGATTTTGCGCCCGATGCATTAAAACGCTTAGTTAATCCGTTTTATTGTTCAAAGATTGCATGCGTTTGCGGGAAGCTTCGTTTTCGTGTTCCTGAAGGCAGTGCTCATGCTGCTTCAGAGGGTATCTATTGGAAAATGGAGTCTTGGCTTAAGGAGCAGGAGGGAGCGCGTGGCGTTTTGCTTGGGGCTAATGGTGCCATTTATGCGCTTCGACGCTCGCTTTGGAGCAGCTGTCCCCCAGATACTGTGGTTGAGGATTTTTATATCCCGATGACAATGCTAATGAAAGGGCATGAAGTTGTGTTTGAACCAACTGCCTTAGCTTACGAGGATTTGCCTCCTACCCTTAACGACGAGTTTGGGCGACGAATTAGGATTGGTGCGGGCGACTTTCAGGCCTTGGCCCGGTGTCTGCCGCTTCTCCATCCGCGACATGGTCTGGCGGCCTGGGCCTTCTTCTCTCGTAAAGTGCTTCGATGGCTTGGTCCGTTTTTCCTTTTGTTGAGTTTCCTTTCGACTCTAGCTTTAGTTTTGGCACCAGCTGGATATTTGCTAGGCTATCTATTCATGCTCGGATGGGTGCTTTTCGTTTCGATGGCAATTGTTGGTACATTTGCGAAGACGCAACATGGTCTGTTGGGAAAAGTCTTGGGGGCCGCGGCTCACTTTTCGAGTATGAATTTAGCGCTTTTTATCGGATTTTTTCGTTGGCTCTCGCGTAGTCAGCGAGTCACCTGGAAACGAACCGCAAGATGAATCGTCGATTTATCGAACCTAAGCTTGCGGATGGAATATGTGCCGTGCTCGCTGAGATTAGCCACAAAATACAGATCCATAAACGAGATCAACTAGCAGAGTCTGATGATAACTCGACGAAGGCGAACTTACTCAGTCGGGCCTTTTTTTGGTTTCGTCAAATTATTCGCCTGTGTTCATGGGCTTATTTGGCTTGCTTGTGCCTTTTAACCTTGGGTTTTCATCTTGTTGGGCAAAACAATATAACTACCGCAGCTCTAATGTATCTGCCGCCTTGGCTTTGGATACTTCCGACCGTACTTCTCTTGCCTCTCACCCTTCTGTTCGATTGGAAAAGCTTCCTTGCCTTGGGGCTAACCAGTCTCGTGTATGGAATGTTCCACATGGGTTACCAACCAACGATGATCAGCCACGTTTCAAATGCGGATAAGCTGCCAAATTCAATTCGTGTGCTTACTTGGAATCGGGGTCAGAGTAGAGGGGTATCTCTTCAACCATTGAAGAATGAACTGAAGCCTGACTTTATCCTTTTGCAGGATGCCGGGCGCCGCTTTGAATCCTATCGCAATAATCCTGAGTACGCTGAGTTCAAAGATGTCGTCTCCTCTAACGAATTCACTCTTTTGAGTCGTTGGCCTGTCAAGAGCTCCGAATCATTAGCGTTTTCAGCCCCCTCGGCATCCGGAATTAGCCATCCAGCAGCTGCCAGATTTGAGGTGTCGGCGGACTCGGGGCCTATTGTCATCTACAGCATCCACCTGCATACGCCGCGAGGAGCTTTGGAGTCATATAAGCACGGTTCGTTCATTTACGGGCTCATCGGTGTGCCAGGAACTCCTTGGGGGGAAAAAAGAAAGATCTATCAGTCTTTTTGGGATCTACAGATGCGGGTTGCGAAAGAAATAGCGACCAGGATTGAGCGCGAGAGTGTTCCGGTGATAGTTGCGGGCGACTTCAATACGCCCGCATTTGGCCCCATTTATGGCTGCTTTGGCGAGCTGCTCCTTGGTGAGAACGATCCCTGGGTTGGTCCAGCAGGCCTTGAAGTAGATAACAATAGCCATGACCGACATCAGAATCGAGAAGGGCCTCGCGACGTCACTGGGATGCAGACGAGGATACACGTACGTGAAGAAGGCCCAGTACGATGCAGCCATGATGCCCAGATAGAAAATCATTAGCGTGGGATGGCGTTTCATCATCACCCGTTCCTCGCACGCGCTCCAACGCGTTCGGCCCTTCTCTCTGTTGCCACACGCAAGGAG
>JAGKXA010000122.1 GCA_021151615.1 Cellvibrionaceae bacterium | reverse complement strand
ATTTCATTATGTGGATAGTTAACATCGCCTTGCGCCGGCCCCATACGTTTATTGTGGCGGCAATTCTGATTTTATTGGCAATGCCATTTGTGCTGCAGAAAATGCCTACCGATATTTTCCCGCAGATTAATATCCCGGTAGTGGCCGAGCTGTGGGAATACCGTGGTTTAACCGCGAAGGAAATGGCAGAGCGCGTTACTTCCCTGGCGGAACGCGAGCTTGGGCAGGCGGTGGATAATATTGAGCACACCGAATCCTTTTCCGCTGCGGGCCTTGGCATAGTGAAAGTATTTTTCCAACCGGGAACAGATATTAATACTGCGCTCACCCAAACTACCATGAGCGCTAACGGCGCGGCGCGCGGTATGCCACAAGGCACTCAAGCTGGCCGGGTACGCGCCTGGTCTGCCTCTGAATTGCCGGTAGTACAGTTAAGTATTTCCAGCGATACACTGTCTGATATTGAAATCGGCGATGCCGCAGGCAATGTGCTGCGCCCGATTGTGTCCAGTAAAAAAGGCCTGTCACTCACCTTTCCCTACGGGTCGCGCTCACGTCAGGTATCGGTAGACATTAACGCAGCAGCGCTGCTCGCCAATAACCTCACACCCGCTGAAGTCGTCACCGCCATGGGTGCGCAAAATTTGGTTCTGCCCACTGGCACTATGAAAGTGGGCGATAGCGAATTTGATATCAAACTCAACGGCGCTATCGCCAGCATCGATGAAATTGGTTCTATTCCTATCCGCAGCGAACGCGGTCGTACAATTTTATTGCGCGATGTGGCCAATGTACGCGATGGTTTTTTACCGGCCACTACTATCGCCCGACAAAATGGTTCGCGTAGCGTACTTAATTCGGTACTGGCATTCGGCGGCGTATCTACCATCGAAGCGGTGGATCATATTAAAAATTCCGTGCCGGAAATGCTCGCCAAAATGCCGGAAGGCATTGATATCAAGCTGATGTTTGATCAATCCATTTTTGTAAAGGCAGCAATCAGCAACGTGGTACATGAAGGTTTAATCGCTGCGCTGCTCACCGCGGGTTTGATTTTGTTATTTTTGGGCAACTGGCGCAGCACCTTGATTATTGCGGTATCCATTCCGCTCTCAATTATGGTTTCACTGATTTGCCTGCACTTAATTGGCCAGACCATTAACCTGATGACACTGGGTGGCCTTGCGCTGGCAGTAGGTATTCTGGTGGATGACGCCACCGTTGAGATTGAAAACGTAGAGCGGCAAATGGCACTGGGCAAACCGCCGTTACAAGCAATTCTGGATGGCGCCCAGGAAATTGCCGTGCCCGCATTTGTTTCTACCCTGTGTATTTGTATTGTATTTGTACCTATGTTTTTTCTGGACGGCATTGCCAGTTATTTGTTTGTGCCGCTCGGGCAAGCTGTAGTCTTTGCGATGATTGCCTCCTACATTATTTCACGCACCCTGATACCTACGCTGGTAATGTATATGATGGCCGGACATAAGCCATCTACCTTCCATAGCGCATCTACGGGACATAACAATTGCGCTTCTCCATCACAAAATATCCCATCGAATAATTATTTTTCACGCATCCATTACCGTTTTAATCACGGCTTTGAAATTTTCCGTGAACACTTTGCTGCGCTTATGGCTGGTTTACTACAAAAACGAAAACGTTTCATGGCAGTATTTTTTGGTTTCTGCCTATTATCCACTGGCCTTTATCCAATATTGGGACAGGATTTATTTCCAGTGGTGGACAGCGGCCAGCTGCGCTTGCATGTGCGCGCACCTTCCGGCACACGCCTGGAACAAATGCCGGCGCTAATTGATGAAATCCATCAGGAAATTCGCGCAACTATTCCCGCAGAACAAATGGGCGATATCCTCGATATTATCGGCGGCCCTTACAGCACCATTAACACCTTGAACGGCAACTCGGGCACTGCTGAATCGGCCGATTCAGAAATTATGTTCAGCTTTAAACAGGGTGAGTTAACCAGCAACGCGATTATGAAACAACTGCGCCTGAGTTTGCCCAAGCGCTTCCCCCATGTGGAATTCTTTTTCCAACCGGCAGATCAAATTAGCCAGACACTCAATTTTGGTATTCCTGCACCCATCGATGTGCAATTTATCGGTGGTCGCCCCAACGAAATATTGCCTATCGCCGCTGTATTTAATAACGATCTGCGCAAAATTCCCGGCATAGTGGACGCCCATGTTTATCAACGCTGGAGCAAACCAACACTCTCACTGGAAATGAATCGCACCCAGTTGCAACAGCTGGGCTTAAGCGCGCGCAATGTGGCAGAAAACATGATGATTTCGCTCAGCGGCAGTATGCAAACTACGCCCACCTACTGGCTTAATGAAGCTAATGGCAACACCTACAACATAGGTGCAAAGACCATTGAAATGGAAATGGATTCGATTGATGAATTGCTGGGCATTCCCATCGGTAAAGGCAGCGACGGCAAGCAGCAATTACTGGGCAATGTGGTGACCTACAAACGTACCTCACAAGTCTCCGCCGTAAATCGCTACAACAATTTCAATATGATTAACATCCATGCCAATTTTCAGGATCGCGACCTGGGTTCCATCAGTCGCGATATAAATGCATTGGTAGAAAAAACCAAAGCCAGCTTGCCGCGCGGAGTAGACATTAAAATACGCGGCCAAATTGAAACCTTAAATGAGGCCTTCACGGGATTGACCGCTGGAATTCTGATTGCGATTGCCCTGGTATATTTTTTGGTAGTGGTGAATTTCCAAAGCTGGCTCGACCCTTTAATTATTATCAGCGCCCTGCCCGCTGCGCTGGCGGGCATTGCCTGGATGCTGTTTTTAACCGGCACAACCCTGAGCGTTCCCGCATTAACAGGCACCATCATGACCATGGGTGTTGCCACCGCGAACAGCATTTTATTGGTGTCCTTCGCACGCACACGTTTGCAGGAAGGCATAGCGCCGTTGAGTGCTGCGCTTGAGGCGGCGACTACGCGATTACGCCCGGTATTAATGACGGCTTGCGCCATGATCGTAGGCATGCTGCCCATGGCGCTGGGTTTGGGTCAGGGTGGTGAACAAAACGCACCGCTCGGGCGCGCAGTCATTGGCGGATTGCTCTTTGCAACCATTTCCACACTGGTATTTGTGCCGGTGGTATTCGCCAGCTTGCACCAATGGCTTGGTAATCGACCACAGAGAGCGCGGGACTTTTCACCTTTGACAAATTACTAATGTGCAAAAAATATTTCAGCAATGACCAAGCGTTAACAATATTCTTATTGGATACTAACAATGAATGATTATCACCCTTTACCCGGGGATGAATCCCAGCCGACACATTCAACCGGGATAGCGTCAATCGGGGCACCTGCAAGCGACAACCCGACCAGTACACGACGAGAAAATCTAACGGAAAATTTGCTATCATCATCTCATCGTTCGCTAATCACCGTACAACGTGTTGCGTTTGCGCTGGTTGGATTATTGTTAGTCAGCGGTGCAACCCGCGCCCTGGTTAACCAACGCGATGCCAAGGCCCTGGCAGATTACACGGAGGCAACCCTGGAGCGACGCGTACTTACTACCAAAGCAAAGCCCGGCGCACTGCAACAAAATTTACGCCTGCCCACCAGTTTGCGTGGCAATACCGAAGCCGTTATTTACGCACGAACTAATGGCTATGTGTCCAACTGGCACAAAGGTATTGGTGATCATGTAAAACGCGGCGAGTTGCTCGCGACACTGGATACGCCCGAGCAAGAACAAGAACTTGCGCAGGCGCGCGCGCAACGCGAACAAATTGCTGCACAACTTGAACTTGCAGAAAAAACCCTCGCCCGCTGGGATGGCCTTGCACAGCGCGAAAACGCTATTTCACCGCAAGACCTGGATGAAAAACGCAGTCTGGTGCGGCAAACGCGCGCGGATTTAACCGCTGCGGATGCCAATGTAAAACGCTTGGGTAATCTGGAAAACTTTCGCCATATTCGCGCACCTTTTGATGGAATTATCACCCGCCGCAGTGTGGAGGTAGGCGATTATGTGGCACAGGGCAGCAAGGAATTATTTGCAATTACCCAAACAGATCCGCTGCGCGCCAGCATCTGGATCCCACAATCCTATGCCGATAACCTGGCGATTAATGCAGAAGTCGAATTAAACCTGCGCGAACAACAGGGTCCGCTGGAAGCGCGCATTGAACGAATCGCCGGTGGCATTGACCCCAGTACCCGCTCGCGCCAGGTCGATTTATTGTTACCCAATCCCGATGGAACCTTGCTTCCCGGTGCTTATGCCGAAGTCAATATTCCTGTAACCAGCAGTGTAGAAACCTTGATTGTCCCTGCAGCCACCTTAATTATTCGCGATCAATACCAACGTATTGCCGTAGTTGATGCTGAAAATAAAATCAGTTTCCGCAACGTAAAACTGGGGCGCGACCTGGGGCGCGATGTGGAAGTGCTTGAGGGTATAAGCACGGGCGATACACTGGTAGTAAGCCCACCGGATCAATTGATGGAAGCAGAAGCGGTAAAGACCCAGGAGTGGAAACCTGCTGCGCCTGTGGGGCGCTAGAATCCCTTTCAATTTCCCCTTGCGATAGCGATTGGGATAGCACTTGTAGGAAACCCCCTCTTTAACAAAGAGGGGTGATTAAAATTTAATTCGGCAAATATCTTAAGTGAACAATCCGCTGAAAAATCATTTCCCTGATTTAAAGGTTGCAGCATTGATACGAATAATCCGGCCTGAAAGCTGCTCTACCAAACCAATGGCAAGCACTGAACGCGGCCGATAACTGAACTGCAATACCAATAACAAACCAGAGAGACTCAGGAGCGCGGTAAACTCAACCAGTCCATTACCAAAGCCGCTCACCACTACCAGATAAATCGCTGCTGCCGCCAGCAACAACCAGCCTATTGTATCCAACGCCAGCTTCACATCTTCATGCAATTCCCTGTCGGGCCACACTTGATACAAGTGACGATTTTTAGTTAACGCCAGTAACGCAAAGCCGACATAAGTTATCAAACAAGCGATCAACATTACGCACTCGCCTCCTGTTCCAAATGATCAATTTTGGTTTTTGCGGGTTTGGCTTTTTCCGGTAAAGCAAGTTGGTGTTCACGCTGGTGTAATTTGCGCGCAGCGAGTGCAAACAACAGGGCAGAAGCGAGAGACACAAAATCAAACCCGACAAATACCCAATCACCTTGTTGCAAGCTATGCACCAGGCCGCGTTCTGTAGTTAACGCGTTCACCACGGGCAAAAATAAAAATGCGGCAGCAGCGACCCAGAGTTGTTCAACCCAGGCACGATTAATCGGGCGCAGGATTGGATGCAACAACGCCAGTAACCAGACAATAAACATGACATGCACTTCCCATTCATTGCGCGCTGCCAATTCCGCAGGCAGTAAGCGATTCGCATAAAAATAAGCAGCGATAGCAATATGTAGCCCGGCGATGGTACCTACATTTAATCCCTCCACTAACCGGTGACCAAAATCCGGGCCACCCGCTTGCTTGAGTTGTTTTGGCCTGCGCTTCACAACCCACAAAATTAAGCCCGAGCCAATAATAGCGGCCCCCGCCAAACCCGAGAGAAAATACAGCCAGCGCAACCACCAGCCGGCAAATAAACTTTCGTGCAAACCTTGCACGGTTTCATAAAATGTACGCGGCCCGGCCGTGGTCGCTGGTCGCTCACTCATCAACTCGCCGTTAGTGGCATTAAATACCAGCTCATCAGTAGAGCGTAGTGGCGATGTGATCTGCCGGGTTATCAAGGCTTGCGCATGCTGGTCGCCAGGGAAATGTATCTCAATTGAGCGTACCTGGCCTTCACCCCAGCGGCGCTCGGCTTCAGCGGCAATCTTCTCCAACGCGATTAAGGGCGCACTTGTGTGAGCAGGCTCTTGTTGATATTCGATGCGTGCTGCAAGTTCATCATTAAATTGCTGGCGATTTTTTTCACCAAATCCGTAGTTGACACCAACAATCCCGGGTACCAGGGTGGACAGAAAAAATAGCAGCCCCGTGTAGGTAATCATAAAAAAGAATGGCAAGGTTAACACCGCCAATACGGCGTGAATGTCGAGCCAGGAGCGCTGGCCCTTGTTCGGGCGAAAGGTAAAAAAATCGGTAAAGATTTTTTTATGCGTAATTACGCCACTTACAATCGCCACCAGCATGAACATGCTGCAAATGCCGATAACCCAATTGCTGACCGAACGGGGCATATAGGCCAGCGCATAATGCATTTTGTAAAGTAATTGCCCGCCTCCGGTAGCGCGCGTATCCAATGGCGCAGCTGTAGCCGGGTCAATAAATTCTTCTCCCCGTTTTAATGCCTGCCCAGGTTGCACTTGCGTATCCCAGGTAATGCGCAGATAGGGTGTATCGCGATTGCTTGTGGGGTAAATGGTCCAGCGCTCTGCAACTGCTGCCTGTTGCGTCAATCGCTGCTGTGCTGCATTGATTTCCTGCGCAAGTGGCACCGCTTGCGGAATGACTTCCGGCTTCATCCACTGGTCTATTTCCGTATCAAAGCGACCCAAATTACCAGTGACAAATACAAAAAATAATATCCAACCTACCACTAGACCTGTCCAGGTATGCAACCAGGCCATGGATTGGCGAAATCCGTTTTTCATCGATCAAGCCCTCAGCTTTACATTCATCTTTTAAACAATTCACACAAACAGCAACACCAGCGCGAGAATTGCACTACTGGCTAACAGGCCCCACCAGAGCTGGCGAAATTCTTTTACCGAGAACACCCAAATGATCGCCACCGTGTAAATAGCAAAACTCAGCAGATTGGCAGTCATTACAGCGCTACTTTTCGCCAGAGGTAACACCTGGGTTAAAAAAATACTCAGCGCCAGGGTAAAGGCGTAGCCGCCAAATACTGCAATCAGGCAGCGACCAAATACTTCCCACCGATAACGGGTTAAATTTTCTTCCGAGGATTTTTTATTTGTAGCCATGACTCACCATTTAACAGTTCACCACTCCAATAATTATTTTTTGCAGAGTGCAACAAACGCGCCAGCCAGGAGCAATGGCGTTTTCATCCAGATATAACAAGAGAACCCGCAAACCAGATGCCCAGCAATGAATATCGCTGATGGAAATCCAACAAAATTTTGTTAATGGGCAGGCAGTAGCTGATGGGAAGCCAGCAGGAAAAATCACCATTTACAACATCAAATGGTGATTTTACTGAGTAAAAAAACTATTGGAGATTTAATTTACGGGGCGCTTATCGCCAGGGTACCAAAATTGCGAATGACAACTTTCGCAGGCATGCTCGATAATTCCGCCCACCTCTTCCAGCTTGTCTACATTTTTTGCATCTATCGCGCTCACTGCAAGATCCGCTGCATCTTGCAAGGCGTGTGCACGCTCGATAAAAGCGGGCCACTGCGCTGTAATCAAGGCCTCAATAGCCTCTGCCTGCAACTCGGTGTGATGGGTTGAGGTACTCACCTCCGGGTGAGCGACTTTGCGCCCGGGAATAACCAGCAAATTACTCACCTCGCGCAAGGTAATCGCATGGTTGCGCAAGGCTGCCCAGTCCTCATCCGTTTGCGGGCGAATTTCCACTACACCTTCCGCAGTGCTCACCGTGGAAATGGAATTCCAGATGGGATCAATATTCGGGTCGATAACCGATAGCATAATTTCCTGCAGGGTTGCATGGGGCCGGAAATCAGCTGCGACTTTGCTCGATTCGGCACTGCTCGCAAGGGCAGCCACCTCTGCTCGCTCGGAGCAAGCAGAGGCAGACACCAGCAGCGCAAGTGTTGCAAGCAAAGCGAATTTACGCTGCATGTTTTGCATAATTTATTTAACTCAACTTAATTGGCAACAAAACAATAAAACAAACCGGCACCACCCGTTGCTACAAGATTTTCCTGGCCACAACCACGACTCGGGTGCGCCGAATTCCAGGAAGCATTGCCGCCACCAGTTCGATCAAAATGCCCCACTTGCACCGAGCCATCTGCTGCTGTGCTGGTGTAATTTTTACAGGTGTGATCAGCTGCATCGGTAAATGCCGTGCCGTCAGTTTTTGAGCCGGTGAGAATATCGTGCTGGTTAGGTGTATCGCCCGCCCCTAATACACGCTCACCTTTTTCCGTTAGCGCCTGGTTACGGGTGAGGTTGCTACCCAATTGCGCTTGCGCCAGTGTATCGCCGTGCAAGTGACCCACGTCATTCGCAATCAATGCACCTTTCACGTTGTACCAAGGGCCTTTACCGATGCGATCGCGCGCATTAATTGCCGGCTTGCCCTCTGCAGCTTGTGTGCTTAGGTAAGCACGCCAGGTTTTGTTACCGGCGCCCGCCGCTTTGGCAAGTGATTGGCAGTGTGCATCTGCACCGGCAAGGCCACCCAGGTTTGCGCCCTTACCCAGGCCTACACTGGTTACGAAGAAGCTAAATTTTTGCAGCGCTTCTTCCGGACTAATTTGCGGTGCTTGCGGGCGAGCTTGCTGTGCAGGAGCGGCCTGAGTGTTTTGTGCAGATACCGGCAGGCTGGTAAATCCAATACCGGCAGAAAGTAAACCGGTACACAGGGCCAGGGTTTTCAATTTCATTGTTATTTCCTCTTGGTCTTTAATCATTGAAGGTAAAATTTTTTAATCAAGCCGCAACAAAACCTATCGCCCTGCCCGCCAACCCAACACTGAACCACAGCAGCAATGAGATACTGGCCGTGAGAACGGCGAGCCAAGGGCGCGGATTTTCTGTTGCCGCTACTTTGCGATAGAGCGAATATTGAATAATCAATGCCACTACAAATAATTTCATCTTGAACCAAAATGCGGGATTGGGCTCATACAATGCCGCGCTGGGAATCAACATAAATAATCCGGACACAACTAAAAATACCAGCCCGGTAACAACAAAAGGTTTGGTGTAATTTGCCAATTGCGGTGCGGAAAAATGCGTTAAGCCAAGCCCCAGCAGCCGCAAATTCACCAACAGGATTGAGGTCAACACCAACACCAAACCGGCGATATGAAACAGCTGGGCAAAAATGCCAAATATTAAATGCGCTTGCCCCAATGCAACAGCAAAACCGCTGTTTTGGATACTTTGAAAAAGTGCTTCAGTAGTCATACTTGTCTCTTAAAATCCCGACTATTGCCCTTAAAACCCTGAATCCAGATAGGGAATCAATCGACCTAAAATAACCACCAGGCTCCAGCTAACCAGTGAAATCCAACCAGCTATTCGTGCGCCGGCCGGCAACACTACCGCCGCCCCCCAAACAACAGCGTTACGGCCAAATTTGATTTCGAACCAGAGCGCATTTAATCCGGCGAGAACAATAAACAACAGTTTGAGTGGAAATACCGGCGCTTCCACCAAACCCGGCCCGGCAGCAAAAGTTAATAAAATTCCGGTGGCAAAGGTGACTGCGAACCCGGTAATTAACCAGGGCCGCAGCTGTTGCAAAACTATATGCACCGGAACGCTTTTAAAAATAAATCCCGTCAAGCGCAAATCGGTTAATACAATTAACCCGAATGAAAATGCCAAGCTTAACAGGTGCGTTCCCTCCACTAACGGATACACATAAAGTGACTCGGCCAATGAAGTTCCCAACGGTGAGTCATACATGGTTTGCAATAAATCAGAGGCACTCATTATTTAACTCTTGCAATTCGATTTTTCACTGCGCATTTATAAATGGCGATGCATTAATTGTTGGGAAAGTAATTCGTTAACTCTTGCTTGGCAGGTGGTGCCACTCTGCGCACCCAACCGCCTTCCTCTTCGTAATCCTGCACACCGGCGGCACCAGCAACCTTAAAGCCCTTTTCCGCTAACAAATCCGCCCCGCGCAATGCACGACCAGCGTGATTGGAAACCGTTACTATGGTGCGGTCTTTGGGGATAAAGGCGAGGCTCTTTTCAAGATCAGCGAATTGAATGCTCAGGTACACAGGAAAGCCGCCGATTTGGGTCAACTCATCGGGACGGCGCAGATCAATCAATAATAATTGCTCGGGTGAGGCCAATAATTTATCAATTTGCACGCGTGTTAACTTGGGGCTTTTGGCCTGGTATTTCGCAACAGGTTGAGCCACTTGCTCCGCCGCCTGCACAACACCGAGAGGTGCACTAACAATCGCCACAATGGCCGCTAATTTAATAAAAAATTTCATTCTTAAATTTCCTTCACACAGGGGAAGCCTTTTGCAAGGCACCCCAGAAACACTCTGGGATAGGGCTACTAGAGCAATCGTCATACCAGCGAAGGAATTTCTGTTGAATTTTCTACAATATTTTGTGAACCAGATTTAGTCTTTTGATTTTTAAGGTTTTTTTGAAATAAAAAAAATCGCCTACCCGAGTGTGATATCGATAGGCGATTTATCTGTTTAAATTCAAACAAAGCAAATGATTAATTAGCAGCAAAGTTCACAACAACAACTTACGAAACCAACAATCATTCCACCAGTATCCAGCGATGCAATACATCAAGTCCGCAAGTGCTTGTTGAAGAACTCGATAGTTCTACCCCATGCCAACTTGGCCGCTTTCTCATCAAAACGCGGCGTTGTATCGTTATTAAAGCCGTGCTGGCTGCCTTCATAAATAAAGGCCTGGTAATTTATTTTTGCTGCTTTGAGCGCAGTTTCGTACGCAGGCCAACCAGCATTAATACGCTCATCAACACCCGCATAATGAATCAACAAAGGGGCTTTAATTTTTGCTACATCCGCCGCTTCCGGCTGACGACCATAAAAAGGTACAGCAGCACCCAGATCTGGCAAACGCGTCGCCAGGAAGTTGGAAATACCGCCACCGTAACAGAAACCTACCACCCCAACCTTGCCATTTGCATCGGGCAATTTTTTCAGGTAATTCGCCGCGTGGACAAAATCCTCCTGGGTTTTGGTTTGATCCAATTTCTGAAACAATTCGCGCGCCTTATCTTCATCACCGGGATATCCACCCAGAGTGAACAATGCATCTGGCGCAAAGGCAATAAAGTTGTCCAGCGCTATACGACGGGTAATATCTTCAATATGCGGATTCAAGCCGCGATTTTCATGCACCACTAGCACCGTGGGTAATTTGCCCGTTGCTTTGGCCGGTTTAACCAGATAACCACGAACCTTGCCGTTACCATTGGGCGAATCAATTTCCACATAACTGGTTGTGATACGCGCATCGTCAGGTTTCACTTGCTGCGCCGCCGCAAATTGCGGACTGAGCGCGGCTAACAAGCCCGATGCGGTAACGCCAGCGAGTGCGGCATATTTAGCAGCACCCACTAAAAAATCACGACGCGATGCCTGACCATGCACATATTGGTCAAATAGTTTTAATACTTCCGGATGAAAATCGTCAGCTGTTTTGCGAGTCATTGCAAGCTCCCTGAGCATTATAAAAAAGCTGGCAGGGGTGCTGCCAGCAATATAGGGACAACTAAATAATAAGAACTGTTGAAGATAATTGCAGCGCAGAACCGGTTGTGAAATTGGGCAACACCAGAACGCGGAGCAGAAAATTAATAGATTACTTTTTCGTCGTTATTTAACACGTCCGGCAAATCCGGGAGTTAATACATCTACTTTATACGCCGCGCCACGGCCAACGATATAAAGGGTTTTCTTATCTTTACCCGCAAAGGCAACATTTTGCGGCTTATGTGGCACAGGAATGCCGCCGAGGAATTTACCCTGCTCGTCGAATACATCCACGCCCGCATTGGAAGTCACATACAAACGCCCTTCGGCATCAATAGCCAAACCATCCTGACCACTGGACAAGACGCCCTGTTCATTTTTTTGCAGCCCATTTGGAATTTTGGCAAAGTTCTTTCCTTCACCCAAAGTACCGTCCGCCTTGATCGGATAAGCGAGCACATATTCTCCATTGGTATTCGCTACATAGAGCGTCTTTTCGTCGCGGCTTAATTGAATACCATTGGGCCGCGCAATTTTATTGATATCAACCACGCGATGGGTTTTACCGGCGGGATCTATGTAATAAACCCCCGTGCGCGGTTCTGCTTTTACATCAGCAGCCGGGCCGCTATCGGTAAAATAAATGCCGCCATTTTTTGCCAATACGAGATCATTGGTACGTTGGAAAGACTGACCTTCAAAATCCTTCACCAACACTTTTTCGCGACCTTTAGGGTAAACAACACCAACCTGATTGTTATTCACCTGCACGGTTATCAAATCGCCATTAGGCGCAAACGCAAGCCCGTTGGAACCATTTGAATTTTCCAGGAATGTGGAGATGGAATTATCTGCAGCAATACGTGTAATGCGATTCGCGCGAGTTTCGGTAAACAGGAAACTACCATCAGGCGCGGCGATTGGGCCTTCTGTGCCTTCAAAACCCTCTTTAATAAATTGCACCAAGGTGCCTTCTTTTACAACACCGGGAATTGCAGGCGTTTTTACATCTGCTGCAAATGCGGTTGCAGAAACCAATACCGGTACAGCCAGTACTGCAGCAATCAATTGTTTAATGGCTTTGCCAAGTGGATTGTGAAATTGTGCGTTAGCCTGTGTCATAAACCGGGTTCCTCAAAAGTATTCAATGACAAAATAAATCCAAAAGAAAAAATAAGGCCGAAAAAAGACCGGCTCCGGTGTTGTGGGCCTTTGCCGGTCAAGATTAGCGTTAGACGTCGCTACCGTCCCTGTGCCCGCAAAAACAACATAGCGGTAACAAGTACAACCGGCTTTCACGGGCAAAGGCGATAGGGTTCGCCTTGCCGGTCATTAATCGGCAAGGAGATATGGCAAGGTTCACGCCAGAAATGAAAAATAATCTTATTTTTCTTGTGAAATTTTTAATGCGTTGATTTATGGGGATTTTTTGTGATTTAGAAAATCAACGTAGCGTACTTGGTGAGCGCGAGTGTATCAATCAAAACAGTTTTGGTTTTGCTAATGTCGCTATAGCAACAGCTTCGTATTAATAATAAGCATCAACTACGAATAAAAAAACGGGCTGCAATTGCAGCCC
>JAGKXA010000121.1 GCA_021151615.1 Cellvibrionaceae bacterium | reverse complement strand
CGCCCGGCTAGCCGGGCGTTTTTATTCGAGTATTACGATTAATCATTCTCTTCCGGCTCTGGTGCCTTGGGTGGCGGAGCACTACTTTCTTCGGTAGGTACCGGCACATCACGGTTCATATCATCCAGGTATTTTTCGGATTTCTCGCCGCTAAGTGGTGCCTTGCCGGGCAGGTAATCGCCTTCGGTTTTCACCAGCTTGTCGTTTTCAAAATAGACAGTGTAAAGGTATTGGGTAATTGCGCCTTGGGAGCCGCGGCGTACGCTGTAGGGGTAGTCCCAGCGGTCATCATTAAAGGTATCAGGTACCAGGCTGTTGCCCAGTACAAAGCGCACCTGACGTTTGGACATGCCCAGTTTTAACTGGGAAGCCATCTCTTCAGTGATGATGTGTCCCTGCTGGATACCGACTTTATAAACACCGGGAAAGCGGAAGCTGGAGCAAGCGCTTAGACTGGTTGCAACAATCAGGGCCAGAAAAATGCGGCTGGCTAATTTCATACGAGGGCTTCCACTAACAAAAATGAACGCGGATAATACCCGAACCACAGGAATACTGAGAAGGGTTTGGGGGAAATAATGGCTGACGGTAACCACGAGCTGCGCAAGGCTGGCCTTAAAGTCACTTTGCCGCGAGTTAAGATTTTGCAAATGCTGGAGTCCTCTGAACAGCATCACATGAGCGCGGAAGATGTCTATAAGGCGCTGATGGAGCAGGGTGATGACGTTGGTCTGGCAACTGTGTACCGGGTGTTAACCCAGTTTGAAACAGCTGGTTTGGTGGTTCGTCATAACTTTGATGGCGGCCATTCCGTGTTTGAAGTAGCGCGCGGCGAGCATCACGATCACATGGTCGATATAGATGCCGGCACTATCATTGAGTTCCATAATGATGAGATTGAAGCGCTGCAAAAACGTATTGCCGCAGAATACGGCTACGAGCTGACCGATCACAGTTTGGTGCTTTATGTGCGTAAAAAACGCTAAGTTATATGAAGAATGCGAGAAAGAAGTGTTTTGAGGTGAAAAAGGTTAGAACTTGGGCGTAAAAACGAGTATTGTTAACCAGTTCGACTTTTTTACGGTTTTTTTAAAAAGTTAGTTGTTTTTGAAAGAAACGTTAGTGTTTTGATGTAGGAAACGTTGATTTGTATTACTGCTTGAGGGCGCGTTTATCGCGCCCTTTTTGTTATCTATAAGTTGCAAAAACGTTAGACTCATTAAAGTGCCAGCATTTCCCGCGCATGGGCCAGCGATTGCTCGGTCACCTTTAGGCCGCCCAACATACGTGCGACTTCCTCCACCTTGGCGTTGCCGTCCAACTCAACCAATGTCGATTCTGCCGATTTCTTATTCGCGGTTTTAACGACCTGTAAGTGCTGGTGCCCTTTGCTGGCCACTTGTGCCAGATGGGTCACACAAATTACCTGGCCGCGCTCGCCTAACTGCCGTAACAGCTGACCAACGACATCGCCAGTAGCACCGCCAATTCCCACATCCACCTCGTCGAATACCAAGGTGGGAGTGGCCGAAGTCTGGGCAGTCACTACCTGAATGGCGAGGCTGATGCGCGACAATTCGCCGCCTGAGGCGATTTTCCCCAACGGGCGGGGCGCTTGGCCGGGGTTGGTGCTGATCAGGAATTCCACTTCCTCCAGCCCATTGGCGCCGGGCTTATCACCAAGAGGGATAAGGCTGACACTGAATTTGGCATTTTCCATCGCCAGTAACTTGAGTTGCTCATTCACTTGTTTGGCGAGGCTGCTGCCGGCCTTGGTACGTTTTGCAGAAAGCTGATCTGCCAATTGGCGGTAGGTTTTCTCCGCTTGGGTAACCTGTTGGGCGAGTTGGTCGAGCCTGGCATCGCCGCCTTGCAGTTGTTCCAGCTCAGCGCTGAGTTTATTGATCAGTTCCGGCAGTTCCTCCGCCTGGATGCGATGCTTGCGCGCCAGATCGTAGATGGCTGACAAGCGCTCTTCTACTTGCTGCAAGCGCTGCGGGTCGAGGCTGAAGCTGTCGATGTGATGCTCGATTTCGTGCTGGGCTTCCTCCACCTGAATCTGTGCACTGGTGAGTAGCTCTTCAGCACTTTTCAGTGCTGCCGATTTTTCTGGCAGGCTGCGCAAGATATGCAGGGCGCGGTGCAAGTTGACGCTCAAACCTTGCTCCTCATCGCCGCAAAAAGCGGCCAGTTGCTGGCTGCCGCGCAATATCTCCTCGGCATTCGCCAGGCTGCGCTGTTCGGCTTCCAGTTTGGTCAATTCACCCTGCTGTAATCCAAGCTGTTCCAGTTCTTCCACCTGATAGCTCAGCAACTGGAAGCGGGCATTGACCTCGGCGGCGTTATCACGCAAATGGAGAAAATGCTCCAAACGGCTCTGCCATTCACGCCAGGCCAGGCGCACCTGTTTGGCCAGCTCGGTTTGGTTGGCAAACTCATCGACCAGGCGACGATGGGTATCTTTGATCAGCAGGGACTGGTGTTCATGTTGGCTGTGGATATCAATCAACATTTCGCCCAATGTACGCAGTTGCTGCAAGGTGACTGATTGGCCGTTGATATAGGCCTTGGATTTACCATCGCTGGCCACGACTCGGCGCAGCAGGCATTCGTGGGGGTGATCCGCTTGCTGCAGGTCATTGGTAAGCAACCATTCGGCAGCAGCAGGAATGTGGCGTGTATCAAATGTGGCGCAGATGTCGGCGCGGCTGGCGCCAGTGCGCACTCGCTCGCCTTCGGCGCGGTCACCCAGAGTCTGCCCAAGGGCATCCAGCAGAATCGATTTCCCGGCGCCCGTCTCTCCGGTAATCACTGTCATGCCTGGCTTTAGATCCAGATCGAGATGATCAACCAGCGTGAAGTTTTGGATATTCAAGTGAGTGAGCATAGGTTGTCCGCCAGGTCGCTAAGGGGAAATACCAATAAAAAAGCCAGATACGGTTGGATATTCGTTATCTGGCTGTTTATACAGTATTTGATATTAATGAGGCAAGCCTGCCGGGTGACTCTTAAAAGCGGAAGCCCTCCAGTTTGCGGCTGAGTTCGTCAGAGGCATCGCGGATTTGCTGGGAGGCGAGCAATGTACCGCGCGCTGCATCCTTGGTGCCCAGAGAGGACTGCTCCACGTGGCTGACATATTCCAGAATCAGGCTGCTGGCCTGCACGTGCTCGATCAGCGAGCTGCCGATATGGGCCACCATCTTGGCGACTTCATCAGTTTCCAGGCGCACGCTTTCAACGATTTCACCGCCCTGACGGGTCTGGGCTATGCCGTCTTTCAATTGGGTGACCATGTCATCCATATTTTGCTTGGCGACGCGACTGGAATTTTGTACGGCAGTGATGGTATCGCTAATTTCGGTGGTCGCCTGGGTGGTGCGCTGCGCGAGTTGGCGGACTTCATCGGCCACAACCGCAAAGCCACGCCCTTGCTCTCCGGCGCGCGCGGCTTCAATCGCGGCGTTGAGTGCGAGTAAATTGGTCTGGTTGGCGACTTCGCTAATCACGGAAATCACGGCCGAAATACTGTTAATACGCTGTGCCAGGTCGTCGATACTGCCCTGAGTCTGGATAACGCTGTTGTCTATCTCCACAAAACTTTTTACGGCACTGGATATAAGTTTCTGGCCCTGGTTGGCGGTCTTGGAAGCGTGGTCCGTTTGATTGGTGGCAACCTTGGCTTGCTCCATGGCGTCTTTGGTTTGCATATTAAATTCTTCCGCCGATGAGGCGATTTTGATGGTGTTGGCGCTTTGGTCTTCAGCCATGGCAGTGCTGGTTTCCGCCTTATGGACTATGTCGTCGCTGATTTCATGCAGACGTGACACCATTGATGAAATGCTGCCGAGCATATCGCGCAGGGCGTGGCGCATGCGTACCACTGAGCCGTAAATACTGTCCTCGGGGGCAGCGTGAGCGTTGCGCTCGGTCAGGTCGCCGCTGGCAACAGCGCGTACCAGCGTCAGCACCTCCTTCAGCTCTGCCCCCAGGCCGGCATCCAGCTTGCGTGCAAACAATACAACGGGTACCACAATTACCAGCATTACGAGCAGGCATACGCCCAACTGCCATTTGGCGGTCTCCCAAAAGCGTGCATTGACCTCATTGAAACCAATGCCGGTACCTACCACCCATTTCCAACGGGGCGACAACTTGGCAATTGAGAGCTTCTCTTCAATTGACCCGTCGGGTTGCTTTTGTGTCCAGTTGTATCTGGCGGTTTGCCCCTGTGCCTTGCCGACTGCTTTTAGCAGTATCTCGCCCACGCTACGGCCATTTCCATCCTTGAATTCATGAAAGCTGGTGCCGTGCAACTGTGGGTCGAGTGGCGCAGCGATAAAGTTCATCTGCTCATCGGCGACATAGACATACTCGGACTTGTGATAGGTGTTGTTGCGCAGGATTTGGGTGGCAATTTTCTTGGCGGTTTCGTCATTCATTTCGCCGCGGGCGGCCATCTGTTCCATTTGGATTACAGTGGCATAGGTGCTATTGAGCAACTGCTCCACCCGCGCGGCGTTGTCCTGGTTGGATGAGTAGCGAACAGTAAACAGGCCGATCAACATCATTCCCAGGAGACCGAGCAGGATTTGGGCGGAGACAATCCAGATTTTGACGCGCAATGACATGATAAATAGCCCTCTGGGTGGCGAACTTATGAACAGGTATTTCTGGACGATAGGTCGATTGGACAACGTTGTCAAATGGTATTTACACCAATAAGCCAAGTATTTTTGTGGCTTGTCTGGCCGCCATTAATAGAGGGTTTTCAGTCCCTATTTTGGCGCATTAATCATTATTTCGTGCACGGATTTGGAGCAGTTTTTTTGCGCTGGTGCGGCGGACACGAACATAAGAACTAAGTTTGAGTATAGGTGCAAATTTGCTGTCTACCCGCTGGACACTCATGCCATTAAGTGATCGGGCTTATCGATAAAAACTTTAGTACCAGCGCTTGAATCTCTCTCCCTTAGCCCCATATAGCCCCCACTGTCTGATGGACACCCGGATTTGTTTTATCAAGTTATACCGGCGGTACCACCGCCCAACCAGTGATTGGAGAACACAGTGTCAACCCAAGATTACACCGACATTCAAAATGCGACCGAAACCCAGCCAGCGGCTGAGGAGCAGGTGCAAGTGCAAACAGAAGCGGCTGATGCAAGTATTGAAACACTGCAGGCGCAGTTGGCAAGTCTGGCTGCCGCCTATGAATCCGCCAAAGAGCAGAGCCTGCGCGCCCAGGCAGAGGCGCAAAATGCGCGCCGTCGCGCCGAGCAGGATGTAGAAAAGGCCCACAAATTCGGCCTGGAGAAAATGGTCAACGACCTGCTGCCAGTTGTCGATAACCTGGAGCGAGCGCTCTCATCTATCGATACCAGCAACGAAGTATTTGCAGCGATTGCCGAAGGCATTCAGCTCACTCACAAAACTTTTGTTGATGCACTGGCGCGTCATCAGGTTCTGGTCGTGAATCCGCAGGGCGAACCTTTTGATCCGAATTTGCATCAAGCTGTTTCAGCGGTACCCAATCCGGATGTTGAGCCGAACACGGTGATCAATTGTTTCCAAAAGGGCTACACCCTGCACGGACGTCTGGTGCGTCCGGCAATGGTGGTGGTTTCCAAAGCGCCTTAGCAAGCCAAATCCACAAGGTTGGTAAGGATTTTTTTACGGCGCCACTTGAATTCAAATCGGATGCGCCAATATAGAAAACAACTGCAAACGAAAGCGCAAACGCCCAGCGTCAGCGCGACTAGAGCAAGTCATTAACATTCAGTGTTCGCCTGTTCGGGCACTTAGCAACAAACAGATTTTCAGGAGCAGCACCATGGGTAAAATTATCGGCATCGACTTGGGTACCACTAACTCTTGCGTATCCATTCTGGAAGGCGGCACACCCAAAGTTATTGAAAACGCTGAGGGTGATCGCACTACGCCTTCAATTATCGCCTTCACGAATGATGACGAAATTCTGGTTGGTCAATCTGCCAAGCGCCAGGCAGTAACCAACCCGCACAACACCTTGTTTGCGGTAAAGCGTTTGATCGGCCGCAAATTCAAAGATGACGTAGTGCAAAAAGATATTTCCATGGTGCCCTACAAAATCGTTGCTGCGGATAACGGCGATGCGTGGGTAGAAGTAAAGGGCGATAAAAAAGCTCCACCGCAAATTTCTGCTGAAGTGCTGAAAAAAATGAAGAAAACCGCTGAGGATTACCTCGGCGAAAAAGTCACTGAAGCAGTTATTACTGTTCCGGCTTACTTTAACGACTCACAACGTCAAGCCACTAAAGATGCCGGCCGCATTGCAGGTCTGGATGTAAAACGCATCATCAACGAACCAACGGCGGCAGCACTGGCGTACGGCTTGGATAAAGGTGTAGGTGATCGCACTATCGCGGTATACGACCTGGGTGGTGGTACCTTCGATATTTCCATTATCGAAATTGCCGACGTTGACGGCGAACACCAATTCGAAGTGCTTTCAACCAACGGTGACACTTTCCTTGGTGGTGAAGATTTCGATATGCGCTTGATTGAATTCCTGGCGGAAACTTTCAAGAAAGATACCGGCATTGATTTGCACAATGATCCACTGGCGTTGCAACGTTTGAAAGAAGCGGCCGAAAAAGCCAAGATCGAATTGTCATCCAGCCAACAAACCGAAGTGAATCTGCCTTACATCACTGCGGATGCAACAGGTCCAAAACATTTGGTGGTAAAACTGACTCGCGCAAAATTGGAATCACTGGTGGAAGATCTGGTGACCAAATCCATGGAGCCAGTAAAACAAGCGATCAAAGATTCCGGCAAATCTATCAGCGACATCGATGATGTCATTCTGGTGGGCGGTCAAACCCGTATGCCATTGGTGCAAAAAGCAGTGGCGGATTTCTTTGGCAAAGAAGCGCGCAAAGACGTCAACCCTGATGAAGCGGTAGCCATTGGTGCTGCGATTCAAGGTTCGGTGTTGTCGGGCGATACCACCAACGTATTGTTGTTGGACGTAACTCCGCTGACCCTCGGTATTGAAACCATGGGCGGTGTAGCGACTCCGCTGATTGAGAAAAACACCACGATTCCAACCAAGAAATCGCAAATTTTCTCGACCGCCGACGACAATCAAACCGCTGTAACTATTCACGTAGTGCAAGGTGAGCGTAAGCAAGCGTCGCAAAACAAATCACTGGGTCGCTTCGACCTGGCAGACATTCCGCCCGCGCCACGCGGTATGCCGCAAATCGAAGTAACCTTTGATATCGACGCTAACGGTATTTTGAACGTAAGCGCGAAAGACAAAGCGACGGGTAAAGAGCAATCCATCGTAATCAAAGCCTCTTCCGGTTTGAGCGATGAAGAAATCCAGAAAATGGTAAAAGACGCGGAAGCTAACGCCGAAGCAGATCGCAAGTTTGCTGAAGTGGTTGGCGCGCGCAACACGCTGGAAGGCTTGATCCATGCGACCGAGAAAACGCTGAAAGAAGCGGGCGATAAAGCGACTGCGGAAGAAAAATCAGCCATCGAAGCGGCGCTGACTGAAGCGCGCGATGTTGCCAAGAGCGATGATCTGGCAAAAATCGAAGCGGCGACCACCAAGTTGACCGAAGCATCGGGTTCACTCGCGCAAAAGCTTTACGCTGAGCAACAAGCAGCGGGTCAAGCGGGCGCAGCCGGTGCACAGCAAGCAGGCGGCAGCAAGCCAGCGGACGACGGTGTAGTGGATGCCGAGTTTGAAGAAGTGAAAGAAGATAAATAATTCGTAGGATGGGTGGAGCGCAAGCGATACCCGTCAATGAATGTGGAAGTAAAACAACAAATGCGGGCTCTTGCCCGCATTTGTCATGTAAGAATCCGGCAAATGTAGCCTGACGAAATACGGGGAATGTTTTAGATGATCAGCCCCGTATTACGCTAGGCTCCATACGGGCTACGATGAAATTATTATTTGAAATGTAAGCCACATTTCTACTATCGGTGTAACCATGTCCAAACGCGATTACTACGAAATCCTCGGTGTCAAAAAAGATGTTGATGCCGCTGAATTGAAAAAAGCCTACCGTCGTGTAGCGATGAAATTCCATCCGGATCGCAACCCGGATGATCCTAACGCGGAAGAAAAATTCAAAGAAGCTAACGAGGCTTACGAAGTTCTGTCCGACGAAAACAAACGCGCCGCCTATGATCGTTTCGGTCACGCAGGTGTGGATGGGCAGGGCGGAATGGGTGGTGGTGCTGGCGGTGCCGGCTTCAGTAATTTCAGCGATATTTTTGGTGATGTGTTCGGCGATATTTTTGGCGGCGGGCGCGGTGGTCGCGGCGGCCCGGCGCGCGGTTCGGATTTGCGCTACAACCTCGAATTAAGTTTGGAAGATGCCGTAAAAGGTACCAGTGTACAAATTAAAGTGCCTACACTGGTTTCCTGTAAAACCTGTGATGGTTCCGGTGCAAAAGCGGGCAGCAAACCGGTCACCTGTACTACCTGTGGTGGTCACGGCCAGGTGCGTATGCAGCAGGGCTTTTTCTCAGTTCAACAAACTTGCCCCAGCTGTCGTGGACGCGGCACTATTATTTCTGACCCCTGCAAATCCTGTAGTGGCCAGGGTCGTGTAGAAGAGACCAAAACCCTGCAAGTGAAGGTGCCAGCGGGTGTGGATACCGGCGATCGCATTCGTTTGTCTGGCGAAGGCGAGGCGGGTGCCGACGGTGGCCCAAGTGGTGACTTGTACGTGCAGGTTCATGTGCGTGAGCATCATATTTTCAAACGTGACGGCGCTGATTTGTATTGCGAAGTTCCGATTGATTTCGTCGATGCCGCCCTCGGTGGTGAACTCGAAGTTCCCACGCTCGATGGCCGCGTAAAATTAAAAGTCCCGGCCGAAACCCAAACCGGAAAATTATTCAAACTGCGCGGCAAAGGCGTAACGCCCGTGCGCGGTGGTGGTGTGGGTGATCTGCTTTGTCGTGTAGTAGTAGAAACCCCAGTGGGCCTCACCAGCAAACAAAAAGATTTGCTCAAGGAATTCCAGGCAACCATGAAAGGCGGAAAATACTCCCCCAAACAGTCGAGCTGGTTTGATGGAGTGAAGAAGTTTTTTAATGAGTAATTGATACATTAAAGCCAAAGGCCGATTCGAAAGAGTCGGCCTTTTCTTTTTGCGATGAACCAAATGTAGGTTGGTGCTGAGCGGAGCGATGCCCAACATGCAGGTCTATTCAAGTTAACATTGTTGGGGATCATCCCGCTCAGCCTACGCGGCCCGGCACAACCTACGGTACATACATGTTAAATAATTTTTCAGAAAAAATAGTGACTGGATTTTTGGTTGTAACTGTTGCTGCTTTGGTTTTATTGCAATGGCTACCGCTGGTCAATGGAATTGGTTTGTTGGGTGTTGCCGGATTGGCGGGCGTTGTTCGCAGGGAAGGCTTGAATCGAAAATTAAAAGTGGGATTGTTTTTATTGTTGGTGCCTTTGGCGTTTTGGGTGGCGACGTTTGAGCCAGCGGGATTTGATTATCCTGTGGTGTTTAGTTTGGTGGGGGATGAGGATTCGGCGTCGCGTTATGATTTTGATGTGAATTTCGCCAAGGCGCTGTGCGGTTTTTTGTTGGTATATTTTTTGTGGCCGAAGCGGAGCGAGGGTGAGTTTGTCGCGCGGGCGCGTTATCAATTTTTGGTGGCGTTGCTGGCGCCAGCGATAATTATTGCCTTAGCAATTCCGGCGTTGGATTTGCATTTACAGCCCAAAACCATTGAACAGATGGTGTTGTTTGCATTGGGTAATTTGTTGATTGTTGGTGTGGCAGAGGAGGCTTTTTTGCGCTTTCTGTTGCAGCAGCCACTGCGCTATGCAATTGCTGGTAGGACGGCTAATCGCTGGGCGCAGGAATTAATTCCTTTGTTATTGGTAAGCGCGATATTTGTGGCGATTCATTCTGGAATCAGTGGTGCGGCAATCTGGATTTACGCGTTAGCCGGGTTTCTATATGGCCTGAGTTATACCCTGAGTAAAAATATTTGTTATCCGATTATGATTCATTTCTTTGTGAATCAAATCCATTTTTCTTTTCTTACCTATCCACTGTGATTGATGCGACCTATGTTGGGCATCGCTGTTGTCAGCATGCGCGAACCGGTACAACCTACGGAATAATAAAATGATTGAAATTAAACGCAAAGGTTGGAAGATTTTTTTCGTTGTCTTTTTGGTTATTTTATTTTTGCCGGAATTTGCTGTTATTCCTGTAAAAGGTGCCGCAGTTAGCGACTGGAATGCCAAATCATTTTGGTTTGAACCTTGGGGAAAATCCGGTGTGCATAAAGGCATAGATATTTTTGGAAAAATAAACACTCCTATTATCGCTACGACCTACGGTGTTGTTGTTTTCGCTGGCGAATTGCCACTTGGAGGGAAAGTAGTTGCCGTGCTTGGGCCAAAATGGCGAGTGCATTACTACGCTCATTTAAATGCGAATTCCGTTTTTATCGGTCAGCCAGTCTGGCGCGGCGCGTCCATTGGGTTGCTCGGCGATACAGGTAACGCAAAAGGCAAACCGGCGCATTTGCATTATGCAGTGGTGAGTTTGTTGCCCTATGTGTGGCAAATAGATTCATCGACTCAAGGCTGGAAAAAAGCCTTTTATCTCGACCCCGCTAAAATCATCACGCATTAACGCCAATAGATAATTGCTGGTGGTAAATCTGACAGGTGACATATAGCAATCCGGAAATATGATATTTGTAACTGTTGGTTTCAGGTTTTTGGCTTTAGTCTGTTCACCAAGAGGCTTTACAGAATAAGGAGTAATTTATGTTGCAAATATTGTTGCATACACCAGCTTGGGTATTTGGTTTGTTACTGGGGTTGATAGTGCTCGGGCTGCAGCAAACACGTAATCGACAGGTCAAACGTTGGTTGGCGTATTTGTTGCCGGTGGGCATGGTGATTTTATCACTAGTAGGCGTTACCTCTAATTTTGGTGTGCAGCTGTTAACTATCTCGCTGTGGATGGCAGGGCTATGTGCAGTGGCATTGGTGGGTTATCAATTGTTACCGGTAAAAAATCTTCGTTACTTCGCTGACTCAAATCGATTTTATATTCCCGGCAGCTGGGTTCCGATGTGTGTGATTCTGGCGATATTCTTTACCAAGTATGTGGTTGCAGTACTTTATGCCCTGGCCAACCCCATTACTGCGCAGGTGGCATTTATGCCCGTGCTTTGTATCGCATATGGTGGTTTTAGTGGCTACTTTGTAGCGCGTGCACTTTGCCTGGTGCGAGCATCGCGTATGGTCAATGAGTTGCTTCCAGCCAATTAAAGGCTGCTAAAAAATCTGCTGTGCAATTTAAGTGATTGCCAACAAAACAGGACACAGTGATGTGTCCTTTTTATTATGGGTGAGAAAAATCTATCAGGATTGTAAATACTGCGCATGGTAGCGCAAATGATCATTAATAAAACTGGCAACAAAAAAGTAGCTGTGATCATAGCCCGCATGCATCCGCATTTTCAGTGGGTGATGGTAATCAGCGCAGGCTTTTTGTAGTGCATCGGGCTTTAATTGCGATGACAAAAACTGGTCGGCATTGCCTTGGTCGATAAACAGCGGTTGTTTGGATTTGCCATTGGCAATCAGGTAGCAGGTATCGTAGGTGTTCCAGCTATCCTCATCATCGCCCAGGTATCCGCCAAATGCTTTCTTTCCCCAGGGGCAATTCACTGGATTGCTTATAGGCGCAAATGCAGAGACGGATTGATAGCGTCCCGGTGAGCGCAATGCAATGACCAGGGCACCATGCCCACCCATGGAGTGACCGCTAATCGATTCTTTGCCATTGAGAGGAAAGTTTTCATTCACCAATGCCGGCAGTTCTTCGGTGATGTAATCAAACATGCGGTAATTATTTTTCCAGGGTTCTTGCGTGGCATTAACATAAAACCCGGCACCAGTGCCAAAATCATAGCTGTCAGATTCACCCGGTAAATTCAAGCCGCGCGGGCTGGTGTCTGGGCAAATAATGGCTATACCCAATTCCGCCGCCATTTTTTGTGCGCCGGCTTTTTGCATAAAGTTTTCATCGGTACAGGTAAGGCCGGATAACCACCAAAGTAGTGGTACTTTTTGGGTGTCCGCCTGCGGCGGTAAATAAATGGCGAAGATCATCTCGCAATTTAAGGTGTGTGAAAAATGCTTGAAGCGTTTATGCCAGCCACCAAAGCTTTTATTGGCGGTGATTTCGGTGAGTTGATTGGACATGCTTGCTCTCTTTAATATCCCAGTAAGACCTTGCTACAGGGCGATGCCAATTTTTTTTGCGAAACCGCCCTGTTGGTTGATTGATAAATAATTATTAATTTATTAGTAATGCAATACGGTACGGATACTTTTGCCTTCGTGCAATAAATCAAACGCCTCGTTAATTTTTTCGAAGGGCATATCGTGCGTAATAAATTCATCGATTTTAATTTCGCCTTTCATGTAACGCTCCACATAGCCGGGCAATTGGCTGCGACCTTTTACTCCACCAAATGCCGAGCCTTTCCACACGCGGCCAGTCACCAACTGGAAGGGACGGGTGGAAATTTCCTGGCCGGCACCGGCCACACCGATAATAATCGATTCACCCCAGCCTTTATGGCAACACTCCAGCGCCGAGCGCATCACGTTTACATTGCCGATACATTCAAATGAGTAGTCCACACCGCCATCGGTCATATCCACAATCACTTGCTGGATGGGCGCTGCATGATCTTTCGGGTTAACAAAATCCGTTGCGCCGAACTGACGTGCGAGTTCGAATTTATCCGGGTTAATATCGATCGCAATGATGCGACTGGCATTCATCATTTGTGCGCCTTGAATGACAGCAAGGCCAATAGCGCCCAAACCAAATACGGCAACGGTTGAACCGGGTGTGACTTTGGCGGTGTTAATGACAGCACCGATTCCGGTGGTAACGCCGCAGCCGAGCAAGCAAATTTTATCGAGTGGTGCGCTGGGCGATACCTTGGCAAGCGATACTTCCGGCAGCACTGTGTATTCAGAAAAGGTTGAGGTGCCCATATAGTGAAAC
>JAGKXA010000358.1 GCA_021151615.1 Cellvibrionaceae bacterium | reverse complement strand
CAATGATAACAGGGCGAATAGGAGGCTCTTCCTTACGCACACTGATATCGGTAGGAATCTCCATATGAATTGGTGGAATTTTTGGTGTTGGCTTCACATCAACCACTGGCGCATCCATATGAATTAATTGTTGCATGGCATAAAGCAACGCCAGGGTAACAACTATCGCCAAGGGCGATACACCAAGCGCACGCAACAATGGATTTGAATGTGGGTAATAGTTATTTTCACAAGGAAACTGAGCAATTGCTTTAGTCATGATTATGCCTCTGGTATTTTCGGGCAATAACTGGCCCTGCCCGGGATGGGCCTTAAAAAATAAGCGCTAGCAGGAAAAAACGAGGGGCGACTTTATCGTCGTCGCGTGTTGGGGTTGGCGGGTGTGAGTTGGAAACGGAAGGTTTCAGTTACGCCATGTACAATGACTGGCTGACCATCCAATAATTGCGGACGATAACGGGATTTTTTTAATGCGCCTAATACAGCGCGATCAAAAATAGCGGAAGGTTCATGCCCGATAATCTGTGGATTGACAATGGCACCTTGAGAATCAATCGAAAACTCAACCCTCACCCAACCTTCTTGCCCTTTTTGCAAAGCAATAGCAGGATACTCGGGTGTAGCCAGCTCCAGCGGCAAATAGCCCTGAACCTGAATTGAGGGAATTTGAATGGTCGTGGATTGCTCAATGGTATTTGGTATTACCACGCCCTCTTGCAAATCTTGCTTGTCCGGTTTCGCAACACTGACCAGGGTTTCCTCCATAAAATCCCGCGGCAAGGGGTGTGGCTCGATCGGTTTCAATCGTTGCAATAACTCCCAGCTAAATTCCTCTTTGACGACTGCGCCATTTTCCGATGCAACAATTTCAGATTCTTCATCGGGCCACTGAATCGATAGTAAATAATTCGCCTGTTTACGCAATTGCTCCTGCAGCGGAATTAATTGCACACTGGCAAAAAATGCCAACAGTAAGACCGCGCAAATAACCCAGTACTGCGCATCTTCCATAGGTACCGGCTGATGTGGGCGCTGTTTATCCAATAGCGCCATAATGCGTTGATACACCGGGGAGTGGCCGCGCATATGCAAGCTCTCAGTGTGTATTACCGGCGTTTCATTGCCCGCAATCGCTAACAAATTTTTCGCATACACAAGGTGTTTATCGCGCAATTTAAAAATGTAATCGTCGCAGGCAATTTCAGCTTGTTGATAAATTTGATTGGCGATCCACCAGATGGGCAACAAAAACCAGAAACAGGCACAGGTGATTTTTACCAACAAGGTCGTCAGCCAATCCCAGCGGGCAATATGCCCCAATTCATGGATTAATACACTGAGTTGTTTATCTTCATCCCACAACAACACTTCGCGTGGCAACATAATTACTGGGTGAAATAGCCCCCAGGTTTGCGGTGAATCTACATTGCGCGAAACAACTAATTGAATAGGGCGCTGGATATCAACCAACTGACGCAAGGCTTCCAGCTGGTTAATTAGTTGCGTGGATTGAACTGCTTCCGCCTTGCGAGTTTGCAACCACAACCCGGAAATTCCCACGAACAAATAGAACAGCAAAAATGTAGCAGGCAATAAATAAACTCCTGCAACCAATAAAAAAAGACGCGGCGATGAATAATCAACAAACCATTGATTCATTGCGCTCAACCAGGCTTCCGGTATTTGAATCAACTGCGTCAGGGATGGAAATACCGCGAACCTAACATCTGCCAAACCAATAGCTAGCAGGCTAAGAATAAATAAACTGATGATGCCAAGACTCAACACAAAGTGTTGCAAGGACGCAGACTTTTTACGCAATGACCAACCCAACACTGCAATTAACAAGAGCAATACGATGGGTTTTATAACCCCGGAAACAATGATGCTGGCAACGAATTGGGTATTCATAACGCACCTGCTTGTTGTTATTAAAACTCTGCAATACTTTCGCTAGAAAACTTAATGCCCTGCGTTGGATTTCTCATCACGCGCAGCAGCATCAATCGCTTCTTGTAACTGGCGTACTTCATCCGCATTTAGTTTTTCGCGCTGCATCCCCAGCAAAGCGTTAACAGCAGCAGTCGTAGAACCACCAAAGAATGTTTTGAGCAACTTTTGCAGCGCAGATGCACGCGCTTCTTCCTGGGCCACTACCGGAAAATAAATGTAGCGCGGACCGTCCTCGCGAAAATCGACGATTTTTTTCTCTACCAGTTTTGCCAGGAGCGCACGCACAGCGGAATAGCTGGGCGCATCGGGAATGGCGGCGCGCACGTCCTGCGCCGACAACTCCCCCGCCTCAAACAGCGCATCCATTATTTGTCGTTCGCGACGGCTGAGTTGAGCAGCGGCGGTTTTATCCAGATCATCCAGAGTCATAGGCATAACCTTTTTAGGTAATCAGTTGAGCGAGGCGTTACATCAATCAGGCCTGCTACTTTTTTAGCATCATGCTAATAAATTAGCACCATTAAATATCTAGTCAAGCAAAGCCTGCTAAAAAATTAGCATAGTGAATTAACC
>JAGKXA010000357.1 GCA_021151615.1 Cellvibrionaceae bacterium | reverse complement strand
TGGTTGTTTTTGGTCTTGCTTAGCGTATGCAATAAGTTGCCTTTTACATCCCACAAATAGCGTGTATCTATCAGTGCTGCTTGGTTGTTTTCCTTGGTTGGTTGATAGGTAATTTTGGCTAGCACACCCTCTTTGCTGCGCTGGTAATCAGCTTGGATGCCATTGCCCGTGAGATAACGCTTTAATCCGACCAAATCACGTTCGATATCCTGGACGATGTTTTTTGCTGGCAACAACCATTGCAACCAAGCGGTGCGAATCTGGCTACGCTTCAAAGCAACAACTTGGCCTTGTCCATTACGCTCATACATTAGGCGACTGCCATCCGGCAAGCTGGTGCTTTGCAGCACGCCATCGTCGTCGTAGGTGTAATGCGTGACGCTGCTCAAGACGTGGTTGGCTTGTTTACGTTGCATTGTCTTGGTACGCAATAAACCACGTGTGTCGTATTGGTACAGCTCGCTTTGGTTGGGGTGATGCAAAGCGATGAGGCGTTTACCCTGGTATTGCCATTGGGTGATGGAAGGTGTGTGGGTTGCGCTATCGGTGATGGTTTGTTTGACGATGCGCCCAGCAGCATCGTACTCATACTGCGCATGATTTTTAAGCGCATCGGTGCTGGCGATGAAACGATCGGCGGCGTCGAAGGTTCGGGTAGTCGTGCCACTATCAGGGCTAATGCTAGCCACTGCGCGGCCAAAGTCATCGGTGAGTGTTTTGATGATTGGATTCGATTGCGCAGGCTGAGCATCTTGAATATTTTGCGTGATGGTTTGGCTACCACCGGTGTTATTCCATACTTTGGTCAAGTTGCCATACACGTCATAGGCATAGCGCTGCGCTTGGGTCATGCTGGCGCTTAGGTGCGCGGTTTCGATCAAGCGGCTTTCGTTGTCGTATTGATAGCGATGCAACATACCTAGCGCACTGGCTTGCCAAACTAGCCGACCCAGCGCATCGAAGCTGGATTTGCTTTGGCTGCGCCAGGTTTGATCGGCAATGTCGCCTGCGCCGGTTTCGGTGCGATTACCCATCGCATCGTAAAGATAACTGGACACCAAAGGACGGCGCCAACCTGGCCAGACGGTACGCATGCTGATTAATTGACTACGGGCGTCATGCACAAACGTGGTGGTTACGCCTTCGGCATTGTTAACGGTGTGTAAACGACCGGCTTCGTCATAAGTAAAAGTGCTGACAAAGTCGCCTGGTGCAATCGTTTTGACGACGAGGCCGGTTTTAGCGTCGTATTCGATGCGAGTGATTTGAGAAGGCAGCGGGCTATTGCTGGTGCCGTTTGGTAACGGGCCATTGATTTCCATCCAGCGATTGGTGGGTTGGGTTTCGTCGTACACACTCAGTTCGCCAATTTTGTCTGGCTTGGTGTTGTTGATGTGGGTGTCGGTGCTGTAACGATACGTCGTGGTGCGGGTAATCGGCGTGGCTGCTTTGCCATCTATCGCTGGCGACCAGCCGTTTTGGGTGATGCTTGTTGGTTGGCCTTGGCTGTTGTAGCTGATTTTGATCATCGCTTCTTTGCCGGCTACGACGCTGGGTTGAGCGATCAGGCTGGGTTCGGTGTTGCTGCCTTGGTAGCCATAACGCCGTTGCCATTTTGCGGCTTGGGCTTTGCCGTCTTTGTACGCAATGTGGCTGATTTTGCTAGGTCTGCCATTTACATCTCGTTCGGTTTTAATTGTTTGTAGTGGCTGGCCTGCGGCGTTCAACGTCGTTTCTTCGATGAGCTGGCCCAGCTTGTCGTAGCCATAACGCCGATTGCCAGGACTACAGGACGTACAACCTGGGCCGATCGCCTCTAGCAGACGATATTCCCCAGCGATGATGGTGTGTTTGTAAGTGGTTTTTTGGCCTAGGCTATTCGTCAGAATAGTCTTGCCGCCTTCGCTGTGGTCGAGCGTGACTTTCTCTGCACCATTGGCTTTCATACTAAGAATGGCCTTACCGTTGATGTCGTAGCCGTAAGTACTTATACGTTGATGGATTAATTGCTTATCGCTGCCTTGGCCGGTGACGGTGATACCGGTTAATAAGGTTGGATGATTGGCGTCTTCGTAGTGATACGTCCGACTGATGCTGGAGCTAGACACACCACGGTTGGCGTACGGATGCGCAAGTTGGTTCGCGTCGTAGTGCGTCGGAATCCTGACTTTGACTAAATTGGCTAGCAGGTGAATTTTATCGATCGTTGCGCCTTTGGGCATGGGGCTGCCGTAGGCATAACTGAATCGACCGACTGGGCTGTCGATGCTTTGTAAGCCGCTATAACGATCACCTTGTTGGGCGCTTTTTGGGTCTACATAGTTGAAACGTAGGACTCTGCCTTGCGGGTCTCTTACGTTCATTAACCAATTCTTGTGGTCGTATTGCAGGCTGACGAATTCACCTGTTGGGGCGACGATTTGGACGAGTTTGCCTTCCGCATTGAAATCCAAAACT
This sequence comes from Cellvibrionaceae bacterium, assembly GCA_021151615.1. Taxonomy (GTDB): domain Bacteria; phylum Pseudomonadota; class Gammaproteobacteria; order Pseudomonadales; family Cellvibrionaceae; genus Cellvibrio. The sequence continues at coordinate 81 of JAGKXA010000357.1, read as the reverse complement.
CGCCCATTCGGCCAGCGCCATTGGTAGGTCGTACCTTGCGCGGTTTGCTGAACATGAATCTTGCCATGGGCAGGATTGGGG
>JAGKXA010000120.1 GCA_021151615.1 Cellvibrionaceae bacterium | reverse complement strand
ATATTAATGATACTCTGGGCCACAGAGTGGGCGATGATATTTTACGCGAGGTTGCGCGGCGGTTAATGGCCCATACCAATACCAGTTTTACGCTAAGTCGCATGGGCAGCGATGAATTTGCGCTCCTGGCGCCGGGCCTGACGGATACACAGCGCGCCGTTCGCATGGCATTGGATATGCTGAATCAAATTTCCCAGCCGCTCAATATACACGGCCAACCGTTACGTATTACCGCGAGCTGCGGCCTTGCTTTTGCACCTGCGCAGGCACAAGAAGCCATGGAGTTGGTAGGCGATGCAGATCTGGCATTATTCAAAGCAAAAAACTCAGGTCGCGGCCAACCCTTTTTATTTACACCAGAGTTACGAGCAGAAGCATTGGCCAGACGTCGCTACGGAATGGAATTGCATCGCGCCGTTGACGAGGGTGAATTTATTTTGTTTTACCAGCCGCAAATTCAATTGGATACCGGCGTTGTCAGCGGCGCCGAAGCACTTCTGCGTTGGAATCATCCCAAACGCGGCATACTCACACCCGCCGCCTTTTTACCCGCGCTGGAGGCTGGGCCATTAGCCGCAACGGTGGGTTCCTGGATTATCAACGAAGCCTGCGGGCAGGCTGCTTATTGGCGGCGCCTGGGTGTGCCGCATTTCCGCATGGGGATTAATTTGTTTGGTGCGCAATTTCGCTCTGGTGACTTGGTTGATGAAATTATGGAGGCATTGGATAGGCATGGTTTACCGCCCGCCGCTCTTGAATTGGAAGTCACCGAAAATATTGTGTTGGAAAATGATGACATTATCCTGACCGATTTACAGCGGTTGAAAGATTACGGACTGGGCATTGCCTTCGATGACTTTGGTACCGGCTACGCATCACTCAGCCTGTTAAAAAGTTATCCATTAACGCGTATTAAAATCGATCAGTCATTTGTACAAGGTATGCTCGCCTCAAAGCGCGATGCCGCCGTAGTGGGCGCAATTTTGGATATGGCGCAGGGGTTCAATCTGGAGACCATTGCCGAGGGGATTGAAACTGATGCCACTCACGCTTATTTGATGAACGAGAAATGCAACGAAGGGCAAGGTTATTTGTACGGCAAGCCGATGCCGGCATTACAGTTTGAACAATTTTTGGGACTGGGTTATGCGCAGGCGATTGCCTAACCAGATGGCAAAAAACTGCAAAGCAGTGCGGGATTTGTTGTGCAAATCCCGCTGACACCAAAAAAAATTATTTCTTTTTCAATACCACCACTGCACCACCAGCAGATGCCAGTTGCAAATTGATCGTTTGTTTTGCTGTTTGTATCGATTCACTTTTTACCAAGGTAGAAATGGTTTTTCCATCTTGCCAGATGTTCGCCTGGTAATTGCCCTTGCCTAAAAAATCCAGTGGAATCGTCAAGCTACGCGCTGATTCGTTAGTCATTGCCCCCAAATACCATTCATTGCCTTTGCGCCGCGCAGAGACAATAAATTCACCAATATCACCCTGCAGAATTCGCGTTTCATCCCAGGTCGTGGGAACGTCTTTAACAAATTCCAAGCCATCTTCCCACTCACTTTGTGGCTGCGGCCATTTGCCATTGGTTTTGCTGTAAGTGATGGGTGAATCTGCGAGCATTTGCAACGCGCTGTCGTACACTACAAACATCGCTAATGCCTGGCCACGCGTGGTTTTTACATAGGGCAAGGTATTGCGGCGCAATTGCGGAAATTCTTGCGCTGTTGCGTGGCGGAAACCACCGGGCGTGTAATCAATCGGGCCAAGAATCATACGCGTAAATGGCAGAGTCACATTGTGCGTTGCTGTAACGCGTTCACTCCATTTATTGTACTCGGCACCCATCACTCCTTCTTGCGTTAAAAAGTGCGGATAGGTACGCACTAATCCATTCGGTGGATAAGCACCGTGTAAATCCACCATGATGTGATATTTCGCGGTCATGCTTAACAGCTTGTGATAGTAATCCACCATTTCCTGATCGGATCTATCCATAAAATCCACTTTAATTCCCTTAATGCCCCACTGCTCATAAGCGCGCAGCGCTTCTTCCATTTGCCAATCCAGTTGCTTCCATTGCAGCCACACCCAGACACCGACGTTTTTACTTTTTGCGTAACGCAAAATTTCCTGCATATCCATCGCTATGATGGGTTTTATAACATTAGCCCCCGGTGTGTTAGTCCAGGCGGCGCCTTCGTGCCAACCGGCATCAATCAAAATATACTCAAGGCCAAGGGTAGCGGCGAAATCGATATAGGCTTTGTAGGTTTCGGTATTCATGCCCGGTTTTACGCTGGTGTTTTCCAGCACTACCTGATTATCGTTCCACCAGTCCCACGCGGTCTTGCCCGGCTTAATCCAGCGTGTATCTTTTATTTTTGTTGGCTCACCCAGTGCAGCAATTAATGATGATTGTGTCAGTGCACCCGGAGTATCACCCAACATAATCACGCGCCAGGGCGATTTAACACCGCTAGCACTCATGGTGGCGCGCACGGCGGCTTTTTCCAAACCATCCGGGCGACTATCAAAGCGCGGAGTTAATTTTACATCCACGCCTAATCCGCCGTCGCCCCGGCCGATAAACCAACTACCGGGATAGTCCCTCACATCAGATTCTGCCAGTGCAAAAGTGGTTTGACCCACGCTGGTTTTGCACACCAGTGGATTATCGTAAAGATTGTGTTCGCGAATGCTGGATGCTTTAACCGGATCAAATTCGCCTTCGTGACTGTTGGCAAATTTGCCGAGGTTTAATCCGTAACAGGTGTAATCATTCGCAAATGCAAAACGGGTTAATTCATTTTGAATGGTGAATTGATTCAAGCCGGATTGGTTCGGCAATACATAACGAAGCGCAACACCTTCATCATAGGCACGCACAATCAGGTTCAGATTAAGTTTGCGCTCGTCTTTACCAACAAACTTCAGGTTAATGCTGTTGTATTCCGCTACCACCTTTTTGGTGCGGCCAAATAATTCAAAGGTATCCTTACCTTTGTCTTTGCTATTACCAAGGAATGCCAGCTCATTATTGCCCAGGGAAATATCATTAATAATTAATCCCAATGCGGAATCCGCAATCACGCTATTACCGTCCAGCGTCACCGCGTAACTCAGGCCCCTGGCATCATTGGTAACTGCCACCTGGATTCGGGCATTGGGTGATTGAACATTATAGGTTTCTGCATTCGCCACACCTGCGACTAGCAAGCAAGCAGCGGATAACAACCGAATAAAGGCCATGAGGTTCTCCTGCATTTATAACTATTCTTGGGATGCGTCTGGGGGGTTGATCCAGGGATCCAACCTGTTGGTATTGTTAATTGTTAATCAGTATATTGCGATAAATATTACATATATATACAAAGTCGCAAACGCCAGAACCGCTATGCAAATAATCAGTGCTGGGAAATTGAGGGGTCTACCGGGGTTAGGAAAGGTAAATTAGCCGGCCACCAGAAAGGTTTCTCCACTGGAATTCTGGTTTGAGCCTTAGGGCTCATCAATGTGATTATTTGCCGCTGGTCAAGTTTTGCATGAGCTATTTGCTCACCGTAGTAGGACAGGAATAAGCGGGAAAATGCGCCCCCGGCTTGAAGACGCTTTAGGCCTATCTCAATTCGCTCCGCTAACTGTTCATCATCTTTATGAACAAAAAAGTACACAGGCATGTTGTAATAAAATGCAAACCGGTTTTCGATCCTAAGGTCAGGATACTGACTTTTAAAATTTTCCAGCTCGGACCAAATTTCGATCAATCCCCGCGAAAAATAGTCAAACCGCCCTGATTCCAACATTTTAAATAAGGTTTCATATTTTGTTGCCGGCAACACTTTAAAGCCATTGTGTTGATAAATGTCATAGTCAGACCAGTTGGTATTGAAACCGCCCAGCATTTTTTCACGCAGCTCGGTTTCGTTGCGCAAAAGATCGAAACGTTTTTGGTTTTCTTCTTTAATCAAGAGCAACCGCAACCCCAGCAATCCCTGATCCAAAGGAAAGGGAACTGCGCGAAATGATTCCTCACGCTTTTCATTAGTAGGAACAAAGACTATCTGAATACGCTTTTGTTGTAGCAGGGCCATACCACGCGCTTCCGTAATTTCTGAACCTCCCGCCTCGTAAGCTTTGAGCTCGACCTTTCCATATTCAGCTTCCGTTACGTCCAACGACTGACGTAAAAGAACCTGATAGTACTGGTAACGAAACTCTTTTTGCGAATACAACAGGGTTTGTGGCTCTTGGGCCAACACAAAGGGCGCAACCATCAGCGACAATAATCCCAACAGCAAAACCCGGTATTGCCACCCGTTGGTTACCGACGCGTTAGCTGTTACATAGCCGCCCAAATACATCAGGATCCTCATGGATGATTGTTACAACGGAGCAAAGTATAGCCAGCGTCTCAAGCGATTGGTAATGGCGCGCCCCAAAAGACCATCAGGGATACTCGAGCACGCGTTTTAGCTGGTCAATATTTGCCTCAACCCAACCCGGATTCACCGCCCCCCAGTCCAGCACGTTAAAAGTACCATTGGTATTGCCTAGCTTAATGGCCAACTCATGGATCGCCTCCAGCGTATCCTGCGCAGTGCGGCGCGGCATGCCAGTAGCGGCAATAATTTTAGGCACAGTATTAACCCCCTGGCTAATAAGCCAGGTTACATAAATACGACGATAAAAACTGGTTTTCGTTTTACTGTGACTCATTAACTTCATTCACTCCTGCTATAACTACAGACGTATTCCCAGCCAGGCGCTAAGCTAGGTGCTCGACCAAACACTATAACCGACACCGGAGTTTTTACATGCTAATCAATTGTGTTGCCTACCAGGAAGGTAAAAAACTGTGCAGCATTCCCGCCGAGGACATCAGCGAATACCTGATGGTGCGCGATTGCTTCGTCTGGGTCGCCCTCAAAGATTCCAATCGCGAAGAACTGGCGCAAATGCAGCAGGAATTCGGCCTGCATGAATTAGCAGTGGAAGACGCACAAATCGGCCACCAGCGCCCCAAGATCGAAGAGTATGGCGATTCGTTATTTGCCGTCATGCATACCGTAGAAATGATTGACGGTGAATTAAATATTGGCGAAGTGGATGTATTTGTGGGCGAAAATTATGTGCTCTCCACGCGCAATCGCACCCGCGCAGACTTCCTGGGTGTGCGTGCCCGCTGTGAACGCGAACCCCACCACTTGAAACAAGGCCCGGCATTTGTGTTTTATGCATTGATGGATGCAGTAGTAGATCGCTATTTTCCAGTAGTTATAGCGCTGGAAACTGAATTGGAGATTATTGAAGACCAGATTTTCACCAAAGGTTCCCAGCGCGCCAATATCGAACGACTCTATGAATTGAAACGCAAAGTTACCACATTAAAACACGCCGTCGGTCCACTCATGGAGGCGGTTGGAAAACTGGATGGCGGCCGCGTCCCGCCGATTGTGGCTAACACCAAAGATTATTTTCGCGATGTGCACGATCATCTGTATCGTATCAACACTTCAATCGATTCCATCCGCGACACCATCAGCACTGCCATCCAGGTAAATTTATCCATGGTGAGTATTGATGAAAGTGAAGTTAATAAACGCCTTGCGGCCTGGGCGGCCATTTTTGCGGTAGCTACTGCCTTTGTAGGAATTTGGGGAATGAACTTTGAACACATGCCCGAACTGAAATGGAAATACGGATACCCGGTTTCACTGGGTGTGATTGCGGTAATTTGCTGTTACCTTTACTACCGCTTTAAAAAATCCGGTTGGTTGTAATGCAGCCTTGTGTGCTGCCTTACTTTCTGACACAAAATAAAAATCCGGTAAAATATCAAACAAAAGCTTCCTGCAAATTTTTCACAGCTTCTACTGCAAAACACTCAATGAAATCACCCTGCTCTATATTGCCAATGGCTTTTTTCAAGGGGACACGACGCGACGTAAATTGAAATAAATCGCTGCGCTGTGCGTAGTGGCGAATTTTATGGCTAACCAACACCTCACCCGCCTCCGCAGCAGCTTCCATACGCGCCGCCATACTGACAGCCACACCTTCCAGATCGGGAATATCAGTCACTTCATTGTGCACCACGGCAACTTCGCCCAACTCCATACCAATGCGCAATTCAAAACCCGCTGCGCGCAATACATTGCGAATCATACATGCGCAGGAAACACCGGCAGTTGCATTGGTAAAGGTCACGCGCAACGAGTCTCCTTCCATGTTTGGGTGACCCGCCGTGAATTTTTTAAGGATGGGTTTTACCAGGCCGCGAAACAGCGATAATTTTTCCGAGAGTTCTTCTTCAGACCACTTGGAAAAACCTTTTAAATCCATAAACAAAATCGTGAGGTTGCGCACCTGTTCTTTTTCGTGGTCTGCCGCTAACTCCAGTAGGCGCGGCCAAAACTCTTCGCGAATCGAACCAATTTTTTCTTTAAGCTGGGTGTGCAATTGGGTATTGGTGCGCAACATCAATTGCGCTAACTGAATTCGCTCGGCTTCAGCTTGTAAATGCACTTTTAATTCAGAAGGATTATGTACCCCAACCTCTTCCACCACAAATTTAACCAGTGCACCGCCGGCTACATCGCTAATGGATTTCAAACGAATAATCGTTCCCCAATAAACTGCGGCGAGATGCTCGATAAAAATTGGTAAGGTTGCCAATTCGTGATCCACTAATCGATAAGGATAACGCAATTCAATGGTAATCGCCTCGGCAAAAATGCGCTCAAATTCATGGGGCCGATAAATCGTTTTTTCCTTGCCAGCTTTATCCCAAAAAGCGTAATTACATTGGATGTTGGCAATCCCCCAGCCGGTGGTAACCAGCTTCCACAATCTGGCACCGGTTATGTTTGCGCCGGCCAGTTTGGCTTTGCTCAAGTTAGCCGAGCGCAAATCACAATGGGATAAATTGGCGCCGGTAAAATCGGCTTTGCTCAGATCCAGGTTATTTAAATCCATGCCACTCAGGTTGGCGCCTTTAAATAGCGCGCCCGTCAGGGTTGCACCACGCACATCGGCATTAGTGAGGTTGGCATTGTTAAACAGGGTTCCGGTTAAATCGGCCCCCTGCAAATTCACACCTTCAAGGTTGGAGTTGGATAAATCCACCCGCGCCAGCTGCTGGCCTTCCAGATTACTGCCTGCCAGTGAAACATCGCGCAGCATTAAACCGCTGATATCGTGTCCACGAAAGTCAATATTCTCCAGGCGCGCATTGCGAGTAATGGCAGTGAGCATATTGGTGCGAAATAAATTGGAACCACTTAAATCACTATTGCAAAGATTGGCGGCAATGAGTTTGGCGTTACTGAAATCGTTCTGCTGCAAAAATGAATACTGCAAATTGGTTTGGATTAGATCAGCCCCTCTAAAACTACAGTGAGTAATATGCGCATTACGCAGAGAGACTTTGGATAAATCATAGTCATCCAGATTCATGCCACTGAGCACAATTCCGTCGAGGTTGATTTCTCCTACTGCCTGGAGTTTGCGCCAGAGGTTCCAGGTTTTTGCACCTTTTTCAAGCTCTTGCAGAATGATTGTATGGTCCATGTTAGTACTTATCTCTCGCTACTGTAGTAATACTCTACCTGCCCTTTGGTCAGGGCTATTGGTAGTTGTTGACTATTCTCGGGGATAACCAAGGGTGCCGATAAAAAGGTGTGGATGGGAACCCAGGGTGGGCTGTTATCGGGACGCAAATATACCGCTAGAAGTCCGAAGATTTCGAGCGCTTATTGGCAAAAAAGAGGGTATTCGGCGACATTCAGCCACATATTACAATTTTTCACAAACGGCGGTATGACTTGATCCTGGTAGTGGATTCCTTGTAGCGAGAAACTCAGCGTACTCAAAAACTATTGGTATCCAGCGCTACCATCAAACGCGACAGTTCTGCCTGAGAGTGAGTACCCGTTTTCTGCAAGATCACCTTGAGCTGGCTACGCGCAGTTTCCAGGGTAGTACCGCGCGCGCAGGCGACATCACTAATGCTCTTATTCTTCAGCAACGATTTCATGATGCTACATTCCGTGGGTGTAAGTGCATAAGCTTGCTGCAGATAGGAATCGGAAACACTCCCCGGCCTATCCGGATCATTCACAAACACCGCTATAGCCACTCCTTCTCGGGCCAACTCTTTGTCGCTCCAGGCCTCGACACGCGCCAGCGTAATTCGCAATGGCCGGGTTTGTCCGGGAGAAACGAATTCAATCGCACTGGGATAGCCACCCGCAATCACCGGTGTCAGTAGTGAGAAAAGTTGTTGTTGGAATTGCTCATTTTCATAGGGCCGCGATAAATATAACTTGCCATAGCGGCCGATATCCAATGCATTGGGCGCTTCCAGAATGCGTGCAGCCTCTGCATTTGAAAAAATAACGCGCTGGTTCTCATCCAGCAAGAATACGCCCTGATTGATCCGTTTGAGGACTTCCTGAATAGCCTGATTGACTTGTTTAACGCTGGTAATCCGATTGTGAATTTTCATAGCTTGGACCATGTGCGGGGTAATGCGCGCAAGAAACTCCAGAGCAGATGCTTCCAGCGCTGGCGAGCCTTGATAATTTCGCACTCCCAAACCCGAACACATCATGTTGTCGTGCAATAAAATGATGCCCGCGCGAAATTCCAGTTGGGGTAAAAACGTCTGCATATACTCTTCGCCGACAATTTGGTCATAACTTTTGCCAGTGAGGTGAATAAGATCTTCAGGCGTTACCACTTCGCCTTCGCGTAGATTGATTAATTGTCGATGAAAATCGGCCGCCTCCAAATCGATAAACTCCTGCAAGTACTTATCGATCACGCCCTCCCTGTTGCGCGCCGCGACTGCAAAGTTGCGGGCACGGCATTGGGCATCGTAGAAAAACATGGTGCACTGGCCTACTTTGCAAAATTCTGCAATCGCTTGTAGTACCAGACTCCAACGCCCAGGTTCCAATGCAGCCTCATAAATCCTGCTGATTAACAAACTCTCTTGTTCACCCAATTCAAATGTTGTCATTTTACGAATCCTTAATAGATTGCGGTTTTGCACAACATAAAAGCCAAGCCGGGTTTCAGCATCACCCAAATGGGGGGGCAAGCACTTGCAAATTCACCTCTGACAAGACTGAAGTTTCCGCTGACTCGCGACTCAATAGCATGAGCAGGCGAACAAGTTCTGGCTGACTATTGGTGTTGGTTTTATGCATCAGGGATTTTATTTGCCAGCGCGTAGTTTCCAATGTGGTATGGCGCTGGTTGGCAATGGCGGCGAGATCACAACCGTTAATCAGTAAATTGGCCACCTGTACTTCGGTGCGAGTCAAGCCATAGGCCTGACGCAAGTAGTCAACCGGCACGACCATGCGGCGTTCCGGGTCGGTAATAAAGATTGCCAGGCGAGTTTGGTTGGAACTTGCAGATCCATTCTGGTTGAATGGCAAAATGTTCAATTTTAATGGGTGTACTTTATTGGGTAGTTTTATCGGTAAACAGCAGCCGTTGTTATCGGATACCGCGGCGCTTGTTGACAATGATTGCCGCAACAATTTGTCAAGTTGCGCCTGTTGAACTGCATCACCCACCAATAAAAAACCGCAACGGCTAACAGTAACAGATGAATTTGACGACAAAATTTTTTGTGCCTCTGGTGCTACAAACAGCACTTGCAAATCAGCGTTCAATAACAATACCGCCAAAGAAGATTGCTTAAGAGTTTCTGCTAACCACTGATTATTCTGATACAAGGTGCCCATCTGCCGATAAATAAATAATGCCCGCGCAATATGCGGAGCCAGTGTTTGTAAGAAAGCGCAGGCTTCTGCACTAAATCCATCAGTACCCACTGCTCCCCAAAAGCTGAGTAATACCAACGAGTGATCTGAGTGCACTAACGCCAAATGAATCTTGCAGGATAAAGGTAAATCGGAAAAGTTTTCAACCCATACCACATTGGTTGGCTCGGAAGGGGCAGCCGCAGCTTGAGAAAAAGTAGTGAGTGTTTTTTCAATTAGTGAGTTGTTCAGTGATGCATATGTAGCAGCATGGGATTCGCTGAGTTTATTCAGCATGCTTAGCGCTTTGCTACTGACAATACAGTTTTGCTCCACCGGAGGGCGTTCATAAAAAAGTAACTCGCCATCCATTGCGCGAATGTAGTGCGCGACATCCAGAATCAATGCAGGCCATTTTTCAGGCGCTAAAGCTGCTGCATAAATTTTCTGGAGTAGCAGGTTTTCGGTTTCACCCAGTTGAAAGTTACTCATCAAGCAAACCGTCCATGCCCTGTTGAAGTAGCAGTCATTCGAGACTAATCCAACTTATGCCCAAATGCCACCTAATTGGGGGTTGTTACCACAATAATGTTTTATTAAGGTCAGCACGTCAGTGAATTATTTCCACACTGGCACTTCAAACAGCAAACATATCACTGACATACCGTATCAAAAATAACACCTTATAACATCAATCCTTGGGGTAAATTTATGGATCCACTGGGAAGCCTTATCAACACCATTAAAGTGCTGCCGTTGGGACGTTTTATCATCAGTGCTCTAGACAAGCTAGTAGTGTTTTTATGGGGGTTACCACTGATTGGTAAATACATTAATCGTACCGCTACCCACTACCTGGCAACACGTACTCATCCTCGCCCAAGACCTTTTAGCCTCTGGTCTGAAGTACCCTCCAAGAAAGATATCAACGGCCCCGTTAGCGATTACACGTCCTGGCCCGGTTTGACCGATCGCACTTTCTCCAGCCGCCACTTACCACCACTGAGTCAGCCGCTCGCGCTCCCGCCGCTAAATGCAACTGTTGAATTATTTATGCACGCTAGTAACACACCTGTTCGCACAGATAGATCTTCCGTGCTGTTTATGTTTTTTGCACAATGGTTTACCGATAGTTTTATGCGCGTTAGCAGCGATGATCGACGCAAAAACTCGTCCAACCATGACATAGATTTATGTCAAATATACGGCTTGGATGAGCAAACCTGTCGGTTACTAAGAGCAGACAAGGATGGGAAACTAAAACACAATAAAGCTATTGCCCATGGCCAGTTTCCAGACCTACTGTTTGAGGAGCTGGACAACGGCGCTCTAGCAATAAAAAACGAGTACAAAACCCTTTCACACCTCAAAAAAACCATCGATCTATTCGACAAGTTTTCCACTGATAAAAACCGCAAGAAATTTCTCTACGCCACTGGTTTGGATAATGGAAACTCTTCTATAGGTTACACAGCCATCACTACGCTATTTTTGCGTGAACACAATCGTATTTGTGACCTGTTGATTGCTGCCTATGCAACGCAATGGAATCGGGATCAAGACCCTGCGTATTTTAATGAGCGCGTATTTCAAACAGCGCGCATGATTAACACTCGCCTTGTATTACGCTTGGTGGTTGAGGAGTACATTAACCATATTGTTGGTAAGAAAAGCTTCCGCCTTGACTACCAGTTTGCGGAACGAAAAAACTGGTATCGCATCAATTGGGTTTCGATTGAATTCAATTTACTTTATCGTTGGCATGGCATGGTGCCCTACGCCTTGCAGGTTAAAGGCAAGCCGGTCGAAGCAAAAGATTACCGCTTCAACAATGAATTATTGGAAACACTTGGTATAGAAACAGTATTAACTGCCGCCTCCACCCAAGCTGCCGGGCGCATTGGGCTGGGCAATACACCTGAATTTTTAAAGCATGCGGAAATGCTTAGCTTGCAAATGGGGCGCGATTTTAAGTTGCGCAGCTACAATGACTATCGCAAGCAATTCAGGATGCGACCGTTAGCCGACTTTACCGAATTAACTTCGGATACAACGCTGCAGAAAAAGCTGGAGCAAGAATACCGGCACATCGACAACCTGGAATTTATCACTGGAATTTTTGCTGAAGATCACCAGGGCGATGCAATTTTTGGCGAGTTGCTGGAAACCATGGTGTCTTATGATGCCTTTACCCAAATCTATACCAACCCTCTCCTTTCTACTCAAATTCACAATGAGCAAACATTCACCAAAGTAGGTTTGGATATCATCAACAGCACGCACTCGCTGCAAGAATTAGCAGATCGGAATAAATTAACGGGAACAGAGGTACAGATGTCATTCGCAGCACCCGGCGTTAAAACCTGATCGAGCCAAGACAGCAACAGCGATTACCATGACAAGCCATCACCCTGAACCATCGTTAATCGCTGTTGTAGTTGTTGTAGCGCAGTAAGTGCGTTGTGAGGAATCACAGCCAATTGTTCATCAAGATGTAATTTATCTGCAGGATTAATACGAATTAATTTTGCGTTGTATTCATGTTGCATTCGCTGCGAGAAATGGCGCACCGAAGGAATCGCAGTCCCAGCCCCCAGTTCAATGACTACCGGCCGATTAACCTGCTCCAACCAGCGCTCCTGGTAAAGGTGTTGTTTGCGCGTACGTTCGTAAATCCAATCCACATCATTGAACATTAAAATATTCGGGCGGGTCATTTTGCCGCAGTAGTTGCAGCGTGGAATATGATTGCGCAGCCGGCAATGCTCGGTATCCACTTCCGGTTCAAACTCACTGGCACTCCACACGTGTTCACCGCAAGGTTCAAGACACTGCAGATAATGGATAGAGCCATGGCATTCATGCACATGCATATTGTCAAAACCCGATTTATGGAAATGGCCATCCACATTGCTGGTAAATACCTGATAGCGGCGCGGCATTTTTTTGCCCCAATTGAGCAATATTTGATAGCCCGCATGAGGTTCAGTATGGCGATATAAGTCCAAACGGTGGCCATAAAAGCCCCAGGCACGCTCGGGGTTCTGATAAAAAGCGGCGGGGCTGGCGATATCGGAAAAACCAATGCCTTCTTTTCCCAATGCAGGATAAGCCTGCCAAAAACCTTCCGGCCCGCGAAAATCCGGCAGGCCTGAATCTACCCCCATCCCCGCACCGGCGCCGATAACCAGGGAATCCGCCTCAGCGATCCAACGGGCCGCACCGCTCAACACTTCATCCGTACTTAACTCATGATGGTTCATAAATATTGGCTTCCCCCAGCTAATGCTTTCACTCGCCCATGGCTTTCTTTATAGTACGCCCGCGAAAATTATTCCCTGTTATTGGCGATTCCACGTTCACACAATCG
>JAGKXA010000356.1 GCA_021151615.1 Cellvibrionaceae bacterium | reverse complement strand
GGTATCAGCGGTAATATTGCCGAATTCATCGTAATCCAACCGTTGGGCGACAGTCCCATCAGCAGTATTAATAACTAATCTCGGGCTACCCAAGTGATCGCTGATAATTCGATAGGTGATGCCATCGCGAATCATGTAAGCAGGGATATTAGATTTATCACCGTACACAAACCGACTGCGGATACTGCCGTGTAAGCGCCTAATCAACAACACCCTTGCAATTCCACGGCAACAACGCCTCGATTTGTTCGACGCTTGTTGCCTGCGGAAGCTCCGTAAATATTTGTCGCAAATAGGCGTAGGGTTCCAGCCCATTTGCCTTCGCTGTTTCAATCACACTGTATAAATTCGCGCTCGCTATGGCCCCTTTAGGGCTGGTGCTGAACAACCAATTTTTGCGACCAATCACAAACGGCCGAATCGCATTCTCCGCCGCATTGTTATCCATCGGATAATCTCCCGAGTCCACATAACGAATCAATTTCGGCCATTGCTCATAAAGATAATGCAGCGCTTTGCCAATCAGCGATTGCGGCGGTGTATGCGCGACACTTTTGTCCAGCCAGACTTTTATTTTTTGTAACACCGGTAGCGATTGTGCTTGCCTCAGTTGATATTTTTCTTCCAGCGTTTTGTCCTTGAGGATTTTTTCTATTCCATACAGCTGCTGGATAAACGCAATTGCCTGATCCGCCTTGCCGGTCTTTCCCGCCTTCTGGATTTTCTGTGCATCAATAAACTTGCGTCGTGCATGCGCCCAACAACCCAGACGGGTGATAGTTTGTTGTTCGCACACCGCGTTGTAACCCGAATAGCCATCCACCATCAAGGCACCGCGATAATCGCGCAGTAATTCCACTGCTGCTTTTCCACTGCGGGTGGGTTCGTAGCGATAAAGTACGGCCGCACAGTGCGATTGTGTACTGCGCAGTACCCACATGTAACTGTTGCTCTGCGGTGTTTTATCAACTTCATTGAGGACTTGTGCGCGGGTTTCGTCGGCATGTAATACAGGCTGTTCCAATATTTTTTCATGCAGCAGGTTAATCAATGGTTGCACTAAGGCGCCGCAGCGGATCATCCAGTTGGCGAGCGTGGTAGTGTCCAGCTCAACACCGATGCGTTTAAACATTTCGCCCTGGCGATACAACGGTAACGCATCCGCGTATTTCTGGATGGCAATGTGTGCAAGCAATCCCGGTGAGGCAATACTTTTTTCAATCGGCTGTGCAGGCTTGCTGGCGGTAACGATATGCTTTTCGCAGCAAGGACACGCGTATTTCACGCGCTTATGGTGTAGCACACGCACACTGGCGGGAATAATATCCAGTTGTTCATGGGATTCAAAACCAATTGCCTTTAATTCAGTGCCATCGTGCGGACAACATTTTTGATCCGCCGGCAGGTCGTGGATAATTTCAAGGCGTGGTAAATCAGCGGGAATGGATATGCGTCTCTTCTTGCGCTTGTGTTCGGCAACAATAACAGGTTCATCGCTAAAGGCGTCCACTTGCTCAGGCGCTTCTGCTTCCGCGTTGTCTTCCGCTTCGGTAAACACCAGCTCCGCTTGAATTACTTCCTGCTTTTCACTGGAGCTGCCAAATTGTTTTTGCTGAAGGGAGAGTATGTATTCTTCGAGAATACGAATGCGCTTTTCTTTCGTGTGAAGGGATTTTTCCTGTTCTGAAATAATATCTTTCAGTCGGTCATTTTCTTCTGTGAGATTAACGTTATTTTCCATGCACACATTTTATAAAGCCTGGATGTTGATTGATAGCACTAACTTACGGAAAAGAAATATTTTTCTGCGTGCGGCTTCAGCTTTTCAATATCCAGACCGCGCAACAACCAATCAAATTGTTCATGCGTCAACGACAATACGTCATCGCCGTTACGCGGCCATTTGAATTTGTCTTTCTCCAACCGTTTATACCACAAACAAAACCCGGTTTTATCCCAGTACAGAATTTTTATTTTATTACGCCCACGGCAGCCAAACACAAACAAGGCGGATGAAAATACATCCAGCCCCATGGATTCCTGCACCAGCAAACTCAATCCATTAATCGATTTACGGAAATCCACCGGTTGCCGGTGCACATACACCGGCACATCACTCCACTGGATCATGCCAGATCCCTGAGCACTTGCGCCAACCAATGTGGTGCAGGTAATACATTAAAAACCAGTTTGCCCGCAGGGCTGTGAATAACCAGTGAGCCTGCCATCGCACCGGCCACATCAGACGTCGTTTCCGGTTTTACGTTGACACGGACAAAGCCGGTTTTCTTTTTGTCCGCCGCCGTTGCCAATTGTTTGCGGCGCAGGCTGAAGTATTTGGGGCACAGGTTATGCTGTTTACAAAACTCTGCTGCCGATACACCGTTGGTGTCGTGCAGTGCAAACAGTTCTTGCCATTGTTCTTTTGTGCGTTTTTTCATAAAGCCTCCGATTCGTTGGGAGGCTCACGCTAGTTGAAAAATGGAATTGCAGGGAGAGTGGTGTTGGTTAGGTGCTTACAGAAATAATATGGGAGATATGAG
>JAGKXA010000119.1 GCA_021151615.1 Cellvibrionaceae bacterium | reverse complement strand
ATAAAATAATGTCCTTCGCTGTCAATTTATTACTGTCGGTTAAATTGACACGTTTTTGTGATGCACTTAGCACTAAATGGCGCGAATAATTGATCTTAAAGAAGAAAATAAAATAGGCACATTTCCTGCTGTAGTGAATAAGCAAAATAAGACGACACTACAAGCAAGGGGATTTTTATGAACTTTTATTCCAAGCTGTTAGCAGCATCCAGTCTGAGTCTGTGTTCGCTGACCGCGAGCGCAGGGTTGCTGGATTACAATCTGGTATTGAGTGGCAACCTCACCGGTGCGGTCCACGTTGAAGGAGCAACCTTTGTGGGCGGCAACCTGGTTTCTACTCAAATGTCTGAGTTTAACCACAAGGATTTCACGCCTGCCGACCCGGCCAGTTTTGACGGTCTCGAAGTGGCGGGTAACGTCAGCGGCCAGATGAAAATCATGCACGGTGAAACTGCTTCCTACGGCACCAAAAGCTTGGGCGCGCAGATCGATTGTGTAGGTAGCGTAAATTGCACCACCGGCGGTGTTGACCTGTCTGCGAAAAAGACAGCGCTGACATCTGAAATGACCACTTTGGCCAGCAGCTATCAGGGCCTCAGTGCGAATGCCGCCGCCAGTGTGAGTGGCAATCAGGTAAAACTGATTTATACCGGCACTGATGATTTGGCGGTTTTCAATCTGAATGCCGCTGACATCTTCTTCCAAAACTCGGGCATCGAATTGCTGTTGGGCTCTGCGACCAAGGCGATTATCAACGTCTCTGGTAATGTGAGTGTAACCAACACCAACCTCACTGGTGCCTGGAATTACTCCAACACCCTGTGGAACTTCTATAACGCCACCAGCGTAAACTTCAACTACATGGCAGTTCGCGGTTCAGTATTAGCTGCCAATGCCAACGTTTTTGATGCGGCGGGTTTTGATGGTTCTCTTTATGCCAAGTCCTACACCAACAGTAGTTTGCGTGAAGTGCACGGCTATTTCTGGACTCCGCCGGAGCCAGAAACTGAAGTCGAAGTACCCGAGCCATCGCTGTTGGTATTGTTGTTGAGCGGTTTGGGACTGGTTGGACTCAGCCGTCTGCGTCGCCGCAAGTAAGATCCTTTTGGATTGGTAAAAAAAACCGGGCGCAATGCCCGGTTTTTTTATGATGATAAGGCTGGGGTGGTTAGATGGCGAAGTGTGCTATCTGGGTTTCCAAGCCTTTTGCTGTTCCATCCAGTTGCTGGGCAATTTGCGCTGATTTCTGCGCATCGCGATTCAAATTGCTGATCAGCCCCACCACTTTCACAATATTTTTATTGATCTCTTCGGCGGTGTAACTCTGCTCTTCGGCGGCGGTGGCAATTTGCATATTCATGCCCAGAATTGCCGAAATGGATTGGGTGATCTGGTTGATTGATTGGCCCGCTTGCCCCGCCATCTCCAGGGTAACGCCGGTTTTTTCCTGGCTCACTTTCATCGCGTTCATAGCGTTTGCGGCGCCTTGCTGTACTGCCTCGATGATTTGCTGGATTTCCGCCGTGGAGTCCTGGGTGCGTTTAGCCAGTGAGCGAACCTCGTCAGCCACCACGGCAAAGCCACGCCCCTGGTCACCCGCGCGTGCGGCTTCAATGGCAGCGTTAAGTGCGAGCAGGTTGGTTTGCTCAGCCACGCTTTTGATGACATCCAACACGCTCCCGATGCGGTTGGTATCTGTTTCCAGTTGCGCCATGGCAACACCCACATGGTTAACTTCATTGCTCAGTTGATTAATCGCATTCAGCGTGTTGTCCATCACCTTTAGGCCCTGACGGGCATTGTTGTCGGCGGATTGCGCGGCATCCGCCGCACCACTGGCGTTGCCGGCAACCTCTTGTACCGTAGCACTCATCTCGGTGATTGCGGCTGAAACCTGATCGGTGGCGTGATGTGTGTCATCGGCGTAGGTCGCCAGCGAGGATGAGCTTTGGGTAATGGCGTTTGACGCACTGCTGAGGCTGTTCATGGAATTCTGCACCGCCGTAATCACTTCTACGATGCTATGTTGGACTTGTTGGATACTCGAACTCAGGCGCCCCAGTTCGCCCGAGCCGGAAAAGTGCAGCGACTGGCGGAAGTTACCCGCTGCCAGCAGGCTCAAGTGCGAATTGATTTGCGCCAGCGGCACAATCAGGCTCTTGCGCAAAATAAACAGTACCAGGAATACAACGGAGATGGCGCCCAGGATAATCAGGGCGTTGGCCCAGAGCGACACACTGCTACTTACGGCAAGGTTGTGTTCGGTATCCTTGGCGACTCGCTCGCTGATTAATTTCGCTGATTCTGCGAGTAGCGCGCTCGGCTCTCGGTCTATTCCAGTCACCGCCTTATCACCTGCGGCTGGATCAAAATCGGCATCCCTGAATGCCTCCAAACCCATCTGATAGCGCCCAAAGGCCTGCTCATGGGCTGTCAGAAACGCCGCGACTTTTTGCTTTGCCTCGCCCTCCAGTGTTTTATTCAGTGCGATTCCGAGTTGCTGGATTTCTCTATGCAGGGTTTCAAACTGGTTCCAGTACTGAGTGAGTTTGGCCGGATCCTTGCCCCGCAGCAGCACGTTTTTCCACTCCTGCACTTGGACTTTAAATTTAAAGTTCATGGTATTGATGCTGCGTTCCTGGGCAACCGCACCGGCAATCAATTGGTTGTAATCGGTGATGGTTCGGCTGAGCAGCGAGATAGCGATACCACTGATAATCACAAATAAAATTACGCCAGCGCCAACAGCAAAAACCAGGCGCCCCTGGATACTGGAAAAGGAAAACATAGGAAATGCCTCGAAAAAACCGGGGTATGGTTCTTCGAGTATAGGAAAGAATGCGCCAACTGCCGTTGCTGGCGCAGATTTTTACGGAAAACTAGCGTTTGGAATTAGCGGGGGAACAAGGTTTTAACACCTTCAGCTGTGCCGAGCAGTAACACATCGGCGCCCCTGGCGGCAAACAGGCCGTTAGTCACTACACCGGTAATCTGGTTGATGCGGTTTTCCAGTCCGACCGGATCAATAATTTGCAGATTATGCACATCCAGAATCACGTTGCCGTTATCGGTCACTACGCCATCACGATACACAGGCGTGCCGCCCAGTTTTACCAGCTCGCGTGCCACGTAGGAGCGCGCCATGGGAATCACTTCCACCGGCAGTGGGAATTTACCCAAAACATCCACCCATTTGCTGCCATCGGCGATGCACACAAATTCTTTGGAAACCGCGCGCACGATTTTCTCGCGCGTCAGCGCTGCGCCGCCGCCTTTAATCAGATGCAAGTGGGCGTTGCTCTCATCGGCACCATCCACGTAGACCACCAGTTCACTGACTGAATTGCAGTCCAGCACCTCGATGCCGAGTTTTTGCAAGCGCGCGGCCGAGGCATCGGAACTGGCGACAGCGCCAGCAAACAGGGATTTGATCTCACCCAGGTAATCGATAAAAAAGTTGGCGGTCGAGCCGGTACCGACACCAATGATGGAGTCGTTGAACAGTTTCGGTTTGATGTATTCAATCGCGGCGCGCGCGACCGCTTGTTTAAGTTGATCTTGAGTCATGGTTTTCTCATTAACATTGTTGAACAGAGGAGGGATGTATTCAGGGCGCGTCCCAAACCAATACACCGCATCACGGATCAGTTCTTCCGTAGGCCAAAAACTTGCCGCATTATACGGATATCGCCGTGCCAGCGGCGGCCAAATTGTTTACACTGCGGCGACTTTTTTCACTCGCTAACTGTAAGAGCTGTTATGCCTGAATCCTACCTAAAACGTATCCTCAACGCCCGCATCTACGATCTGGCGATAGAAACTCCCCTCGACGAAGCCCGATTGCTCTCGGCGCGTACCGGCAATAAAGTGCTGCTGAAACGTGAAGATTTGCAGCCGGTGTTCTCATTCAAATTGCGCGGAGCCTACAACAAGTTGCAGCAACTGACGGAGGAGGAACGCAATCGCGGTGTGATTTGTGCCTCGGCTGGTAATCACGCACAGGGCGTTGCATTGGGTTCACAGCATTTGGGGATCAAGGCAACCATCGTCATGCCGCGCACCACGCCGGCGATTAAGGTTGATGCGGTCAAAGCCCGCGGCGCCAAAGTGGTATTGCATGGCGACAGTTATGATGAGGCCTCTGCCCACGCGAAGAAATTGGTGGAGGAAAAAGGCTTGACCTATATCCACCCGTTTGACGACCCGGAAGTCATTGCCGGGCAGGGCACTATCGGCATGGAGATCTTGCGCCAGTATCCGGGCAAGATAGATGCAATTTTTATCGCTGTTGGCGGTGGCGGTTTAGCGGCGGGAATCGGTGCCTATGTGAAGTACCTTCGTCCGGAAACCAAAATTATCGCCGTAGAAGCGGAAGAATCTGCCTGCTTGATGGCGGCCATGGAAAAGAAAAAGCGGGTGGTCTTGCCGCAAGTCGGCATTTTTGCCGATGGTATCGCCGTTGCCCAGATTGGTGAAGAGACCTTCCGCGTGCTACGCAAAGTGGTGGATGAGTGCATCACCGTTAGCAATGACGAAATTTGCGCGGGTATCAAAGACATTTTCGAAGACACACGCTCAATTGCCGAACCGGCCGGTGCAACCGGCGTCGCCGGCCTGAAAAAATACGTCGCCAAATATGGTATTACCGGTCAGACATTGGTGGCGATTGATTGCGGTGCCAATATCAATTTTGATCGTTTGCGCTACATTAGCGAGCGCACTGAAATCGGCGAACAGCGCGAAGCAATTTTGGCAGTCACAATTCCCGAGCGTCCGGGCGCCTACAAGGAGTTCTGCAAAGCCTTGGGCAAGCGCAACATCACCGAATTTAACTATCGCTACGCCGATGCAAAAGAGGCAAAAATTTTCGTCGGGGTTCAGGTGGCGGCAGGCGGTAAGGACCGCGAAGATCTGGTCGCTGAGTTAAAGGCGCAAGGTTACGATCTGGTTGATATGACCGAGAATGAGCTGGCGAAGCTGCATATTCGCCACCTTGTTGGCGGTCACGCCCCGCAGATTACTGATGAAGTGCTTTACCGCTTTGAATTCCCGGAGCGTCCCGGTGCACTCATGACCTTCCTTAACAAGGTCGCCGGCAGATGGAACATTTCACTGTTTCATTATCGCAACCATGGGTCTGCATCGGCTCGGGTTTTAGTCGGCATGCAGGTGCCAAAAAAGGATTACAGCGAGTTAAAAGCGTTTTTGAGTGAACTCAATTATCCCTTCTGGGATGAAACCCAGAATGAGGCCTTCAAGTTTTTCCTGGGCTAATTCAGGCATTGATCAGGGCGCTTTGGCGCCCTTTTTTCCTTCCGGCGCTTTCCTCCTGCCAGCGTCTATTCTTAAGTCTGCTTGGTATTCCAAGGGTTAATTTATGTTCAGGCACTGGCGGTCTGCGGATTTTGGTGTAATCTGGACAACGTTGTCAGAAAAATTCTAACGCCAATAATGACTATTGGATGACTTTTCAACCCCAATTCCATGTGGCAGGAGTCCAATTAATGAAATCATCCCTGATGAAACTACCCCGTCAAACCTTTAGGGCGGCGAGTGCGCGCCTCGGGTTGCTAGCCCTGGCGCTCGGACTTGCGCAGGGTGTCAGTGCCACCAACTTAAGCCAGCAACAACTCAAGGACATTGCGCGCGACACCAAGCTGGGCTTTGGTGTAATCAGCAATTTCGCCGCTAAACCCCAGGCTCGTGTAACCATTTCCAATGGTGCGTCGGCTTTGCCGGCTGGTGCGGGTGACTGGAAAATTTATTTTCATTCCGTGCGCAAACTGGATTCAACCCAGGTTGAAGGCTTGAGTTTGCGCCATGTGCAGGGCGATTTGCATGAGCTCTCACCGACAGCAGTCTTTAAAGGTTTGGCTGCAAATGCAACGCTGGAAGTTCCCTATACGGCGGGCGCACATCTGGTGAGCTACACCGACTTTATGCCGCGCGCTTTTATCGCCCAACCCGGTTTGCAAGCGGAAGTATTTGCTAATACCGATACTGAAAATTTGAGCGAGTTTGTCGAACCATTTGGTAAACCTGAGCAACAATTGCGTGCGAGCAATGATGAGTATTCTATAGCGACAGCAGCGACACGCTATCAAGATAACCTTGCGGTAAATGCGGCGGCGATTAAAGCTGATACCAGCGCGAAAATTATTCCAACGCCTGCGGAAATTAAATATCGCAAAGACACTGCGCTGCTGGATAGTAGCTGGCAAATTCATTTCGCGGGGCGTTTAACCGGAGAAGCAAACTATTTTGCCGATCAATTAAAAACCTATGGTTTAACGGTGAAAACCCTTGCAGATCATTTGCCGGTATCTGGCAAGGTAATCGAAATAAAAGTAGACAAATCGATCGGCAATGCAGAAGGTTATTCTCTCAATATTGGCGCCGATAAAATCACCATTGTGGGGGGTGATAACGCCGGTGCTTTCTACGGCATTCAAAGTGTGCTGAGTTTATTGCCGGCGCAAACCGCCAGCAGCTACAAAATCCCGCAGCTTTCTGCGGTGGATTCGCCGCGTTTTCAATGGCGCGGTATGCACTACGATATGGGGCGCAATTTCCACGGCAAGGAATATACACTGCGTTTGATCGAGCAAATGGCGCGTTACAAACTCAATAAATTGCATTTGCATTTAACCGAAGATGAAGGTTGGCGGATTGAGATTCCCGGCTTACCGGAACTGACGGATATAGGTGCGCATCGCTGCTTTGATTTGAGCGAGCAAACCTGTTTGCTAACGCAACTCGGCACTGGCCCGCACAAAACCGGTTCAGGCAATGGTTATTACACCACGGCGGATTTTATTGAAATTTTAAAATATGCGAGTGCCCGTCATATCGAAGTAATTCCGGAAATTGATATGCCAGGGCATGCGCGTGCTGCCGTGAAGTCCATGGAAGCGCGCTACAAAAAATTGTTAAAGGTGGGCAAAAAAGCGGAAGCAGAACAATATTTATTATCTGATCCATTGGATAAATCGCAGTACATCACGGTACAAAGTTACACCGACAATTCCATCAATGTGTGCTTGCCGTCCACCTATGCATTTGCCGATAAGGTGATTTACGAGTTGCAGCAAATGTATCGCAAAGCGGGTACCAAACTTGTCACTTTCCATATGGGGGGTGATGAGGTGGGGGCTGGTTCATGGACTGCATCACCCGCGTGTGATGCACTCTTTGCCAAAGGTGAGCCTGGGGTTGCAGGGGTTGCGGATCTCAAACCCTATTTTGTTAGCAAAATCTCGTCGATTACTTCTTTGCGCGGATTGGATCTGGCCGGTTGGGAGGATGGTTTGATGTATGACCCCAACAACACGTTTAACCGAAGCCAGTTTGCCAACAAGCATGTGCTGGCCAATGCCTGGGACAACATCTGGGAGTGGGGCGTAGCTGACCGTGCTTATCGTTTGGCGAACGCGGGCTACGAGCCGATTTTATCGCCTGCCACCCACTTGTACTTCGATCACCCCTATGAAACCAACGCGGAAGAGCGTGGTTACTACTGGGCCGCACGCTATACCGATACTGCCAAAGTGTTTGGTTTTATGCCGGATAACCTTTACGCCAATGCGGATAAAACCCGCATGGGCGCACCCATTAAAAATCTGGAGGCGCTGGTAGGGCGAGCCTTGCCTGCCCTGGAAAAACCGGAAAACCTGCGCGGCCTGCAAGGCCAAGTGTGGAGCGAAACGATTCGTACCGGAAAGCAAATGGAAGAGATGATTTATCCACGCTTGATTCCGTTGGCTGAGCGTGCTTGGCACAAAGCCTCCTGGGAAGGTGATAAGCCAAACATCGACGCGCGCAATGCAGAATGGGCGACATTTGCGGTACAACTGGCGGTTAAAGAGCTGCCCAAGCTGGCAGCGTTAGGCGGTAGCTTTTATTTGCCACCTCCCGGTGCGATTGTCGATGATGGCGTGTTGAAAGCGAATACCTCATTGCCGGGCCTTAAGCTGGAATATAGCCTTGATAACGGCGTCAGTTGGACCAGTTATAACGACAATGACAGCGTGCATAATACCAATGCGTTAGTGCGCAGCCGCTTGGGTGATGCTACCAGTCGTCCGACTAGCACCGGCAAATAATGAACACTGCGCAAGGATGTGCAACCATCGGTTTTCATTGATGAATGTCCGGCTTCTTCACGTAAAGCGCTAAGAAAAACGGGAAAATTACTGATTTTTGAGACTTTTTGATCAAATTGTCGCGCGTTTCAACCTGTCGCGGGTTTCATTCCTGAAATACCCTGCCTATTATTAGTGCACGCCACAGCCAGATTACTTTTTGTACCTGTGCTGTTTTGTGGTGGAAGATCCGATCGTGTTTTTCCAATAACAATTCGCAAGGTGTGGCTGCGATTGCAGTCAAAAGTAAGGTACAACCATGAAAGTCGATGTTCTCTCCGTTGTGATTTTTTTATTTTGCTTGGGAGTCTGCATCACAGTAGTGGATGTTAATGCGTTGGTTTCTTTCGCTGAAGCTGCCGTTGACTCCATATCTGATAATTGAGTCCTGCTCTGACAGGTTAAGCAGTAAACGGAATTTGGTAACCAGCTCCCGCCTCGGCGGGAGTTGTCGTTTACAGGGGCTTGATTTGCAGGATTTCTTTTTCCGTTGCTATAGCGGAAAGTGGAATGTCCCAGTTATCGGCGCTGAGTGATTCCACTTCCTGGCAGCTATGGGCAAGACCAATCAACACCGGTTTATTGGCAGGTTGCTGTTGTTTGAAGGCGAAGGTTGTATCGTAAAAACCACCTCCCATACCCAATCGTGCACCGAGGCGATCAAAACCCACCAGCGGCATCAACACAACATCCAATAAGTGGGCGGGCATTTTGTGCGCTTGACGATGATCCGGCTCAGGAATACCAAAATGATTGGGAGTTAACGGCGTGTTGGGGGTGAATTCCACGAACCACAATTCGCGCGCTTTACTCGGGTGCACCACTGGCAAATAACACCGCTTACCCATTTGCCACAAGCGCTGGGTTATAGGTGCGGGGTCAATCTCCCCGTCGTTGGCGATGTAGAGGGCTACATGGCGGCCGCGCATAAAAGCTGAAAACTGCAACAGGTGACGCAAAAGTAAGGTGGAGGCTTGGGCTTGTTGCGGCGGACTTAGCGCGCGGCGTCGCTGGCGCAATTCTTTGCGCAACTGTGCTTTGTGCTGATCATTCGCGGGTATTGGGTTGGACGCATCGGCCATAAACAGCCTTGAATAAACCAATCACAGGGAGATAACAGAAAGGAAATAAGATACCCCGAAATGCCGCAACCAAGCTGGCCTTGAACCCATAGGTTCAAGGAGGTAGCACCTGTGGTTTTTAAGGCTTTCCGTCAGGCGGACATGCACACCAAACACAACGAGACACCACCAGTTTTGTGGAAATCGGCTCAAGGACTTGTCGGTTTGCAAACATTCCAGGGCGTGGCGCCAGTATAACCCAAGGTGTGTAGCCTTCCGCAAATGAAATTATGATTGGGTTATATAACCGGTTAGCAAATATTCGTCTTAAACATGACTGGCGCAACATGAAATTCTTTGCTTGTGGTGCGCAACTGATCGATTTGACTCCTTAGTGCACATGGGGTGCCGCAATCTGCTAGCGCTAATAGCAAAAAAGCCTGCAATTGCAGGCTTTATCGAAATATGGGTTTGTGCTTGATTAGCCCAGATTCGCCAGGCTGCGGTCCAGTTTTTCATTCAAACGCAATAAATCCACCTGGCTGGCAGAGCTGCCGCCAGCATTGCCGGCTTGGCGAGCCTGCAGCAGTTCGTGGCTCAGGTTGAGCGCAGCCATGACCGCAATACGCTCCAATCCAATAATCGCACCGGTGCCGCGAATAGCTTTCATACGCTCGTCCAGCAACTGGGCAGACTCAACCAGTGCCTGGCGCTCTTCGCGCGGGCAGGCCACCTGGTATTCTTTATCGAGAATTTTTACAAAAACAGTTTCGTTGCTCATTGGTACTGGTGCTCCCGATTGCTGGGCCGATTATTCGGCGTCCAGATTGCGTAAATGGGTGATCATGGCCTCTACACGGCTGCGTGCCAGCTCATTCTTTTCAATCAGGCGCACCCGCTCGCGCTGCCATTCATTTTCGCGGGCCTTTAATTCGGCATTCTCCTGCTGCAGGCGAGTGCACAACAGAATCAGCTTATCCAGCTTGGTTTCCAGAGCGAGTAAAAGATCGTCAGACATGATTCATCAATAACCAGTAAATAGCGCGGGTAGCCCACTATATTGTGCCCTCGGCAGGTGGTCAATCACACAGCTCAAGTTAATGTAAATTCGAGAAGTCGATTGTTATTAAATGATTCACAAACAGGTTTTGCTTGAGTCTTATCAACCATTGAATTTGCTATATAAAAACTTTGCAGAGCCGCCACCGGCAATCGTGGTAGCATTCGCCCATTGCGATAGAGAGGCTTTCCATGACCACAACTCCCGACGATTACCTGCAATCCCCCCTGAATTTTGATGATCTCGCCAACCTGCTAGCCCCCTTGGGAACCCTGAATAGTCCGTCCGAATTGCACGGATTATTGTGCGGTAAGCTGGCCGGTGGGGCCCAGCTCACAGAAATTAATTGGTTACTGGATGCGGTTGAATTTCTCGATTTTATCGCTGCACCCGATGAGCAGGTGCGCCATGCGCTCAGCCGTTTGTACCACAGCACTAACGGCCAGTTGCAGGGTGAACTCAACCTGAAATTAATGCTGCCCGACGATGACAATCTACTCAGTGAACGCGTACGCGCACTGAGCGAATGGTGCCATGGGTTTTTAACCGGTTTTGGCAGTGTGGATCATCAAGGCAAGCGCGAAATTTCCGAAGAAGCTGAAGAGATGTTGCACGACCTCGCCGATATAGTACAAATCCAGGCAGATGAAGAAGAGGATGAACCCAGCGCAGAAGCAGATTATATGGAAGTGACTGAATACGTGCGCGTCGTGGTGAGTTCACTTTATTTTGAATTTGCTGCCGAACAAGATGCCGCACGCGATCCTTCGACCACGGCGCCGGTATCACATCAACTGCATTAATCGTTTACTCATTAGGTTAAAAACACCTTCGCTGTAGGGAAAATTATGAGAATTGCCAAAGCTGAATTTGCTCGCCGTCGCAAACAATTAATGGCACAGATGGAACCCAACTCCATCGCCATAGTGCCCGCCGCGCCCGAGCGCCCGCGCAGTCGCGATACGGAATACCACTATCGCCAGGACAGTGATTTTTTATACCTTTCAGGTTTTGAAGAACCGCAAGCAGTGCTGGTGTTAATTCCCGGGCGCGAACACGGTGAATTTGTGTTGTTTGTGCGCGAACGTAATCGCGAACGCGAAATTTGGGACGGTTATCGCGCAGGGCCTGAGGGTGCTTGTAGCGAGTTTGAAGCGGATGATGCATTTCCCATCGACGATATCGATGAAATTTTACCTGGTTTATTGGAAGGTAAGCAGCGTGTGTATTACTCCATGGGTAAAGACAGCGAATTCGATAAGCATGTGATGAATTGGGTTAACGCCATCCGTGCGAAAGTTCGCTCAGGTGCGACACCTCCGGGCGAATTTTTGGATTTAAGTCATTTTTTAAATGACATGCGCTTATTTAAAAGTGCCGCTGAACTGCGTGTAATGAAAGAGGCGGGTGAAATTTCGGCGCGCGCCCATGTGCGTGCGATGAAAGCGGCCAAACAAGGCGTAATGGAATATCAGTTGGAAGCGGAAATCATGCACGAGTTCCAAATGAGTGGTGCGCGCTTTCCTGCCTACAACTCGATTGTCGGCGGTGGAAAAAATGGCTGCATTCTTCACTACATTGAAAATTCAGCGCCGCTCAAAAATGGTGACCTGGTATTAATCGACGCCGGCTGTGAATTGGATTACTACGCTGCCGACATCACCCGCACCTTTCCGGTTAACGGAAAATTTTCTCCCGAACAAAAAGCATTGTACGAAATTTGTTTACAAGCACAGCTGGAGGCTATTGCCGTCGCCAAGCCAGGCAATCACTGGAATGATCCACATGAAGCCACGGTGCGTGTCATCACTGAAGGTTTGGTAAAAATCGGTTTGCTCGAAGGGGATGTAAACGAATTAATTAAAAGTGAAGCCTACAAAGAATTTTACATGCATCGCGCTGGTCACTGGCTGGGAATGGATGTACACGATGTGGGTGACTATAAAGTCGGCGGCGAATGGCGCGTGCTGGAGCCGGGTATGGTAATGACCGTAGAACCCGGAATTTATGTGGCACCGGATAATGAACGCGTTGCCAAAAAATGGCGCGGCATTGGCATCCGCATTGAAGACGATGTTGTCATCACCAAAGATGGGAATGAAATTCTGACCTCGGGTGTGCCTAAAACAGTTGTGGAAATTGAAGCCTTGATGGCTGGTTAATCTATGTCTGAAATTCTTGCGGTTGATATCGCCATCATCGGCGGCGGCATGGTTGGCACCAGTCTGGCGAATATGCTGGCGGTGAGCCAGCCGCAGTTGCGTATTGCCTTGATTGAAGCGCAGCCGTTTGCGCGCGCCGATGAAATTCATTATCAAGCCAGTTTTGATGCGCGCTCTACCGCACTCTCTTACGGCACGGCAAAGATTTTGCGCGAATTGGGTCTGTGGGAAATGTTGCGGCAACACGCTACTCCTATCGCACAGGTGCATGTTTCTGATCGTGGGCATTTTCTCGGCGGATTGATTGATGCAGCGGCGAATGATCTCGAAGCCGTTGGTTATGCCGTGGAAAATGCGTGGCTGGGCAAGGTATTGCTTGGTCACCTGCAAGCGCAGGAAACTATTCAATGTTTTGCACCGGCGAAAGTGGTGCAATTAATTCCGCAGGAAAACTCGGCACGTTTGCAAGTACAAGCAGATGGGCAAGAATTTTTTATCGATGCTGCACTCGCCGTAGTGGCTGATGGCGGTGATTCCGCCGTGCGTCGCAACTTGGGTATTGCAACGCAGGTACGCGAGTATGGCCAAACCGCAATTATCACTAATGTTGAATTTTCCGAACCCCATGGTGGTGTGGCCTATGAGCGATTTACCGATCAGGGGCCGATTGCATTATTGCCGGTGGTGCTGAAAGTATGAGTTATATTCCGATGGGCGGATACAAACCCACGCCTGATTACAAAGTAGC
>JAGKXA010000355.1 GCA_021151615.1 Cellvibrionaceae bacterium | reverse complement strand
CTATAACAGCACGAGGAAAGAGAGAATGAAACACTCGAACATCAACCTGCGTCATACCCCCCTGTTCCTGGCACTTGGCCTGATCAGCAGTATGGCCACTGCCCAGCCCCAGCAAAACGAAGAAGGCCTGGTGGAAGAAGTGGTAGTGACGGGCAAGTTCGCCAAGAGCTTGCAGTCTGCGATGGACATCAAACGCAACTCCGCGACAGTCGTTGAAGCCATTTCTGCGGAAGACATTGGCCAACTGCCCGATGTTTCCATCAGCGACTCGCTAAAACGCCTGCCCGGTTTGGCGCAAGATCGCGATCGCGGTAACGGCAGTCAGATCTCCATCCGCGGCATGGGCGGTATGCTCGGCTTTACCACCCTGAATGGCCGTGAAGTGGCGATTCTGGAAGAGACGCGCAATATCCGTTACGACCAGTTCCCCTCGGAGTTAATCAATGCCGCGCAAGTCTATAAAACCCCGCAAGCGTCTATCGCTGAAGGCGGCGTATCCGGCAGTGTTAACCTGAACACCATCAAGCCGCTGGATTACAACGACACCAAGGTCGTGGTGGACCTGCGCGCCAGTTCATTCGATTTGGGTAAAGACATTGATGACGCAGCCAGCGATGGTATCGGCAAGCGCTTCAGCATTTCCTACATCGACCAGTTCCTCGATGACACCCTGGGCGTTGCCATTGGCTACTCAGGCCGTTCCGAGCCTATCGCCACCCAGCGCGCCGAACTGTGGAACTACGGTGATACCTGGCACAACACCCAATGGAACGACAAACTCGGCGCCAACGTCATTGCTCCCTGGGGTGGCTCAGCCCTGGTGCGCGGCGGTGAAGATGAACGCAAAGGCGTGATGGGCGCCCTCCAATGGAAACCTACCGAAAACCTGGAAATTGCCTATGACGGTTTCTGGTCAGCCTTTGATATTGCCGAGCAACAACGCGGTTTTGATTTCCAGATCAGCAACGCCTACGCCAACCAATGGGATCTGCTTGAAACCACTCCAACTGCCTACACCAACACTGACCTGGGCGCCAATGCGGTTGACCTGCTCGCCGGTACCGTTGGCCTGAGCAGCCTGCGCAACCTGAATGAAGAATATGTACAGGACGACGAACTCACCAGCCACGGCCTGAATGTGAAGTGGACGCAAGACCTTTGGACTGTTGCCGCTGATGTGGGCGTTTCCGAAACCAGCCGCGACAAGCGCTGGGCGTCCATTCGCAGCACTATCAACAACCCCGGCCGCGCGACTTTTGGTGCAACCGATGATGGCCGCATGACCTTCGACCTGCTGGATGCCAACCTGACTGATCTGGCCAGCAACAGCATTGGTGATATCCAGGTACAACCGCAAGCCGAAGGCGGCGACGAGCTGACCTCCTTCAAGCTGGATGTACAGCGCGATTTGGAAGTGGGAATCCTGCAAGCGGTAAAAGTAGGCCTGGCCAGTTCCAGCCGCGACAAGTTTGAACACAGTCAAATCTGGACCCAAAGCGTTACCCGGAATGCCGGCACCGCTATTCCGAACAGCGCCGTACTCGATGCGAAAAGCGCCAGCTACTGGGATGATTTGCCTGACTACCTGAGCCTGGATCGCAACACACTTATCAGCCACTACTTTGGTAGCCTGAAAAACCCAAGCCCGGGCGATGCCGATGACCTAATCGCCAGTTGGGATGTGAGTGAAGACATCTTCGCCCAATACGTGCAAGTGGACTTGGCAACTGAAATCGCCGGCATGTCACTGACCGGTAATATCGGTGTGCGCAACGTGGATACCGAAACCACCTCCAGCGGTTATCAGCAGGGCGAGGATGTGTGGGTAGAAGTCACCCCCGGCAACTGGCAGCCACAGCAAGTGGTGGAAGCTATCTCCGTCGACCACGATTACAACGATGTACTGCCGAGTACCAACTGGACCCTGGGCATTACCGACGAGCACTTGATTCGTTTTGCTGCTGGCAAAACCATGGCGCGCGCACCGGTCAACATGATGAGCCCGAGCCTCAACCTGAACCAGGATCTTTGGGGCTCCAACCCGGGAGAATCCACCTCCGGCAACCCGAAACTGGATCCATTCCGCGCCGACCAGGCTGACTTGGCCTACGAGTGGTACTACGCCGAGGGTTCACAGCTGGCGGTAAACCTCTTCTATAAAGATCTGGAGAGTTTTATTGCCCGCGCCGCCGACGCCGACACAGTGGTGAGCAATGGCAAAGAGTACAAAGTGTCGCGCCCCATCAACGGCAGCGGTGGTTACATCCGCGGTTACGAATTGCTATGGCAACAATCCTTTGATTTCTTACCCGCGCCCTTTAACGGCTTGGGTATTTACACCAACTACTCGCACAACGAATCCAACGTTGAACAATTTGTCCCCCTGTACAGCGACTACAAAGCCCAGCTGACCGGTTTGTCGGAAGATGTCGCCAACTTCACCCTCTGGTACTACCTGAACGGGTTTGAAGCGCGCACCTCTTACAGCTACCGCAGCGCCTTCCAGCGTGACATCAACCTGGTGATGGGTGAAGAGGGGATGAACGATGCC
>JAGKXA010000354.1 GCA_021151615.1 Cellvibrionaceae bacterium | reverse complement strand
CTGGTTTAGCGAACGCGATATTCCGGTGAAATTTGTGCAGGACAATCACAGCTCCTCCAGTCGTGGTGTTCTGCGTGGTTTGCATTATCAAATTCACAACCCACAGGGAAAATTGGTGCGAGTGACTGTCGGGGAGGTTTACGATGTGGCCGTGGATTTGCGCAAAAGCTCCCCCACTTTTGGTAAGTCAGTGGGCGTTTATCTGTCGGCAGAAAACAAACATATTTTTTGGGTGCCGCCCGGTTTTGCGCACGGCTTTCTGGTGTTAAGTGAACGCGCTGAATTTAATTACAAGTGCACTGAATACTACGCACCCGAACACGAGCGTTCGCTCTTGTGGAATGATCCGGCGTTAAAGATTGATTGGCCATTGGGTGAAATGCACCAGCCTACATTATCCGCCAAAGACCAAAATGCATTGCTATTGGAACAGGCGGAGACATTCGAATGAATGCAGAGGAAGTGAATGTGCTGCCGATCAAATTACTGATTACAGGCGCTAATGGCCAATTGGGTTATGCCTTGCAGCAAACTCAGCCGACGCAGTTAAAGGGCGTTGCCCTGGAAGTAATGGCGGTGACACGTGCGCAATTGGATTTATCCGCACTGGATTCAATTGATGCTGTGTTGGATCAATATCAACCGGACATTATTATCAATGCTGCTGCCTACACGGCCGTTGATAAAGCCGAGAGCGATGCAGACCTGGCAGAAGCGATTAATCATCACGCTGTTGCTGCGCTAGCCAGCTGGTGCGCACAACAGCAAAAAATGCTGCTGCAAGTGTCTACCGACTTTGTGTTTGATGGAAAAAAATCCAGCGCTTATTTGCCACATGATGAATGCAATCCATTGGGTGTTTACGGTAAGAGCAAGCGCGCAGGTGAAATTGCGGCGCTGGAATTAAATCCTCGCACTTATGTTGTGCGCACCGGTTGGGTTTACTGCGAGCAGGGCGCTAACTTTGTAAAAACCATGTTGCGCCTGGGTGCTGAACGGGAGAGTGTGAGCGTAGTGAGTGACCAACTGGGTACACCCACCTACGCAATTAACTTGGCGAATATGCTGTGGTCATTGGTTGCTATTCAGCCTGAACAAAAAATATTTCACTTTTCCGATGCAGGTAGTGCCAGTTGGTACGATTTTGCATGCGCCATTTTTACATTGGCAGAACAGAAAAAAATCTTGTCGCGTCGGCCGCAGCTTAAACCGATTCGCACCTGCGATTACCCAACGCCTGCGCAGCGCCCGGGGTTTTCAGTACTGGATAAATTCCAAACCTGGGAAACATTATCTATTAGCCCAATACATTGGCAGCAGGCTCTGGGGCAGATGCTGGATAAATTGGTGCGCTAACGCGCGTTCAACTAGCAAATTAACAATAGTTTGCAAGACAGACACTGGATAAGAGTTTCATGAGAAATATTTTAATCACTGGCGGTGCCGGTTTTATCGGCAGTAATTTTTGTCACTACTGGGTCGAAAAATATCCACAAGATAAATTAGTCGTACTGGATTTGTTAACTTATGCCGGGCATCGTGAAAATATCCAGTCGCTGGAAAATTCTACCCATTTTGTTTTTGCACAGGGCGACATTGGTGATCAGCCCCTGGTGGAAGCATTATTTACCGGGCACCAGATCAATCGCGTGATTCACTTTGCCGCTGAGTCCCATGTGGATAGATCCATCCTCGGGCCGGATGCATTCTTGCAAACCAATATTATGGGCACCCACACGCTTCTAAAAGTGGCAAAAAAATTCTGGTTAGATGCGGGCGTCCCTGATCATCATTTTCATCATGTCTCTACCGATGAAGTTTATGGTTCGCTAACCGAAGCTGCGCCAGCGTTTACCGAATCGACTCCCTTTGCGCCCAACTCACCTTACTCCGCTTCCAAAGCGGCGTCGGATCATCTGGTGCGCGCGTATCACCATACCTATGGATTGAAGGTTACCACCAGTAATTGCTCCAACAATTACGGCCCCTACCAGGACAGTGAAAAATTAATTCCGTTAATCATTCAAAATATTTTGCAAGGTAAGGCCTTGCCTATTTATGGCGACGGAAAAAACATTCGCGATTGGCTCTATGTGGAAGACCACTGTCGCGCTATTGATTTGATTTTGCACAAGGGAAAAATTGGCGAGGTCTACAATGTCGGTGGTGAAAATGAATGGCGCAATATCGATATAGTAAATTTGATTTGTGCCCAGGTAGATGCGGTACTTGTTGCTAGTCCGGAACTGCTGGCACGTTATCCGCATACGCCTTGTGCTAATGGTAGTGAGGCAAAATCGCTTATCACTTTTGTTAAAGATCGCCCCGGGCATGATCGTCGCTATGCTATTGACCCAGGCAAGTGCCATGCGGAACTGGGCTATCATCCGGTAGAAAGTTTTGAGAGCGGAATCGTGAAAACCATTCACTGGCTGTTGCACAATCAACGTAAGCAAGTGGGACGTTAAATGTTTACCCACGCCTGGAAACATCGCACACTTATTTGGCAATTGCTGCGCCGCGATATTCATTCGCGTTATCGCGGTTCGGCCT
>JAGKXA010000118.1 GCA_021151615.1 Cellvibrionaceae bacterium | reverse complement strand
GGTATATAGTCACCGTAGAATAACGGAATAAAAAACAAAGAAGTCGCCAGATAAATAGTGATGACAGAACCAGCTATGCGATAACTGATTTTCTTCAAAGTCCACAACAAACCGGACAATGCAAGAATAAAAGGGATTCCCGCCCCTACAAAGTGAACCACCAAAAATTCCCAAATAAACATGTATATTGCCCTGACATTTTTATCAGGGGTAGCGGTTTCCGCTATAAGAACCTGCATCCAGTTTGGGTACGCAATGGCCGCAGTGATTCCTACCAACCACACAGCAACAATTGAATAGATGACACTAACCGCCAACGTGAGTGAAATGTCTTTTATTGTTAACTTCATGCTTACCTCCATATAAACCTTGTAATTAAAAAATCAATCTTCCGACCACTTATCGTTTTAGTGATTTTGTTTGCAAAGCAACACAGACCACACCCGCAAAAGCGCCAAATAAATGCGATTCAAAGGACACTCCGGGATCGGTAGGAAGTACGCCCCAGAGCATGCCACCGTAGAAAAATATCACTGCCACCGCAATTAGAATATTGATAAAACGACGATCAAACCAGGCGGTGGCAATGGTTAAACTCCACAGACCAAATATCCAGCCACTTGCACCTATATGCAATGCACTGCGCCCGAAACACCAGACCAGTATTCCGGTCAGGGTGACAATAAAAAAGCTGCTCCATAAATAGCGCTGCAATGAGTGCACGAACAACAAGCTGCTGAAAATAAAAAAGCCAAACAGGTTATTAATTAGATGAACCAGACTGCCATGAAGAAATGGGGCCAGATAAATACCCGGCAGCGAATCCAGCTGCCGGGGCACCAAACCAAATTGGTACAACCAGCCGTTAAATACCCAATTGAAAACATGTGCGGCAACCATGATCCCGGCAAATAAAAACAACCAACGGAATTTTGAGGATAAGCGCCGCATAAATTAGTTTTCCTCTTGCCAGCATGTTGAAATACCATCTGCGCTGTACCTGTAGCGTTAAAAACAGCCTGGAAAAACTATTTCAACAAGCTGTCAGGTGCACTAACAGTAATTGTTTTATTTAAAGTGCCGGTGGTGGTGCCTTGGGTTTTTTATTACCTGCCAGCTCCTGCTGCAGGGTTTTAATTTGCAGCGACACCTCTTCAATTTTTTCGTGATTACGCAAATCTATATCCAGTTTTTTATCCATATTGCACACCAGCGGCAAAATCGCCCCTTCCAGGGTTTGTGCTAATACACTCAATACCTTATCCAATCCCGGCAATGGTTGATTAACCACTTCTACCTTGGGAGCAGCCGGTTGCGCAAGTTTTTCCAAACGCTGCAGTGATTGACTGAGCAGTTGCGCTACAGCGACTTCTTGCACCGCCTTTTCCTGCGCAGCTTTGTCTTGCTCTGGTGTGGTCGCAACAGGTTCAGGCTTATGCCCGGCGAAGCTGGCAATTTTCTGCACGCCCTCCGCAACATCCGCCAATTGCACCACCAGTTTTTGGCCGGTGTCTGCCGAGTCACCGCCCATGGCTTTGTTGCGCAGGAAATCTTTTTTGATCTGCTCCCAACGGGCTTTTTGTTCGCCGGTGATATTGCCGCGCAATTCGGCCAGTTTGAGTAAATTACTTTCCGCACCCGTTGTCAGCATCTGTGCTTCACCAAGGTAATGGTCGGCGATCATTTGCATTAACTCGGCTTCATTCATAACGGCGGAGACTTTTTCCGTCATCTTGTTCATATTGCGGTAACTACCTTGCAATTTGAACGAAGGCTCAACACGAAATTTGTCATCCTGCGCGGCGGAAGCAATATATTGTTGGTTGATTTTTAAAATCACCTTCTGGATTTCAAATAATTTTTTTAATACACCAACAATTTCATTCACCTCTGCACCCGAGTAAGCATGGCTTAAATCCGTTGTCGCAACCTGCTCACCTTTGGCCATGGCGATAAACTTATACACATCCTGCATATCACGCAGCGCTAAAGGTGCGAGCACAGCATTGGAGGTCAAGGCATTTTCGATATAACTGAGTGCAAATTGCTCTTCCATACCACCGAGAATATCGCCGAGGTTATAAATATCCGCGCGGTTGGCCAACATATCTGGCACCTTAAAAGCTTCGCCCGATTCGGTGTAGGGGTTACCTGCCATACACACGCAGAATTTTTTGCCACGCATATCATAGGTTTTGGTTTTTCCCTGCCACACACCTTCGATACGACGTGTGCCATCGCACAACGAAATAAATTTCTGCAGAAATTCCGCATTGGTATGTTGGATGTCGTCCAGATAGAGCATCACATTATTGCCCATTTCCAAGGCGAGATTCAGCTTGACCAATTCTTGCCGGGCCGTAGCGTTGGGCGCTTGTTCTGGGTCAAGCGATAACACATCGTGACCGAGCGACGGGCAGTTGATTTTCATAAAAATCAAACCCAACCGATTCGCCACATATTCCATCAAGGTGGTTTTACCGTAACCGGGTGGCGAGATCATCATCAGCATGCCCATTAAATCGGTACGCTTGTTAGCACCCAGCGCGCCCATTTGCTTGGCGAGGTTATCACCAATAATCGGCAAATAGGATTCATTAATTAACCGATTGCGCACAAACGAACTGAGCGGCTTTGCTTTGAATTCATTCAGCCGCAAGGCATAGCGCTCTTGCTCGATAATTTGCTGGCGCACTTGCAAATAACGCTGATAACTCGGCACCACGTGATAGCGGTGATGGGCCAAGCGCTGCACAAATTCATCTACAGCAAATGCGAGTGTGCGACCCTGAATACGCGGATGCTCACCGAGCAAACCGGAAACTTTTAATTCCAGTTCTACTTCGGTATAACGGCGATCCAATCGCTGATCGGTTTTCAATACCGCTACCGCCTCGGGAATATAGCGCTGTAAATAATCGAGCTGCTGATCTTTAATCAGGGCCTGTAACCAAGCCGCCGTCAAATTCCAGCGCTCGGCTGGCCAGCCTTGCATTTTGATCAATACATCCTGATAGTGGCGCCAGCTTTTATCATCAAGCGATTGTTTAAAGGCATTAACCAGGGCTACTGCATACTTACTGGTAATGAATTCCGTGCGCTCACGCGCGAGTTCTTCCACCAAATATTCTGCTGCACGACGCACATCCAGTGCACTTACAATCAGTGGATGAAACTCAACGAATTCCCCTAAGGTTTCAGCAATTTCTTCCACTAATAAATTAACTGCATTCAGGCTACCAAATAGGTGCTGCATTTGTTTGGCTGAAATGGCGCGATCGATCCAGGTTTCAAAGGAAAGGTTAGACCTCTGGTTTTTGGATTTAAGTGAAAACTCATTGATATTGGCCCAAAACACCTGTGCAAGTGCGCGCGCCAAAGGATCAAACCTGAGCAGATCAACGGCATCCAACGCGGGCACTAATGCTTTTAACAAAAGTACGGCATCCTGGTCGTGAATACCTTTTTGATAGCCTTCTTTGTAGCGTGCGGAGCTGAAATCGCGCACCAGCTTCGTAAGCTTTTCATTATCCAGCAAAGCGCCATGCAAAAGATCATGCGTGATTCCATCACTCTGTTGCTGCGCAGCCTCAATAATTAATGCCGCCAAATATTCTGCGCGATACACCTGTGCCGTTTCAGACTCCAGGCTCATTGACCAATAATCCTTTAACGCCAGCAATTCTGGCTGCACCACCTGCGCATAATAATCGGTGCCTGCGAGGTGGAAATTTAATTCGCCATCGCGCGGAATAATAGTGAGATCCAACTCCTGGGTGTTGACACTGAACTTGTGTTTGCCCAGTTTAATGACATTGCCGCCCTCTTCAAAAATATCACTTTTATCGCGCAGGGCGCGCAAAGCCTGGCCTTTAATCGCCTTAAAGCGCGCATCTACATCGTCAGCTTTTACGGCACTGTCCAGTGCTTTTAGTTGCGCAATTAAATCAGCCACTTTCAGCACCAGTGCATCGGAAGCAAAGTAGGTGTTGAGTTCTTCCAACGCGCTAATGGACAGTGAGCGTTTCTCAATACTGGAGAGAATACGTGCGGCTGCATCGGTAATGCTTTGGGCTTTTTTCTGGCGCTCGTCCAACAAGCGTTGCTTGTGCTCCTGAAAGTTCTCATAAAGCTCCTCGCGCTTGGCCATGATGTCGGCGAGGAATTGATCGTATTCACTGAACTGCCCTTCCAACTCTTCCAAACGCACCAGCGATTTGGAAAGTTGCTCGTCACATTTTTCCGGCGTAGTCGCTAACCCCAAAGCATGGGCGATACTTTGCGAGAACAATTTAAATTGTGCGCCAAACTGGGCAACCGCTTCCGTTGAGCCAAAATTCTTTTGCCTGTGTTTGGCATTGGCGCGGCTTTGGTTGAGCTTGGCGTAGACTTCGGAAATGGAATCCACAATGCGCGTGCGCAAGGTAGCATCATCCACTTTCAAGGTCGCCATTAATTCCGAGAGTAAATCCAAACCTGCTGCAGTTTTTTCGATAGTTTCAATCACTGGCGCAATCGCCGCCGAGGTTTCAACTTTTTCAATCTGCAAATTTAATTCATCCAGTTTTGCAAGATATGGAGTAAGCGACTTTTCATCTGCCAGAAAAGCGACCGTTTGTTCGCTCAGGCTGGTATTGAACTCCAACAATTGCTGGTCAAGTTGCTCAATGCGCGCCTGATCGATATAGCGGTATTCTTTAATCGTTGCCAACTGGCCACGCTGTTTGCGCAAGCGGCTTAAGGCATCTACATACTCTTCCGCAGAAGACCAATTCTCTGGCTGCAGTGAACGCAGAATTTCCGCTTGTGCCTGCTCGGCCTCTTGCATGGCTTTGCCTGATTGCTGGCGAATGGATTCTACTTTTTCAAACTCATCGATCACCAATTCAGCGGTAGCAGAAATATCTTTCAGCACACTGGCAATTGCCAGCACTTCGCTTTCGCCCAGCCAATAAAAAGTATCAAATACTTTGCGCGCTGCCAGACTCAATTCTTCGTAGAGCCTTACCGACACCGCCTGATTATTGATAATTCGGCCGATGCTGTAGAAATCGGAAATACCACGCACCAGTTCGTTATTACCGATGCGGCCATAGAAATTCTGGCGCGCCGGTGCCTTACTGGCAAACTCCGCGCTCACATAGGGGGTTTCCCATATTTGCATGGGATGCACGCGGGTAGGCTCTGCCTCGGCGGAAAAAATAACAATTTCACCATTATCCGCCAGCGCATAGCCGCTGCCGAAAATCGGATTCTGCAGTTTTTTCTCGATAATGTTGTAAGCGAGTAGCGATACCATACCAATCGCGGGTTCATAAAACACATAGAGAACATCTTCGCCGTTGGGCGAACGAATCATGCGCTTGAAACGGAACGCGCTGTTATCCTCTTCGAAGGTTTTGTATTCGCCGGTATTGAGATAGTAACCGCCGGGAAAAATAATGCCGTGGTTCTCTGGCAGCTGCACGCAGCTTTGGCCGATTTTATCGATGCGCAACACGCTTTGCGTAAGCGTGTTATAAATCAGGTGGCGAAACTGTTCTTCGCGATAAGGGCGAATTTTCAGCAGAATTAAATTGCCAACGGCCGCATAGAACACACTGGCATCATCCAGCGATTGGGTTTTATCTTCCACTGTTTCGCGATAAATACCCAAGCCATCTTCCGTGTTGTTTTCAATTTTTATGGTGAGGTCACCGCCGACAGTTTCCACAAAAACCTTGTCGAGAATATTTAAATGCGGGTGACGACCGTGCACGGCGTTTTCGCGGGATGACGAGATCCATTCGAAATCAAACGCGGGCGGCAACTGGATGTCACGCTCGCCGCGGTTATCAATATATTTTACAGTTTTTCCGTCGGGGGAAAGCGACCAGCGGAATACGCGTATATCATCCAGCCGTTCGCCGATCTGAAAGCCAGCCAATAGTTTTCCGTTATTAACGGTCAGCTCGACAATGCGGGTGTCTTTGTAGTAACGATAAAGCTCTTCAAAATCGTTAACGAAACTTTGTTCCGCTAAAAAGGTTCCGGCAAAGGAAACGGGTTCCAGCTCAACACCAGCCTCGTTATCTTTTTTTATAAACAGGGAAAAAGCGTCTTCCACTTTGGTTTCTTTTTTCAAACCCAGAAAGACGTTGTAGCCAAACAACAGGTAATCACCAACCTGTACTATATCGCGTGGAATGCAGTTGTTTTCGGTGCGCACGCGCACGCGCGCTCTGGCAACCATGGCCGAGCCGCCAAATTCAGCGAGGCGCGCCTCATTCAGTTCGCGCACTTTTTGTGTCAGCAGTTGGCCCTGATCCAGCAAACGCTTGCGAATAATTTCATAGGCACCGCCTTCAGCGACAGCCTTATCAACAATATTTTCTGCAGCGGCGTCGGTATTTTGCGTCATGGATTTTTCCTTTTTTACCTTCAACCAAGATACCCCCCCACCTAGCCTCCCCCTTAAAAAGCGGGGGAGGGATTTGACTCCCTGCTGAATATAAAATGGAGTTTGCATCAACAGGGCAAAGGCTACTCCGCTCTTAATACAGAGAGAAAACAGTTCCCTCCCCTTTTGCAAAGGGAGGGTTAGGGAGGGATTAACCAACAACCTCAACGTCTTCCGCTTTTTCTTTTACCACCGGCGCACTGGCCGCGGGCCTATTCACAAATCTATCCAACACCGCTTGAATCACACCGCTTTTACCGGCCAGCCCATCAATGGCTTTACCAATCGATAAGGACTTGGCGAAGTTATCGAAGAATTGCGCTTCACCACCCACAATATCGATATGGGCTTTCTGCAAGGCAATAGCGAGAATTTCCGCATTTTCTTTCGCAATTTCTTTACCGGCAGCAATGCTGGCCAAGGTTTCTTTCAGCGACGTTTCCAGGCCCATACGGAATTCTTCATGCGAACGAGCGTTTTCGCTCATGGCATTCATGGCTTCGAACTTCTCGGTCAAACCATCTGCTTCCGCTTTGAATTGTTCGCGTGTCACTTCGGCGCCAGCCAAACCCACTTCTTTTTTCGCCGTCGCTTCAGAGGCGCCTTTGGTCGCAATCACGTCCGCTTCTGCATGGCCTTTCGCGGTAATCACTTCCGCTTCGGCTTTACCCGCTTCCGCATTGGCAGTGCCTTTCGCACGAATCACACTCGCTTCAGCCACACCTTCTTTTTCCAATGCGGTTGCTTTGGCTTCCTGCACTTTGGCATCGGCCAAACCGGGCGCTGCGCGTTCCGCCTGAATACCTTCCGCCAGTTTTTTCATCGCCTCTGCTTCTTTGGCAGACGCTTCCAGCTTGGCTTGCGCCATGGTCATAATTTCGCTGGCCTTGTGTTTGGCTGACAACTCTTCTGCTTCCGCCGCCTTTACCTGCTTCACTTTTTCCTCTTCCGCAGCCGCTTCTGCAGCCAGTACCTGCACTTGTTTCTTGCGGTCAGCATCAGAAACTTCACGCACCTCTTTAATGCGCTCCTCTTCGATAGCAACGGTTTTATCAACCACCACGCGCTCGCGAATCACATTCGCAATTTCTTTTTTCTGCAATTCAATGGCTTTTTCCGCTTCAATGGTTTGCAACTCCACTTCGCGTTTGCGTGCAACAATTTCCAGCTCGCGTGCACGGGTCACTTTTTCCTGCTCAATAGCTACCGCACGCAGGCGATTTTGCTCGGCAACTTCAATTTCACGCTTCTGGTTTTCAGTTTGAACCGATAAATCCTGCGCAACCTGGATAGCAGTTTGCTCGTATTTACGACGCTCTTCTTCCTGTACTTTTTTGGTTTCGGCTTCTTCGCGCGCTTGAATTGAGGCGATCTCGCGTTTTTGACGCGCTTCCGCATCGGCCTGTTGACGCTCCAACGCCAGCATAGCTTCGGTGGTTTCTACATTCTTTTTCTTGATCGCCAATTCCTCATCGCGCTCCAGCATATTGGTGCGTACATTTTGGGTAGCGGTCAGCTCGGTAATTTTACGAATACCTTCAGCATCCAAAATATTATTGGGATCAAGCGATGACTTGGGAGTTTGCTCGATGTAATCAATTGCCACATCTTCGAGCACATAGCCATTCAGATCATTGCCGATGACTTCGATAATTTTTTCGCGAAACTCCATGCGGTTTTCAAATAGCTGGATAAAATCAATTTGCTTGCCCACGGTTTTCAATGCCTCCGAGAATTTCGCAGCAAAGAGTGAATCCACCGCTTCACGATCAGAAGCACGTTCCGCACCAATCGCCTTGGCAACTCGCAGTACATCCTGTGGAGTTTCATTTACACGCAAATAAAAAGCGACAGAAATATCTGCACGCATATTATCTTTACAGATAAGGCCATCACGGCCACGGCGATCCACTTCCAAAGTGATTAAGGAAATATTCATCAACTCCTTTTTGTGGATAATGGGCCACACCAGCGCACCGGTGAAATGGACTTTTGGTGTTGAGCTCATATCGTTAACAATTAACGCCGTTCCCTGGGCCACTTTGTAATAGAAGGCATTGAATAAACCCGCCAATCC
Source organism: Cellvibrionaceae bacterium (assembly GCA_021151615.1). Lineage (GTDB taxonomy): Bacteria > Pseudomonadota > Gammaproteobacteria > Pseudomonadales > Cellvibrionaceae > Cellvibrio. The sequence goes on along the minus strand of JAGKXA010000118.1, from coordinate 4,728 downwards.
CAAGAGGAATAAAAACCCAAAACCAATAACGGTGAGTACCGGTGTGGCCATAGCTGCTTCAAACATGTTGTACTCCTTTTTACCCTGTGCTTTTTTGCAATGAATGATGGTTAACCTAATTTATTCACTGGGCTTACCCAGAAATTCTTGTTCTGAAATAACATTGTACACATGCGTTTCAGCGATATATTCCAACAGCACCACCCTATCACCGCGCATAAATTGCTGCCCCCCAAGCGCACGTACTTTTACAATCAACCCTGCTCCACCATCGTCAAAATTTGCTTCGCCCGTTGTCTTGTCAACTTTCGAAGAGCGCACGATTGCAGTTTGCCCGAGGATTTTTTTCTCCACAAACTGTTCTGTCCGGGCAAAGAACTTGCGGATGGGTTTGATTAACTGTGCAGTAACCAACACGGCCAGATAGAGCGAAAAAATCAATATGGGAACACCCACCACAAACCTGACCCAGCCATAACCCAGCAACACCAACTCGAAATAACTCAGGTAATAGCTGATAAACCAACCGACCAACGCGATAAGGCTAATCACAATAGTGACCGGCACACCGTTTAATCCCAGACGCAACAAAATGCCAGCAAAGGTTTCGGCAAAACTATGTTCAGCATGGGCGTGCAACTGCCCATCCACATCGGGCAGATGCGCATCAAGAATATCCAACTCCAGCAAACCAAAGGCAGCGCACAGCCAATAAAGCACCGCAACACCCAACACAGCGGTGTAAATCACCGTGGGAAAGCTGAATATGGTTAGCAAAAATTCATTCATGTGTTATTGCCTTTTGCTTTTCGCCGAAAGTTTTCTGCCTGCAACAGTACAATTTCCGGTACTGTTACTATGGCGCTTTTTTGTTTTTGATGCGCGCGAGAATATCTTCTGCCGACGGACCATTGGTGGTAATGCCAGCTGCCTCCAATTTCGCTTTAAGCGAATCATCGCCGCTGGTTTTAGCCATTTCATCCGCCGCTTTAAATTGCGCGTCTTTTAATGCCTGGCGCTCTTTAATACGCTCCAGCGACTCCATCGCCGTGCGCATTTTTGAATCAGAACCGCTGTGACGCTCGGCAACCGCTGCTTGCGCACGCTGAACATTTTCAGTGGCTTTTACGGTATCCACTTGCTGTTTCAAGCGTTTTATATTTTTTTCAGCCTGATCAATGGCGGCACGCAATTTGGCAACACTTTGCGCAAAACCTCCCGATGCTTCTTTTTCAGCGGCAAGGCTATTTTCAAATTCAGCGATACGCGCAGCCACCTCCAACGCGAGTGTTTCATCGCCTTTTTCCAGCGCTTTGGTTGCGTAGCCCTCATGCTCATCGATATTTTTTTGCAGTTGCTTGCATTTTTCTTCTGCCAATTTTTGGCGCGCCATGATTTCCGCCAGGCTATCTTTGGAGCGCTTCAATTCCTCGCCAGCATCGCGCACTTCCTGATCCAAAATACGCAGCGCCTGACTATCAACAATCGCCTCACCCGCTTCATTCACACCACCGCGCAGCGCGGTAATCATTTTCGACCAGATATTCATACGTTTTTACCTCGTTAATATCCGCAATTAATAAACCGTTAGAAATGCTTTTTGATGAGCTATTTATTTCAATAGCTTTTATTTCAAAAGAAAGTCTGCATAGGCCTCAGTAGCCTGAATCACATTGGAAGCCAGAATTTCAATTTCAAACACAACATCCTGCAAACTTGATGCGGAACTCAGGGCACCAAACATGTGGTAGCTGTCATCGCCATCGATTTTGTCCAGGCTAATGGTCGATAGCGGAAAATATTTGTGCGTACGCAAAACTGTTTCATTAAACAGCGCCGCATCGGTGACCTCCGACAGAGACCAAAGGGTTGCCTCCACCACAATCTGCTCGCCCGAAACGGTGACGAACAACGGCAGATCGCCGTATTCATACATAGTGATATGCAGTGCTGGCGCCACTCCCTCAATTAGCTCGATCTCCGCCCGTTTGCTGGCAAATAGCTCCGCCTTGCACAAGGCATCGTAGAGACTTGGGGTGGTCCAACGGTTAACAACATCGGTCATTCGACTTTCTCCTTTCACTGGCATAAACCCACGGGAAACAAGCTGTTTAGCAGAAACCCGCAACTCCATCTCATAAAGGGCAAGGCGGCGCGCATTCTCCGGAAGAATCCACACCTCTTTTTTCACGAACCCCTGCTCCCTGAGCCGGTTGCGGTATTCGCGCTGGTAATGTGCTGATGATTTTTTCTGCATTGGCCAACATTAAATCATTACATGTAATATTTCAAATATCACATGTAATAAATTTTGATAAGGAAAAAGATAGAAAAATGCCGATTAAACAAGCAGTTATCGATACCCCAAAAAGACAAAACCCGCCTTTTGATAATCAAAAAGCGGGTTTTTAGGAGGGGACAATTAGAAATTAATCTAAGAAACGACCATGGCAGAGTTAACGCTTGTTATGCAGCTCCCAGGTTTCCAGCTTTTTCTTATCGCTTTTGCGCAGGAGCACATAGGTGGCGCCAACCCAGCCGTGCTGTTTTTGGGCGGAGTGGAACGCAAGGATTTCCGGAAATTGGGGTAGCCAGTGAGCAACGCAACTCTTGATCTGCGCAGGCAGGCTGCGCCCCTCCCCTTTACCGTGGGTAATTAGCGCACAGCGGATGTCATTGGTCATGCAGTCCTTAATAAACTGAAACACCGCATTGCGCGCCTGATCGATAGTCATATGATGCAAATCCAGCCGCGCATCGATTTGGTATTTACCCAGGCGCAGATTGCGGTACACACCGTTCTGCACCCCGTCGCGCTTGAATTCGATGATCGCCAGTGGGTCGACCGGCTCAATGTATTCACCGGAGAGGAAGTTTTTATCCTTCGCCAACTCAGCCGTTGCGGCTTTGCGGCGGGTTTCTATGCTGGCTTTATCCTGCTGGGGATTAGCAAGCACAACCTTCTCCTCCAGCTTGATGGGCTTTACCCCTTTCATTTGCTGGAGGAAAAAATCGGAATCGGAAGGTTTGTCAGTCATGGCAACAACAGAAAGCAACTAATCAGAAAGGCAAATTGTGCAGGATTTGGCGCCGATCCGATAGTCTTGGGTAGAGGGAGAACGGCAAAATCCTCCCTCGCCAGACTACCCTGTAACCTAGAGCCGGGTATTACTCACAAAGGCTATTTGCGAACCGTCCGGCGACCAACTGGGCACATTGATAGTGCCCTGCCCACCATAGACATAAGCGATTATCTCCGGCTCACCGCCCTCGGCAGGCATTTTCCGCAAATAGACGTGACGATAAAAAGGGTGATCGCCCGAATCTATATCATCCATGTAACTGAGGAAGACAATTGTCTCGCCGTCAGGCGATACATGGGGAAACCAGTTATTGTGATTATCAAAGGTAAGCTGCTGTTGATGGCTGCCATCAGCGTGCATGCGCCAGAGCTGCATCATGCCGGTGCGATTGGAGTTGAAATAAATGTATTTACCATCAGGGCTATATTCAGAACCATCATCCAGGGTTTCCGTGTGCGTTAATTGGGTTTCTTTTCCCGTTGCTATATCAACACTGAAAATATCGTAAAACCCGTTGCGCTCGCCGGTAAAGATCATGGATTTGTCATCGGGCGAAAAGCCATGCAAATAGGAATGGCCAGCGTTGATGGCGGTAATGCGGGTGGGCGTTTTTGAGCCAGTGATTGGCAGCGTGTAAATCGTGGAATGATTTTTTTCTTCCGCTACATGATGACTAATTCCAATTAACTTTCCATCCCAGGACAGCACATGGTCGTTGTTGTTATTGTTGGCAAAACCAGTCTCCAATTCCGAGCTTTTTCCGCTCGCAATATCAAAATTAAACAGCAAGCCTTTGGAGTTATAGATCAGTGTTTTACCATCCTGCGTCCAGTTGGGCGCTTGAATAGAGTCGGGCGAGCGAAACACAATACGGCGGTTTTTAGTGGCCATATCCATGATTTCCAAATTGCTGCCGATGTAATCTTTGTAGGGACGGAAATTTTTCGCCGCCGGAAGAATTATGCGCACATTGGAAAAAACACCGGTTTCGATTTTATCGCCAGCCTGCACACCTACACTTAAACCGGCATAAACTTTTTCACCTAACTTTATGTGGGACACCGAAGTCACTTGAAACGGCTGCCCCATTTTCGCTGCGCTCATAATATAAATATCGCCGCGACGCTCCAGCTGGATCACATCCGCTGATTTAATCGCCATTGGATAGGCGTCTGTAGCAGCTCCGGCAGTTGCACGAAATTGCAGCGAAGTTAAACCATCGCCGCGCACCAGCGCATGCACACTGGCGGAATTTGCATCCAGACTTGTGCGCAAATTCCAACCAAGAGTCGATTGAGAGTTAATATTTTTTCCGGCAAACGCCAGATGCGCCCGCACAATAAAGTCACCGGATAATTGCGTGTAAGCGTAGTGAAATGCATCCTGGTTAGTTTGACTATTGCTACCCGCACCACTGATCTTGTAATGCTGTAAACCGGCATCGTAAGCCAATGCCCCCGCCTGACTTACCTTGCCAATATCCTGACTCGCGAAAAACTGACCTGTGGCTTCAGAGTGGGCCAATAAACTAAAAAATGTTGCTGACATAACCATCACCCATTGCGCTGCTATTTTTATCATCGTGAATTTCCCGAACGAAATTATCGAATTTCAGTCGGCAGATACTGCGCCAAATATCTAATAG
>JAGKXA010000117.1 GCA_021151615.1 Cellvibrionaceae bacterium | reverse complement strand
TGGGTGATGTCAGGTCCCCATGGGTGTTAGCAAGAGTGGTTTAGGTACACATATGCCAACCCGAATTACGCTTGTTAGCTCTCCTTGCTTGGCCCCTTTGCTCTTTCTCGAAGGAGAGCACTGGGGCTTTTTTCAAAAAATAATACGTCTATGGCGAGGTACTTTATGCCCACTCTTTACAAATCCGCTGCACTGGCATTTTGCAGTCTCGCGGTGGTGGCGGCTTTGACTGGCTGCGGTAAAAAATCCACAGAACCAACAGCAGCTGAAGCTGGTACTCCCGCAGCAGATGCATCTGCATCACTCTGGCCTACGCTGGAGTTTGCGGTGAAAAAAGATCCGGCCATAGAAGCAAAAATTACCGAATTGCTCAGCAAAATGACCACCGAGCAAAAAGTGGGGCAACTGATCCAGCCTGAACTGCGCCATGTAACCCCGGCGGATGTTATTGAGTACAACCTCGGCTCAATTCTGAACGGCGGAGGCTCCTTCCCTGGTGAGAACAAACACGCAAAAGTGGAAGATTGGCTGGCCTTGGCCGATGGCTTTTATAACGCGTCTATGAACTCGGACGATGGCCGCGTGGCTATTCCAATTATCTGGGGTACGGATGCGGTTCATGGCCATAACAATATTATTGGTGCGACCCTTTTCCCCCATAACATCGGCCTGGGTGCTACGCGCAATCCCGAATTAATCCAACAAATCGGTGCCGCCACTGCCGCTGAAATTGCGGTCACGGGTATCGATTGGAGTTTTGCTCCAACGCTCGCGGTAGTGCGCGATGATCGCTGGGGCCGCACCTATGAATCCTATTCAGAAGATCCGGCGGTAGTGAAATCCTACGGCGGGAAAATGGTAGAGGGCTTGCAGGGTATTGTTGGCAAAGATTTCCTCAGTGAGCAGCATGTGATTGCCACGGCAAAACACTTCCTCGCCGATGGCGGAACCCAGGGCGGGCAGGATCGCGGCGATGCACAAATCAGTGAAGCCGAGTTGGTAAAAATCCATAACGCTGGTTATGAAACTGCACTTGCTGCCGGTGCGCAAACAGTGATGGCCTCGTTCAGCAGCTGGCAGGGCGTGAAGATGCATGGCAACCAATATCTGCTCACCGAACAATTAAAAAACCAAATGGGTTTTGATGGTTTGGTAGTGGGTGATTGGAACGGCCATGCATTTGTGTCTGGTTGTACTCCGGTGAGCTGCCCGCAAGCGATTAATGCCGGCCTGGATATTTTCATGGCGCCGGAAGGCAACTGGAAAGAGTTGTATCACAACACAGTAGCGCAAGTGAAAAGCGGCGAAATTTCACAAGCGCGTTTGGATGATGCAGTTGCGCGTATTTTGCGCGTGAAAATTCGCGCGGGTCTGTTTGAAAAAGGCGCTCCCTCGACGCGAGAGTTTGCGGGCAAACGCGACCTGATTGGCTCTGCGGAACATCGCGCGATTGCGCGTCAAGCAGTGCGCGAATCAATCGTATTGTTAAAAAATAATGCGCAGACCTTGCCGGTAAAAGCCACTAGCAAAATTTTGGTGGCGGGCGATGGTGCAGACAATATCGGCAAACAATCCGGTGGCTGGAGTATTACCTGGCAAGGTACAGGCAACACTAATGCAGATTTTCCTGGTGGTTCATCCATCTATCAAGGTATTGCTGATGCGGCGGCAGCAGCGGGTGGCTCTGCTGAGTTAAGTGTTGATGGCAATTACAAAATCAAACCCGATGTTGCTTTCGTTGTATTCGGCGAAGACCCTTACGCCGAAATGCAAGGCGATGTCGGTAGTTTGATTTACAAAAACGAAACCAGTTTGGCGCTGCTAAAAAAATTGAAAGCCGATGGCATCAAAGTGGTTTCGCTGTTTATAACCGGTCGCCCACTCTGGGCCAATCATTTTATCAATGCGTCTGATGCCTTTGCAGTTATCTGGTTGCCGGGTTCAGAAGGTGTGGGTGTTGCGGATGTAGTGCTCACCAACGCCGATGGCTCGGTCAATTACGATGTGAAAGGTAAGTTGCCTTTCTCCTGGCCTGCGTCGCCGGTGCAATCACCGCTTAACAACGGTGATGCTGATTACAAACCCCAATTTGCATTTGATTTTGGTTTGACCTATGCCGACAAAACCGATACGCCAGTGTTGGATGAAACGGCGGCGCAACTGGTGGCTGCACAAGCACCGGATGTAGTGCCAGTGTTTAGCCAGCGCGTGATGAATCCCTGGACCTTGGTATTACTGGATCATGTCAACAACATGGCACCAGTAACGACCAGTAGTGGTGAATTGGGTGCGGTGAAAGTCACCTCGCAAGACAAGCAAGTGCAGGAAGATACCCGCCGTGTGCAATTTAATGGCAGCGCTAAAGCGACAGTCACTTTCGGTTCAACAACGCGCTCGGATTTGAGTGTTTATGCAGAAAACAAAGGCGCGTTGGTATTCGATGTGAAAGTGAATGCAAAACCCACCGCGGCAGTGAGTGTGGGTATGTACTGTGGCAGTGATTGTGCAGGGGAAATTCCAATTACCGAGCAATTAAATGCTGCGTCAGTGGGCGAGTGGACCAGCATCAGTATCGCACTGGAATGTTTTGCGAAAAAACGCGTGAAGCTGGATATGGTACTCGCGCCCTTTATGCTCAGTACTGATGGTAGCCTGGATGTGTCGCTCTATAACATCCGTATCGAGAAAAACGCAACTGCACCGGTTTGTACGGAATAATTTTCAAAACAATTCACGGCGGAGCTAAAACTCCGCCGTCGATATTTCAAAACCGTTATTTCCAAGCAATTATTTCCAAGCCGTTATTTCCAAGCAATGATTGAAGTAAGGATTCAAATAATAACTACAGCTCTTTTTTGAACGTTCACTAGATCCCAGGTTTTACAATAACAATAGAGGTAATTATGAAAAATCACGCCTATGGCTTCAAACCTGTTTTATCTTATTCACTGCTCGGTGTTGCACTGCTTGGCCTGATTGGTTGCGGTGGTTCCGGTGGGGGCGGCAATAGCAATAATTCCAGTGCACAAGCATCCAGTCTACTGGCTTCAAGCGTTGCGGTGAGTTCCAGCAGCGTCGCCAGCTCTGCAGCGCCCACTTGGGAATTGGTATGGAGCGATGAATTTAACGGATCTACAATTGATACCAGCAAATGGGGTTTTGAAAAAAATTGTTGGGGTGGCGGTAACAATGAGCAACAGTGTTACACCGATCGCCCGGTTAACGCTTTTGTGGCCGATGGTGTATTAAATATTGTTGCACAGCGCGAAGATTTTACTGGATCAGACTCACCGGAAGGTGAAAGCCCGACAACCAAAACATTACCGTACACTTCAGCGCGTTTGCGTACCAAAAATATTAAAGAGTGGACATTCGGACGGTTTGAAATTCGTGCGAAGCTACCTTTTGGTCAAGGCACCTGGCCAGCGATTTGGATGTTGCCTACCAACTCACCTTACGGCACCTGGGCCGCGAGTGGTGAAATCGACATTATGGAAGCGGTGAATTTAAAAGTCGTCACCAATGGCAGTGCACCTGAAGCTCATGTACATGGCACCTTGCATTTTGGTCGCAACTGGCCGGGTAATGTTAACTCGGGCGCAGATTATTTATTGCCGAACAATGCTAACCCTGCCGATGATTTCCACACTTACACGGTTGAGTGGGAAGAGGGTGAAATTCGCTGGTATGTGGATGATGTCCATTTTGCAACTCAACGCGAAACGGGTTGGTACGGCCAGTACATGCAAGATGGTGTGTTAAAAGATGCTCCCGTTGGTGCGCCTTTTGATCGGTTCTCCAAATTCCATTTGTTATTGAACCTTGCTGTTGGCGGCAACTGGGCAGGGAATGTAAATAATAAAGGCGTAGACGAATCGGCCTTCCCGCAAAAAATGTTGGTGGATTTTGTGCGTGTGTATCAATGCAGTGCCAATCCCTCAACCGGTAAAGGCTGTGCAACTATCGGTGCGAATGCCGAATTGGTTGCGGGCCATCAACGTCCCGTAATTGGCGCGGTGCAATTACCCGGCCCACCCTTGTTCACTATGTACGATAATAATTTGGCGGCGGGCTTGAGTTTTGATTCCTACAATCCTGACGGCGTAGTCAGTCATTCCGAAGTGGCGGAAGCTGGCCGTGGCGATGTATGGAATATTGTTAAAACCGGCGCTAATGGCAACGCCTATTTCAAAGTCGCTGGTGATCCTACGGATATGCGCGGTTGGTCGGGCGATAGCGAATTAATTTTTGATTACAAAGTTAATAGCAAGGCTGAGGGTGCAAAATTATTGGTAAAGCTCGATAGTGGTTGGCCAGCAGTAAGCGATGTGAGTGTACCGGTTGCAGAAATTGGGGTGTGGAAAGAATATCGCATCACCCTGGATGATTTATTGGATAACGGTAATTCATTGGCAGCGGGTAAGGCGACCTTGGCCTCTATCGTAAATACCTTCGTAGTTGATCCATCGGCGGCAATGAATGTGTCTTTCGACAATGTGCGCATTGAAGGTAAAGCCAGTAGCGGCGTTGATGAGTTTGCCAAGCTGCCGTTGTTTACATTGTATGACGCAAGTGTTGCCTCCGGTTTGCAAGTTCAAAGCTATAACCCTGCCGGTCAAATCAGTGCGTCTGAAGTGGATGACGGTGCTCATGGCAAGGTGTTTAAAGTGGTGAAAACCGGTGCAGATGGCAATGTATTTTTTAACGTGACCAATGGCCCTGCCAATTTGAATCATTGGGCAGCAAAAGGTGAGTTGGTGTTTGATTTCAAAGTGAATAGCAAGGCAGCAGACACCAAATTATTAATAAAAATGGACAGTGGTTGGCCAAACGTGAGCGATGTTTCAGTGCCGCTTCCTGCTGATGGTGTCTGGACTGAATACCGTATCGGCGTTGCCGATTTAATTGATAACGGTAATTCCGTTCCATGCTGTCCTGGCATTGCCAAATTGAATGCAATTACCAATTTGTTTGTGGTAGAGCCATCCGGTGCGATTGATGTCGTGTTCGATAATGTGCGTTTGGTAGAAAAACAGTAATTCTAGCGAAATAAATATTAGCGGCTGCAATTGCAAAATTGCAGCCATTTTTTTTGGGGAGCATCAATTGTGGTTCTACGAATACTGTGTTTGTTAGTGGCGTTATTGGGATGTACCAGTCAGTCTCCGCCCACTCAATTAACCTCATCAAGTGCTCGCTATATTGAAATTTCCCGCAGTCAGTATCTGGATTCGCTTTATGGTTTTTGGTTGGGACAATGCATAGCCAACTGGACTGGTTTGGTGACGGAAATGGATAAGATTGGCAAGCTCGGCGATATCAAAACCGGGCCGTTTTACACACGCGATGATTGGGGTAAACCGGACCAGCCAAGTATATGGGGGCAGGGTGTTCCAAGTAATCTCTCTGCGAACATCGACTTTGTGACATTTGGTCCTGAAGGCGTTTGGGGTGCAGATGACGATACGGATATTGAATATATTTATCAAACCGCATTAGCACAAAGTGAATCAGTCATGCTTAGCCCGGAGCAAATACGCAGTGCCTGGTTAGCGCACATTTATTCTGCCAATGAACCGACGCCCTTTGGCAAGGATCCGGAGGGAAATTCGGAAAACTTCCTTTGGGTCTCCAATCAGCGCGCGATGGATTTAATGCAACAGGGCGTATTGCCTCCTGCAACGGGAAGCCTGCCGCTTAATCCTCATTTCGATATGATTGATGCGCAATTAACCACTGAAATTTTTGGTTTTTTTGCACCAGCGCGCGCCGATGTTGCGCTGCAACTTGCCGACTTGCCCATACACACAGTGGCAGACAAAGAAGCTGCTGATATTGCACGTTTCTACGTTGTTATCTATTCACTAGCCGCACGAGTTGATCCCGCGTTAACGCCCGCGCAAAAAGTACATTGGCTCGCACAGCAGGCGCGTCGCCATTTACCAGAGGGGCAATACCCTGCTGCGATGTATGATTTTGTTAAACAACAATATCAATCGGGCGTGCCTTGGGAGGCGGCGCGCGATGCAATTTACCAGCGCTACCAGGTAGAACAATTGGATGGTTATACGCTCACTTCCCGCAATCTCTATTGTAATGGGTGTTTTGCGGCCGGGATTAATTTTGCGTCCAGTTTAATCAGTCTTTTTTACGGTGAAGGCGATCTAAAAGCGACAATTAAAATTGGCGTACTGGCGGGTTGGGACTCTGATAACCCAACGGCGACCTGGGGTGGATTACTTGGTTTTATGACCGGCAAAGAAAAAATTGAACAGGCGTTTGGAAAAACGTTTTCCAATCGTTTCAATATTCATCGCACCCGGAAAAACTTTCCCAATAATGGCTTGGATACTTTTAATGCTATGGCTGCCACTGGGCTGACAATTGTCGATAAAGTCGTTGTGCAAAAGATGAATGGAATCATTGATAAAGAGCGCAATGTTTGGCGGATACCTATCGTTGAATGATGCACGACTAATGGCGCAATGTAGTTTATATCAGCCTGCACGGATAATGGTGGTAGTCGAGTTGTTGTCGTTTACGCTATCTTCGCCTCTTTATTCATACTCTGCTTACGATATTCGGTTGGTGACATGCCCACCAGGCGATTAAAGAATCGGTGGAACGCGGATTTACTGTTAAAGCCCGCATGTAATAGCACATCCATTACCGTCATATCCGCGTGTTGGCTATCGCTTAATAATCGCTTGGCCTCTTCAACCCGATAGGAATTCATAAACTCAAAGAAGTTGGTGCCGTAGTGTTTGTTGATCACGGCGGATACTTCTTTTACCGGCAAATTGATGCGCTTGGAAAACTCGTCGATATTGAGGTTTTGTTTCAGAAATAACTTTTGAATTTCCATTCCCTGTTGTACTTTCTGGATGGCGGTGTCCGTCAGCTTCTCGTCGACTTTATCTTTCGTGACTTCCGGTTTGGTGGTGAGTAGTTTGTGCGTGTGCACCACGCTGTTAACGAAAAGTGCGTTGATTAAAATAAAAATGATGTAGTTTTCGGCAATACCAAACAGGTCAGAAACCTGGGGGGCTGCCAGTGCGACAGTATTGGCAATCACATGCACCAGAATCGAGAAGCTCCAGGTAAATAAAAAACCGAGGGTTAAAATATTTAACCAACTGGGTTCAGTAGGCGAAAAGTTTGAATACTGGTTGTGCAAACCAATGCGATATAAGCGTACGCGATTCACCGCAGCAAGTGCATAGAAGAAGGGCATGATTTTAATAAAGTGCCAGACACCATTGGCAATTTGTCGCTGGGTTTCGGTCATGCCGAGTGTGCGAAAACGCAAATCAGTACTATCTATCTGGAAGAGCGCGAGCCAGGCCACAGTAATCGCAGCGGGAATCAAATGCACCAGGTGTCGTCGCGCCAACTTGAAAGCATCCTCCGTGAGCGCTATGACGTAGATTAATAACAGTGGCCCCTTGAGCAATTGTGCAATCACTAAAAAGTAAGGCAATAAATATTCATCAAAGGTGGTGAAGAGCATGACATCGTCATTCCACAGCACCAGAATGCACGCGGAGGTAATCGCAATGGAAATTAAAAATGTGCTGAGCAGGCGATTGGCGAGCTGATTTTTCACTGGAAGTATTGCCTGAAAAATGACCAACAGGAAGCATTCTGCCAGGGTCATAAACAGCACGACATCGTGAATATTGAATATGTGTTTTTGCATGAGCTCAAACCCTGGTGTTGTCGTTGTTATGGTTTTAGGTCTGGTTGTTATTTTATTGTGGTGTCTTTGGTCGATGGGGGTGATTATAGTGGAAGCTCCCGCAGGTGTCGCACCGATTTACCCTGTGTTACCCGGTTAACCGGTGTGGAAGATGTATTGGAGAGTAAATGAACCGGTTACATCGATATAGTGAAAATGACACTTTGGTTGTGAACTTTTTATGTCGCCAGTGAGTTTTTCCCAAGAGCAAGCCGATGCCTTGCAAGCGCTGTTACCAGAGTTGGATTTTACCCCCGAACTTGTCGCGATTAACCGGGATAATCCGCTGTTAGCGGCCTATCTCGGTTGCTATCAACTGGATTTCAGTGCGCGCTCCCCCGGTGTTCATCATCGACTGGGCATAATCGATGCGGCGGGTTTTCGTATTGCCACCCAGTGTTGGGTTCCACGGCATGCGCGCGGTACCTTGCTGGTGGTACACGGCTATTACGACCACGTGGGGATTTACGACAAGGTCATTGCCTTTGGCCTACAGCAGGGGCTGGCAGTCTTGGCGTTTGATTTGCCCGGTCATGGCTTGAGTAGCGGTGAACGTGCGGCGATTGATTCGTTTGATCAGTATGGCGATGTGCTGGAGGCAGTACTCCTGCGCGCCCGGGGCCAATTGCCCCAGCCGTGGTATGGTTTGGGGCAGAGTACCGGCGGCGCGGTGTTGCTCAATCACCTCTGGCGCTTTGAGGCTAACCGTCCCTCGCCACTATTGAGCAAGCTGGCACTCTGCGCTCCGTTAATATTGCCGCGCGGGTGGACGCGTGGGCGCTGGCTCTATATGCTCATCCACCGATTTGTACGGCAACTGCCGCGCGGCCGCTCACGCAGCTCACACGATGAAGATTTTATCCGCTTTCTGGATGAACAGGATTGCCTGCAATCGCGCTACCTATCGGTGCGTTGGGTGGGCGCCATGAAAAACTGGCATGCGCAATTCTTGCGTTTCCAGCCGCTGGATACGCCGGCGTTGATCCTGCAGGGGACTGACGATCAAACCGTGGCCTGGCACTATAACCTCGGCCAGATTCAGAGCCGCCTGCCGCATGCGCGAGTACAATTTATTGAGGGCGCCGGGCATCAATTAGTGAATGAGCGCGACGATTTTCGTGAACAAGTCTTTGTAACCTTGCGCAATTATTTTTGTACACTGCCCTGAACCCATTTTATTATCAGCGACGACTAAGGAATTACCGTGGAACTCATCCAGCTTGCCATCAGTTTTATTTTGCATGTGGACCAGCATCTCACCGAGCTGTTTAACCAGTATGGATTGTGGATCTACGGCATTTTGTTTTTGATTATTTTCTGCGAAACCGGCCTGGTCGTAACACCCTTCCTGCCCGGTGATTCGCTGCTGTTTGCTACCGGTGCGTTAGTGGTAGGTACTACGCTGGATATCAATTTAATGGCGTTGGTAGTAGTGAGTGCAGCAATTTTGGGGAACACGGTGAATTACACCATCGGTCACTTCTTTGGCGAGCAATTATTTCGCAATCCCAATTCCAAAATTTTCCGGCGCGATTATCTTGACCGCGCCCACGCCTTTTATGAAAAGCACGGCGGCAAAACTATTGTGATGACCCGCTTTGTGCCTATCTTCCGCACCTTTGCCCCCTTTGCGGCCGGTATGAGCAGCATGGGTTACAAGCGTTTTATGATGTACAACGTGATTGGCGCTGTGGCATGGGTGGGAATTTTTCTGTACGCAGGTTATGTATTTGGCAACTTGCCCGTGGTGAGAAAAAACTTCACTCTGTTGATTTTGGGAATTCTGGTGTTGTCGATTCTGCCCATTGTTTATGAGGCGTGGAAATCACGAAAAGCGAGTAAAGCGAATTCAGTCGCCTAAGTTGAGTGGGCAGAAATAAAAAAAGCCGCGCTGTTTCCAGTGCGGCTTTTTTTATGATTTTTTTGCTGTCGATTAGAACAGCACGCGGCAACGAATAGTCCCTTCGATATTTTTCAACTGCTCCAACGCGATTTCGCTGTAAGGTGAGTTGATATCCACTACTACATAGCCAACCTTGTCGTTGGTTTGCAGGTACTGGGATGAAATATTGATTTGGTTGTCGGAGAAAATTTTGTTGATCTTCGACAACACGCCGGGAACATTGGCGTGTACGTGCAGCAAGCGATGCGCGTCCGGGTGACCAGGCAGTGCTACTTCCGGGAAGTTAACCGAGCTGGTGGTGGTGCCGTTGTCAGAGTACTTAACCAGTTTTTCCGCGACTTCCACACCGATGTTTTCTTGCGCTTCCATGGTGGAACCGCCGATGTGCGGGGTAAGAATTACATTGTCCAAACCTCGCAGCGGGCTCAGGAACTCGTCACCGTTTGCTTTTGGCTCTTCCGGGAATACGTCGATCGCAGCGCCGGCGATATGACCGGATTTAATGGCGTCTGCCAAGGCATCAATATCTACCACGGTACCGCGGGAGGCGTTAATCAAAATGCCGCCTTTTTTCATCAGGCCGATTTCGCGCGCGCCTATCATCATTTGGGTGGAGGCGTTTTCCGGTACGTGCAGGCTGATGATGTCGGCGGTAGCCAGCAGTTCATCCAGTTCACGCACTTGTGACGCGTTGCCCAGTGGCAGCTTGGTAACTACGTCGTAAAAACGCACTTTCATACCCAGGGATTCCGCCAGCACGCTGGTTTGGCTGCCGATAGAACCATAGCCGATCAGGCCCAGGGTCTTGCCGCGAATTTCGTAGGAGCCCACGGCGGATTTATCCCAGCCACCGCGATGGCAAACGAAGTTTTTCTGCGGAATATTGCGCAGCAACAGAATCGCTTCGGCAATCACCAGCTCGGCAACGGAGCGGGTGTTGGAGTAGGGCGCGTTAAACACGGCCACACCGTGCTCTTGCGCCGCTTTCAGGTCTACCTGGTTGGTGCCAATACAGAAGCAGCCAGCCGCAATCAGTTTGGGCGCATTTTCAAATACGCGACGGGTCAGTTGGGTGCGCGAGCGCAGACCAACAAAGTGAGCGTCCTGGATGCGGGCGATAAGTTCATCTTCACCCAGTGCCGTTTTCAGGTAATCGATATTGGTGTAACCCTGGGCATTGAGGGTTTCTACCGCCGATTGGTGTACGCCTTCCAGCAATACAAATTTGATTTTGCTTTTGTCTAACGAGGTCTTGCTCATGGAACAAACTCCTAAAGTGCCAGGCACCTAAATTTAAAATTGAAAGCGGGACAGCGGCGTCTCCGGGAGCCAGGCATCAAACGGGAGACGGAGGGGCCGGAACCTGAGCCGGCGGAGGCTGAAAAAGGCGCGCATCATACCACAGCCGCCTGTGGGAAAAGCAGCCGCCACCGCCAGCAGATGACGGATATTTAACGCGACTGCCAGCGGGGGTATGACGGGTGCGAGTGGTTTTACTCGGCTTATAGTCGTTATTTATATTACCCTTGGCATCTGAACTTCTTATAATGGCGGTGCCGATTATCTGCAGTAGATAATCATGTCCTTCGAGGTTCAGGGTTTGTCATCGTCTTCAGTGGTATCGAACGAAGCACCTTCAGCAACATTTTTTATCGCACTCCTCGCCATGGGATTAGGTAGTTTTGCGATAGGTGTTGGCGAGTTTGTCTCCATGGGCTTGTTGCCCGAAATTTCTTCTTCGCTCTCCATTAGTATCCCGCAAGCGGGACGCACTATTAGCGCCTATGCATTGGGGGTGGTGATAGGCGCGCCGTTGCTGGCGATATTCAGTACCGGCCGCTCGCGCACGCGCATGCTGGTTGTGTTGATGGGACTCTATTCGCTTGGGAATATCGCCAGCGCTATGGCCAATAGCTATGACACCCTCATGCTGTTGCGGCTTTTGAGCGGGCTGCCCCACGGCACCTTTTTCGGGATTGCCTCGCTGGTTGCGGCGTCGTTGGCGCCGGCGAATATGCGCACTCGTGCCGTGGCCTATGTAATGCTCGGTTTGTCGGTCGCGACCCTTGCCGGGGTCCCGCTGGCAACTGCGTTGGGCCAATGGTTGGGCTGGCGCTCGGCGTTTGTGCTGGTGGGTGTGGTTGCACTGGTTTCTGGGGCCTGCATCGTCAAGTTTGTCCCCTCAGAGCCGCCGCAAGCCGGAGGCAGCATAGCCCATGAACTCTCTATGTTTACCAATCGCCAGGTGTGGATCACGCTGGGCGTGGGAGCGATTGGTTTTGGCGGCTTGTTTTCGATTTTCTCCTATGTGAAGCCGACGCTCATGAGTCTCGCTGGGCTGACAGAGGTGGGGGTGCCTTTTGTGTTGGCGCTGTTCGGTGCTGGCATGGTGACTGGCAATATCCTCGGTTCGCGCATGGCTGATCGAGATCTGCTCGGCACTATCAAGCGCTGCCTGATCTGGTCGATGATTGTTTGCGCCGCCTTTGCCCTGACTGCCAGTCATTTGTGGCTCGCCTGTGTGGCCGTGTTTTGTGTGGGCACTGTAGTGGTGATTGGTCCAGCAGTGCAGATACGGTTGATGGATGTGGCTGGTAAAGCGCAAACCATGGCTGCAGCCATGAATCACTCAGCCTTTAACTTTGCCAATGCCGCCGGTGCCTTTTTGGGCGGTCTGGCGATTGATGCGGGCTTGGGCTTTGCCTCAACCGGATGGGTTGGCGTGCTCTTGTCAGCGGCGGGTATGGCAATGTTTTATTGGATGATCATTGACGCTCGCCGCGTTGAGCCAACGGCCGGCGCGCCTGAGGCATCCTCATAAAGCTAATGGGGAAGGATCTGGATCAGGTAAATGCGATGGCCGTTTTCGTGGGTGCGATACTGCCAGCGCACATCCAGATCCAGCAGCTTCATCCCATAGATTCGGTCAGGGTCTGGTTGCTGATACTGCGGGCGCGGGTCTTGTTGCAACACCTGGGTAATTAATCCGGCGAGATCCGTGCCTGTGCGTTTCCAATAGTTGATACAAATCGCCATCAACTCTGCGGGGATATCCACATCGATCGGGGCGGGCGGTTCTGGTGCGAAGCGGTTTTCTGCGGCAAGCACGCAATCCACATAAGGTACATAGGGTTTGATATCCAGTACTGGCGTGCCTTCCAGTAAATCAACCCCGCTGATCTGCACAAACACTTTTCCCTCCCGTTCAATAACGCCGCGCAGGCGCACAACCGACAAGCCTATGGGCGCAGGTCGTGTAGGTGAGCGGGTAGCAAATACGCCCAGGGTTTTGTTGCCGCCCAACCGCGGCGGCTTAACCCTGGCCTTCCAGTCCTCGCGCTTGTTGGCGTGAAAGACAAATTGAACGTCACTCAAATGAACGGCAAGGCTAGGCAAAATAGCGGCCTCGCTCAACACTTATTTACCGGATACTTTTGGTGGTTTCGGCTTTTGGCTGTTAGTATGTGCCAAATGAAAACGGTTACATTGATAACGACAACACATAACATCCCTGCAAAACGCTGCGTTCTGCATAATTCCCCGTAAGGAGCTTCCATGTCCCGATTAACCTTCCTTTTTCATTCGCTTGCAGGGCTTTTGCTGATGGCTGGTTTGGCGGGGTGCGACAATCAATCCTCGTCTTCTTCCCCATCGTTGGTACCTACAGGGGAGACGGTACAGGCGCAGGATTCCACATCCGCCAATCGCCCGTTCAAATTGATCGACAAGGATGCAATCCCGGCCGCAGTTGCCCTATACAACAATTTGGCTGCCCTGCGCGGCAGGCATTTCCTGTTTGGCCACCAGGACAGTCTGGCTTATGGGGTTAAATGGGAAGGCGATCCAGATCGCTCCGATGTGCGCGATGTCACCGGCTCCAACCCGGCAGTTTACGGATGGGAAATTGGTGGTTTGGAGTTGGGCCATGAAAAGAATCTGGACGGCGTTAACTTCAAACAAATGCAGGAGTGGATTAAAGCGGGTTTCAGTCGCGGCGGTGTGATTACCATTAGCTGGCACATGTACAGCCCGGTTTCCGGCGGCAACTCCTGGGATAAAACACCGACGGTACACGAATTGGTTCCCGGTGGCGCCAAGCATGAGGAATTGAAAAAATATCTGGATGCATTTGTCGAGTTTAATGAGGCATTAGTGGTGACAAATGCGCAGGGCAAGGAACAACAAATCCCGGTAATTTTCCGTCCCTGGCATGAACACAACGGTGACTGGTTTTGGTGGGGTAAAGGCCATGCGAGCGAGCAGGATTACATCGCGCTCTATCAATTCACGGTGAAATATTTGCGCGATGAAAAAGACCAGCACAATTTGATTTTTGCATTTTCACCGGATCGCAGTCGCATCGACATGGCTAAATTTGAAAGCGATTATTTTTATGGTTACCCGGGTGATGAATATGTCGATGTCATTGGACTGGATAATTACTGGGACCTCGGCCATGAAGCCAATACCGCCAGCTCGGATGAGCAAAAAGCTAATTTCACCGCAGCTTTGCGCGACATTTCCAAAATAGCCCAAGTGCGCCACAAAATCGCTGCACTCACGGAAACGGGCAATAACGGAGTGAGGTTGCCCAATCTCTGGACAGACCGTATTCTCGGTCCGGTCTTGGCGGACCCGGATGCTCAATTAATTAGCTATGTGTTGGTGTGGCGCAACGCAAATAGCATGCGCGAAAAAACAGAACAGTTTTACGCCCCCTATCCCGGGCAAGCCTCGGCTGAAAATTTCAAAGCGTTTCTCGACAATCCCTTTGTAATGTTTGAAAGCGAATTGCCCAATCTTTACCAATAAAACAATACTTTTGCTCCATCTCGAAAGCCACCGAAAACGGTGGCTTTTTTTATTGAAAATAACCCAAAGTATTGTTTTGGAAAAGGCGACCAATTTGATGAAATAGCTGTTTCTCTGAAAGGAAAATATATCGTATTGGTCAACCCTAATATTCATATTTCAACGGCCGAAGCATACGGTTCTATTAAACCCAAGCCAGCCAATGTTGATTTACAAATAGCATTATCTCAACCCGTAGCTACTTGGAAAGATGCTATTTTGAATGATTTTGAAACGAGTCTGGCGCCTAAATATCCTGTAATTCAAGAAATTAAAGAT
>JAGKXA010000116.1 GCA_021151615.1 Cellvibrionaceae bacterium | reverse complement strand
GCAGAATTTCCTCAGCCGCATGAGTCACGAGATTCGCACACCCATGAATGGTGTAATGGGCATGCTCAATCTGCTGAATGATACCCCACTCACCGAAAAACAGCGCATCTATACCGAAAATATTAAGGAGTCTGCACACAACATGTTGCGCATCATTAACGATATTCTGGATGTAAGTAAGATTGAGGCTGGTAAAGTTGTTTTTGAGGAAACAGAAACAGAAGTAATGCAGATTGTGAACAATGTCATCATGACACTGAAGCCAACAGCCGATGACAAAGGAATATTAATTGCATCGCACATAGACCCACGCATACCCAAACAAATGCTGGCCGACCCTGTAAGGCTCAATCAGATTCTGCTGAATTTGGCAGGCAACGCCATCAAATTTACCGAACGGGGTAGCGTCATCATCAGTGTGGCACCATTGTCGCTGGAGCCGGGTAGCGTCACGCTTGAATTCAAAATTGCTGACACCGGTATTGGCATTGCTGCCAATAAAATAGGCAGTATTTTCGAGAGCTTTATGCAAGCCGAAAGTGATACCACCCGCAAATATGGTGGTACAGGCCTTGGCCTTACCATTGCGCGGCAGTTGGTAGAGCAGCAGGGCGGCACCATAAATGTTGCCAGCGAACAAGGTAGGGGTACCACTTTTACATTCACATTCCACTTCAAAACAGTTCCTGTAGCCATACCGGAACCTGCTATACCAGCCGGAAAAAATCCCAAAATACAGTCGCTGAAAGGATACGAAATTCTATTGGTAGAAGATAACCTCATGAATCAGCGTGTTGCCACCTATACGCTCGAAAATTGGGAAGCCCGCATCACCATAGCCGATCGTGGACAAAAAGCAATAGATCTGCTGAAGGATAATAGGTACAATCTAATACTGATGGACCTGCAAATGCCCGAAATGAGCGGTATACAAGCCACAGAAATCATAAGACAACAGTTGCAAAATAATACGCCCATCATAGCTATGACAGCCAGTGCCATGAGTAACGAACGCGACAGATGTCTTGCTGCCGGTATGAACGACTACATCTCTAAACCCTTTGCTCCCGAAGAGCTGAACCGCAAAATTGTGAAGCATTGCCCAAAAAGCCACATAAAACAAGAAGCTGCCAGCATTATCAATCTGCAATACATGAAAGAACTAACCAATAACGACACTTCTTTCATGAAAAACATACTGAATATATATATTGAACGTACTCCCGAGCTGGTGGCAGAAATTAAGAATAGTATAGCAACAGAGCAATACAGCCTATTGCACGGCAACATCCACAACCTTAAAAACTCTGTAGGTATACTTGGCGCAACTGGCGTGTACGAGGTATTGCAACTTGCCGAATTAGATACTATTGGCCACCCACCATCCGAAACTACTGTAGAAATATTACACAAAACAATTGATACCATTATTCTACAATCCGTGGCAGAAGCAAAATCATTGGTAGAAACACTCAAATAGCATTGAGCCGGTTTGTTAAATCTCTATACCATTGACGGTTTTTTCTATCAATACAGGCATCAGATACATGTTGGTACATGTTATCTTTGCAGGCAAATAAACACAAGTGTGTGGAGAATAAGGTAAAGATTGGCGCGGTTAGTTATCTCAATACCAAACCCCTGCTCTATGGGTTAGAGAAAAGCGATGTGTACCACAATATAGAGCTGTCTGTAGCCTACCCTGCCCTACTGGCACAGCAACTAAAGGCTGGCGAAATAGATATGGCGCTGATGCCTGTGGCAGCCATGCCAGGCATACCCGGTGCCCGCATTGCTGGTAAATATGGCATTGCTACCAATGGCAATGTAGTTTCTGTGGCCATCTTTAGCCGGGTACCTCTATCAGAGGTAGAAACGGTATATCTCGATTACCAGTCGCGTACATCGGTGCGACTGGCACAATTGCTATTGGAGAGTCATTGGAAAATGGATGTAGACTACCTGCCCGCCGACGAAAACTTCATCGACAAAATACAAGGCACTACCGCCGGCGTTATCATTGGCGACCGCGCCTTGCAGCAACTGGGCAATTTCAATTATGTCTACGACCTCTCGGCCGCATGGAAGGATTTTACCGGGCTCGATTTTGTTTTTGCTGCATGGGTAGCCAATAAAGACCTGCCCGAAGGTTTTATGCAGCAGTTTGATGCGGCCAATGCTGCCGGACTCAATCATCTGGATGAGGTAATAGCCCAAAACCCATTCCCGTGGTACGACCTTGGTGTGTACTACCGCAACAACATCTGCTACCATCTGGACGAAAACAAACTGGCCGGCCTGCACACTTTCCTCAAGATGATACAAGAGTAGCCACCCGCTTGCCCTACATTTACCACCACAAATACTGTAAAGAAACAACAGATACAATGAGTCAGATACAAGAGTTCAACGACTACCGCGCCAAGATGAATGAGGTGATTCTGGGCAAGAATAACAAGGTGATTAACCGGCTTTTCAACCTTGATACCAATACCTATGCCGAGGGAGCCCTTTCTGTGCGGGTAAAGGAAATGCTGGGCCTTGTAGCCAGCATGGTATTGCGCTGCGACGATTGCATCAAGTATCACCTGGGCAAATGCCACGAGCAGGGCATCACTACCGAAGAAATGTACGAGATATTTGCCGTAGCCAATATTGTGGGTGGTACCATAGTAATACCCCACACCCGCCGCGCTGCCGAGTTTTGGGAAGAGTTGCAGAAGGAAGCACAGGCAGGTTAATCTACCACTTCTTCTCTATACTCTCCAATATAGACACATAATTTACATACCTATCCGCAGCAATGAGCCCGTCTGCCACAGCCGCTTTTACGGCACAGCCGGGCTCATTAATGTGTTTACAATTATTGAACCGACAATCGCTGAGTATCCTACGCATCTCGGGAAAGTACTGCGACAACTCCTCTTGTTCAAAATCTATCAACCCAAACTCTTTCACACCCGGCGTGTCTATAATGCACCCGCCATCCGGATAGTCGAACATCTCGGCAAACGTGGTAGTATGTTGCCCCTTACCACTCCAGCCCGATACAACATTGGTTCTGATGCCAATACCCGGTATCAACTGATTGATAAGCGTACTCTTACCTACCCCCGAATGACCGCTGAATAACGTTATCTTTCCTTCTATCCTTTGCTTCAGGGCACCCAGCGTCTCTGGCTTCGTAGCCGTTACCGGGTACACCTCATACCCTATACCCGTGTATATGCGTTGCCATTCTTCCAGTATGGCTACTTGTTTGGGTTTCAGAATATCGGTCTTGTTAATGACCAGTATGGCGGGTATGTGGTAGGCCTCTGCTGTTACCAGAAAACGATCTATGAAGCCTGTAGAAGTACGCGGCTCGGCAATAGAAGCCACCAGCAGGGCAAGATCTATATCGGCCGCAATAATGTGCTTCTGCCCCGGGTTGTGGGGCGATATGCGCACCATATAGTTATGCCGTGGGCACACCCCGCTTATGATGCCGGTATGTATCGCCTCGTCCTCAGGCTCAAACTCCACAGTATCGCCCACCGCTATGGGGTTGGTAGATGATATTTCCTCATCTATCTTCAACTTTCCCTTTATCCGGGCACTCCACACCGCACCATCTTCGCCCCTTACCGTGTACCAGCTACCCGTCGACTTATAGACTTTCCCTTTCATGAACACCACAAAAGTAGGCACCATACCATTATGGCGTACATTCTTTTGGTATATGGTGCCCATACAGGTACAGATACCTGAAAATGCTACACCAACATACCCCAACAGGGTGAAGGTGGGTTGCAGATAAAATGATACTTTTACGCACAAACTAACAATTGCTACTCATGACTTTAAGGCCGGTAACCACATTGTTGGGCATTTTCATTGCTGCGCAATGTAACGCCCAACTGAACGATAACGCCTACAGAGCCACTACCAATCCATATTATTGGCAAAACCGCAAGCCCGATAAGGCGTATTGGCAACAGGACGTGCATTACAAAATTGATGCCCGCATCAACGAAGAAACCAATGTAATAGAGGGCAACGAAGTACTTACCTATTGGAACAACTCGCCCGATACGCTCCGTTACGTATACTTTCACCTCTACCAGAACGCGTTCATAAAAGGATCTTACCTGCGCGATTTGGAACTTGCTAATAACGTAAATGCCCGAATGGGCAAGTACGAGGCCGGCGGATTGGGTATAGTGCTGGAGAACATATTGGCCGATGGCAAACCTACCATTACCACGCTCGATAATACCATTATGAAGGTAGACCTCCCTGCCCCGCTACCACCAGGGGCTAAGACTACCATCAGCATGAAGTTCAACACCTACTACGACAGGGGCGAAACCCGTCGCCGTATGAAGATGTATACTGCATGGGGCTTCAAACACTACAACGGCTGCCAGTGGTTCCCAAAACTGTCGGTATACGACCGTATGCACGGTTGGGATACGTATCAGCACCTGAACCGCGAGTTCTATGGCGATTATGGCCTGTTCGATGTCACACTCGACTTCCCGAGCAACTACATAGTAGAGGCCAGTGGCGAGCTGGAAAACCGTAAAGAAGTACTGCCCGACGACCTGCGCGCCAAGCTGGATCTGAAGAACTTTGCTACCAAAAAAAGCAGCGACACGCCCACTACCATCATACCCTACGTAAAGGGCGAACGCAAGAAATGGCACTTTGTAGCCAACAACGTACACGATTTCGCCTTCACGGCCGACCCTTCTTACCGCATAGGCACCACCTACTGGAAGGGTATAGAATGTGTAGCCATAGTACAAGAGCCACACGCTGCCGGCTGGCAAAACGCACCCGAATATGTGGCAAAAATCATCAAAACATTCTCCGAGGACATTGGCCACTATTGCTACCCCAAAATGGTGGCAGCCGATGCCGCCGATGGTATGGAATACCCCATGCTCACGCTGGATGGCGGCAGCGACCCCGGCTACCGTGGCTTGCTGGTACACGAGATAGCGCACAACTGGTTCTACGGACAGGTGGGCAGCAACGAAACCTACCGTGCCGCTATGGACGAGGGCTTTACCCAATTCCTTACCGCATGGGGGCTGCGTGCCATAGATGGCAACGATCTGGTGACCGACAAACCGAAATCGCGCTACCGCGCCCGCTTTGCCGAACCCATCAATGTGCTGGACCTCCGCGTGCTGAACGCCTATTCATCGGCTGCGCTCAACCAGCGCGAGGTGGCCATCAATACCCATTCCGACGATTTTAGCAGCGCACTGGCACACGGTGGCGGCTATGGCATGGTGTACTACAAAACGGCCAGCATGCTCTACAACCTGCAATATGTACTGGGCGATACGCTCTTTAGCCAGGCCATGAAGCACTACTTCGACCAGTGGAAGTTTGCACACCCCTACTTCGAGGATTTCCGCGCATCTATGATACAGTACACCAAGGTAGACCTCTCGTGGTTCTTCGACCAGTGGTTCGAAACAACCAAGACGCTGGACTATGGCATTGGCCGCATTCGCAAAATAAACGGTACCGATAGCTTTGCCGTTCGCTTCAAGCGTCGTGGCGAAATGCAAATGCCCATAGACTTTACCGTTACCGCCCGCAATGGCAGCCAGTACAACTATACCATACCCAATACATGGTTCCAAAAGACCACCACGGGTACTACCCTGCCCAAGTGGACGGGCTGGGGCAAGCTGCACGAAGACTATGAGGCCCACATACAGGTGCCCGGTGGCATACGCCATGTGCAGATAGATACCACCATGCGCCTTGCCGACCGCAACATGACCGACAACTACAAAACGCGCGGTATGCTCATAAGCCCGCTGGCGGTAAAGTGGAAACTGGATGGTGGTCTCAATAACCCAACCGACCGCAAACACTACCGCCTGTATGCCCGCCCCGATCTGTGGTGGAACCCCATAGACGGTATAAAGGCAGGCGTACACGTAGAGGGCGACTACTTTGCATCGCTCTACAAGCTCGATGCCAGCGTGTGGTGGAATACCCACGTACTACAGGGTGCCGATTATCAGTCGTTCAAGGGCGAGGGCTACTACGACCGCTACAAACCCGTGAACTACAGCGTCAATTATCTGTCGCCCATCAGCCGCAGCAAACCACGCCTGCAAATGCAGGTAAACAGCCGCTATCTCGATGGTTTGTGGTACAACCGTGCGGGCTTCAACTGGCTGCACGACGACAAAAACACCGTGCAGCTATGGGGCCAGATGATGTGGCGACCCACCACCAACGACCTCAACTATCTGGCCGACCCGCTGGAGTGGAGCAGCGTACCCGGCCGCAAAAACAACTCTATCAATGCCGCATGGACGCACAACTACCAGTACCTGCACGGCAGTGGCCGCTACACCATCAGTGCCAGAGCACCGTTTATGGCCAAGGATGGCCTGCCATTCAGCTACTCGTACACCCAACTGGAAGCAGTGAATTATTCTATGCTCGACAAACTGGAGATTCGTACCCGCTTTATGGGCCGTTGGGGCCTTGGCAGGCAAATGCCCTACGAAAGCATGCTATACATGGGTGGTGCCAACCCCGAGCAGCAGATGGAAGACAAATACACCCGCTCTATTGGCTTTACCCCCAACGACTGGCGTGGTACATCGCTCTACGATGTCAACCATTGGCAGCAGGGCGGCGGGCTCAATCTGCGTGGCTATGCAGGCTACTTTGCGCCCGACGAGCATAACAATGGCCTGCTTACCGGCTACAAGGGCCGCAGCGGCGCAGGGGCCAATCTGGAAGTAGGCATCAGCAACTACCTGCAATGGCGGCCTAAATTTACCCGCAACTGGCTGCATGCCGATGTGTATGCCTTTGCCGATGCGGGTGTGATGGAGCTGAGCAGCTACCCTACCTACAACTTCCGCATTACCACCCCTACCAGCACATGGAGCACCCTGCATGCCGATGCCGGTGCAGGTTGTGCATTCACCATCAAAAAGTGGGGCGTGTTCGAAAAAGCCAAGCCACTTACCATACGGGTAGACTTCCCTGTATTCCTCAACAGGCCGCCATTTGGCAACAGCGACTATGTGGCCCTGCGCTATGTAGTGGGCATCAACCGCGCATTCTAAGAACCTGTTTAAAACCAATACAAAAAAACGAGGCTGCCATCACAAAAAAAATACGTGATGGCAGCCTCAAAAATTTTGAAAACAACATAAAACCACTACTTTTGCACCCTGTTACAACACAACACAGTTCGATTGTGTAACGGTAGCACAACAGACTCTGACTCTGTTTGTCTAGGTTCGAATCCTAGTCGAACTACAAAAGCCCGCTGATCTTTGATTGGCGGGCTTTTTTTGTGGGTTGTATGCTATCTGTTAAAATGAGCTGAGTGGAAGGAGCATTAAAAGCAGCATTATATGATCGTTGCGTTTGGCGATTATGAACTTTATGATAACTGAAAAAAGTTATCCGAGATTACTCAAATCCCCAAAGTCCAAGCAACCACTAATTGAAATTATTCAAAGTTCAATTTATTTAGGGCAAAATGATACAAGAAATTCGCACTTGTATAAGCAGCATACTTTTGATACGTATCATTTTTTGTAGAGTCTGCAAAGTCGCAAACTGACTTGACAGAAAATACACCTTTGGGGCGTGGTTTTGTGCAATTGTTTGCAGCGTAGAAAACTGCATAAGTTTCCATATCTAAGCCAATTAGTTTTCGCGCATGTCCCTGTATGTCATCTACGATATCTAAATTTTGAACAACGTGCGCACCAGTTGCAAGTGGTCCAATATGTATGCCTAGGTCAGTTTGCGGTTTGTCAGAAGGCCATTTTCGTTTTATTTCGTCTAAGTACTCTCTATTC
Source organism: Cellvibrionaceae bacterium (assembly GCA_021151615.1). Lineage (GTDB taxonomy): Bacteria > Pseudomonadota > Gammaproteobacteria > Pseudomonadales > Cellvibrionaceae > Cellvibrio. The sequence continues at coordinate 7,221 of JAGKXA010000116.1, read as the reverse complement.
CCTTGACAAGAGAGAAATTCATCTCTTAAATCAGTGCTGAGTGCTAACACTTTATAATCTGGCTCAAAAGTATCTTTTCCCTCTGTGCTTTTTTTGACCTTACCGCTGCCGCTATCAAATGACAAATCGGCAATTAAAATATCTCCAAAGTTACTGCCACCTTTTATTCCAGCTGATATCCCACACATTGCGACATACTTTGGCCTAAAGCTGCTTATTATTTTCATTGTGAGCACTGATGATGCTACCATACCCATTTGTGGAGCAAAAGAAGCAATAACCTTTACAATTCTATCACCACTTTTGAATGTACCAGTGTAATAATCAGATGTATCATTTGCTAATTTCTTCAATTCCCAATGCCCATCTAAATTTAGAACGCTTTCAAATTCAGTATGCCGCAACGCCGTAATAATTGCTAAATCATATTGAAACGCAACTTGCGGAGAATTCAATAAATCTCTCTTAGATTGTATTAAATAGTTAATTTTTTCTTTAATTTGTACCTCCCAATCATTGTTTGCCAAATCATACTTAATTAAAAGCCACAGTGATTTTTGAAAATCGACTTGAAATTTTACCAGATTTTCATCAAATTCATCCGCACGAATAAACTCCAACATGGCCGCATCTAACTGCTCATCAAAACGGTACGCATCTTTGGCGAAACAGCGTTTGATGAAAGCGACGATCAACGTCAGAAAGTCATCGCTCAAACAGGGGCTTTTTACAATCAGTGTGGTCAACGAAATATTGGCCGATGCGCCTATTACCAATGCATAGCGTTTCAAAGTGGTATTAGGGAACAGCGCATTCAAATGAGATTTGAGCTTATTCAAATCCATATAGGACAACTTGTAATCTTTTGGCAGCGATATGATGGACACAATCGATGAACAATTTCTGAAGAAATGCAGGTCTTTTAACTCTTCTGCGTCGTAGCCTTTTTGCAGATATTTCGCCAGTGACTCACGGTAGCGGGCTGACTCTATGGGCAGCAAGCTAATTCCCTCGATCGCTTGGGTGACTTTATTAAAGTGTGGCAAATCAATCGAGCGGTAGAAAAGATCATCGATATTCAATTCACCAATTTTTTTGGTGTCTATTCCGCGCAGTTTATCCACGCCTTGCGGCATCATATTCGGGATAACCGATTCTGCATAAGCCACTGCGACCGGCCCCGCCAAACTCATAAACAAATCGTTGGCATCCAAGCGAATGGTTTCACCAATATCGATTCCCGCACGGCGGAAATAATTTTCGTCGTAATCGGTGGTCACTGCCTGCGCGGTGAGAATGTTAAAAATTTGCTGGGAAATATATTGGTTGGCGTACTTCTCCATCGCATTCACATCAATATGCTGAATGGCGCCCTCGTCGGTTTCTTCTGCATAGCGCATGATGTCATTGGAAATCAGCATCATGGCATTCCAGGGGCGGATGCGATGCATCACGCTGGCTTCGCTACTGTCTTCGTTGTCAAAGTTATAGGAAAAATCCCACTCTTCCGATAGATACTTACACAGCAAGCGGCCGGCATTGATATGTAGCGCTTCTGACATTTCCACGCCGTGATCAGAAATATTGGGCAGTATGCAAATGCCGCTAGTGAAAATCGGTTCAAACACAAAGGAGTGGCCGCGATTTTCAGCACTTTCAGTTTGCGCGCGCGCATCAAAGGTTTTGCTCATGTAGGCGTATTGCTGAGCAAGGCCAAATTCACTGGCCATGCCCGAACCTGTACCACCACCGGCGCTGAAGATGTAAAAGTACAAACGCGATTGGTTGGCTTTAATGCCGCAAGAATCAATTAAATAAGAATGCACAAATTTCCAATCGGGATTGGAGAAGCGCTGGATATCTTTATTGAGAATAATTTTAGCGAGGTACTGACCGAGAATGGGCGCATTACCTGAACCACCGGCATGAGCTTCCGACAAGTCCATGATTTTCATTTTGGTGTAATCTTTGAGAAAACCGGAGCGTTCGCCTTTGTGCGAAAAACGAATCCGACCTTCGATGTCTTTGTCCAGATCGCCCAACATCACCAGCGGCTCGATCAAAAATACCGGCTTGAGTTGATGACCGCCTTTTAGATGCAAACTGCGCTTGATCCAGCGCATGGGTTTATCTTGTTCGCGGGTTTCTTTTTCTTCGCTGTTAAATTCATTGAGATAAAAATTGCGCGCGTTGTACACCAGCGAGGCAACATCAAGGGCGATGTTAGAACCACAGCGTCCAAGACCAATCAGACACACTGAAGGAAATTGCGGCTGTTTAAAATTCTCTGCATCTTGAACATTGGTCAGATGCGGATAGACGCTAGAGCGCAGAGTATCCAGATTGAACAGAATCTTGTTCAAATCCCGCTCAGTGAAATACATATAGCCATTGCTCGGCGCGGGCGTGAGCAGGTTAATCATCTCTGCATCTGGAGGTGAATCCAGGGTAATCAGATCATCCTGCTCGATGGTTTCGGTGGTGCGAGAGGTTTTTTTGGTGGCCATGTTGTGCGAATCCTTATTTGAGCTTTGCGCGCCAGAGACTGTCTGAACCATTAACGGATAAAGAATCGACTCCTGCTTAGAGTCTGAATACTCCTTAACGCTAGCCCCGACTTGGCATAAATACAAATTTGGATGCCGCAATCAGTCAATAAGTCATCAAAATCCTCGCCTTTCGCCCAATTTTTACCTTAATCGCGCCTGTTCAGAGCCGCTAGCACCCCGGCATCGCGCGCATAGATGTCTGGCTTGAACGCAATCTGCGTCTCGCTAACAGCATCGACCGTCCAGTAGGCGAGCAATATGGGAACCCGCTTGGCGAGAGTCACGTTGCGGGTTTTGCCTGTCGCCAATGCTTTTTTGATCGCAGCTGAATCCCAGGAGGGTGTATCGGCGAGCAGCAATTCCACCAACTCCAATGCTCGCTCCACGCGGATGCAACCCGAGCTAAACGCGCGCTGGCTTTTGTTAAATAGCTTCTGGTGCGGCGTATCGTGTAGATAGACCGCGTGGGGGTTGGGGAAGCGAATCACGGCTTTACCGAGCGCCGCATCGTCACCGGCATCCTGACGCAGGGTTACATTTCCCGGCTTGTACCAATCGATGCTGGCTGGATCCAACTCTTTGCCGCTGCTATCCAGCACACGGATGTTGTGGTCGCGCAAATAATTGATGTCTTTACGCACCTTGGGTAGGACATCTTTACGCAAAATCGTGGGCGGCACCGTCCAGGTAGGATTGAGGGTGATGTAATTCACTTCCGATTTAAAAATCGGGGTGGTGCGATAGGCCATGCCCACCTGCACGCGCGAACGCCAAATCGGCTGACTGGCCTTGAAGTAGGTGATTTTATACCCGGCAATATCGACCAGCAGCATCTCCGGCGGAATGTTGTGCAACAACCAGCGGGCGCGATCAAGGTTGACGCGAATCTGGTCGACACGCGATTGCACCGACACATTGAGTGCAGCGCGGGTGGCGGGGCCTATGGCGCCATCCACCTCCAAATATTGTTCGCGCTGGAATTTTTTAACCGCATCTACGAGGTATGCATCAAATACCTCGTCGGGATTTACCGGGGCAGCGCTGGAGGACTGTTCCGATGAGGCACTGCTCGCAGATACAACTTCCACATTGCTTGCAGCCGCTGAGCTGGATTGCCCCGCGCTGGATGCTGCTGAACCGGTTGCAGTGGCTAATTCGGCCGCTGCACTGGCTGCCGCTGCACTGGCTGCTGCCTCGGCTGCTGCTTTGGCGTTTGCGATCAAGCAAGTCTCTGCCGGCGTCTGTCCATCCTCGGTTGGCAATACCGGGTCGACATACTCCCCGGTAATGCGCAAACGCTGACGTAACACGGCGACTTGTGGATCAACCGCACAGGGCTTTAGGGTTCCCCCGATCGGCAACGCTGGCCAACCCCCTTGTGCAGCCAAATAGCGATACTGCTTCAGCCCCGCCTTGAAACTGCGATAAATCCTGTGCTGCGGGCGGGTCTGCTCAAACTGCTGCGCAATTTGCCCCTTTTCAATACTATCGGCGACGCGTGCGCCATCGGCGATGGGCGCCATATCCTGCAATACAAAATTCCACTGTGGATCAAGCCCGGCCGGATCAACCTTGCCGTTGTAGAGGTGATAGAGCGCACGCAGATAAGCATTGGTTGCACGTAGCTCATCTGCTACGCGCAGAGGTATGGCCTCGGGAGAGTTATCGCTCAACAATGGCAGCGCCTGGCGCAGTTGTACGATATGGTAATCGTCGGGATTAAGGCCATCCTCATCCAGCGATTCCAGCGCGCCAATCAATTGCTCCAGACGCCCAGCCTGATCCCACACCGGGCGATACTGGCGCTGCTCGTAAAAGCCGATCACCGCTTCGGTCAAGTGGCGCGCGTCTTGGGACTGCCGCCCCTCGGCGACATCCAACTGCAGCGCCACCATCTGCACCTCAATTTCACGGGCGATCAAAGTGGAGGCGCTGAGCATATCGCCCAGCCCCGATGTGGTTGGATTAGTTCCCTCGGCCCAGGTTGGCAGCACACAACAGCCTATCAACAGCAGCAACAATCCCTTCTGCAAAGCGAAAACAGCCCCCAATAAACGGAGCCAACAACGTGATACCACCATAAACGAGCGCTCCTGCGCGCTTAAGACAATCGGAGTTTATTCCCTAAAAAATCAGACCGGCACAATAAAATGACGTCTGCTTGTTGAACTTTTGCGATTTGCCGCATTCCTACCTCAGTGCTAGCATTCCAAGAGAAGCAGTATTAACTGGTAAAACCATAAATTTCCATAGCAGGGCAGCTACAACGTCAATTACCCAGAATGCTCGGGGCTATCCATGTTGTATACGATCCTTAAGGGCCTACTTTTTTCGGCCTTATCTAGTTTTCTGTTCTCGCTCAATGCTGGCGCGACACAGGATCGCCCTGCCAATCCATTTAGTTACGCCCCCCTCAGTAAAGACCACCAGCTTGCCCTGCTCAATACCCTCAGCCGCGCTGCGCCAGCCGCTAACCCCAAGGTAATCGGGCTCGCGTTATCGGCACTCGATTGCGCCCTCACCCAAGGTATGTCGCCCGCCCGCAACCTGACGGTGATCGACTATTCGCTGGTGTCTACCCAGCCGCGCCTCTGGGTATTTGATCTGGTCACGGGGAAATTACTCTTTCAGGAATTAGTCGCTCACGGGATGAACACGGGCAAAAATTTCGCACGCAACTTCTCCAATACCTACGGCAGCCGTCAAACCAGTTTAGGATTATTCCGCACTAAAGAAACCTACGTTGGCGCTAACGGCTATTCGCTGCGCATGGAAGGTTTGGAAGATGGCTTTAACGACAAGGCAATGGAGCGCGCGATTGTATTTAAGGTGATCGATACCATCAAAGGCGAACAGTTTTTGTTTTCTTACTATCCTGATCAGCAGTGGTTATCCAAATCCCAATTTCTCAATTGCCCAAGCAGCCAGCGCTGGGCAAAAAAGTGATTCCAGCTGTTTCGTAAATCCCTCTTTAGCGGCGCTCTCTTAGCGCCAGCCCCGCTCTGTAAAGCTGTGTAAACAATCTGTCGATTTATCTGATAATTTATCAAGCTGTGTAAAACCATTCGTCTAGCCTCTGTTTAACGGCTATAACGAAAATCAAAAAACAAAACCATAACGATCACCACGAACACCTTCAGGGCAAAACTCCATGAACAAGCGCTTTTTATCGCGAGGACTAGTCCCCGCTCTTGGCATTATCAGCACCGCATTCCTCTATTCAGCAGTCTGCGTTGCTGCTAATGAAAAAAAAGAGCCTTGGCAACTCGCGCAAGAAACTGAAGTATGGGAACCCGTTCCCACCGTAATCAGTGTTCCTGCATCGGGCATTCCCTCTGACGCAACCGTATTATTTGATGGCAAAAACCTGAATCAATGGCAAGGCGCTGAAGGTGGCGAAGCCAAGTGGAAAGTGGCTGATGGCACCCTGACAGTGGTACCTAAAACCGGCGATATTAAAACCAAAGAATCCTTCTGCGATGTGCAAGTGCACATTGAATGGAAAACGCCAACACTGATCACCGATGACCAGGGCAAGTTGTTAGAGAGCCAGGCGCGCAACAACAGCGGCATATTTTTGCAAGAGCGTTACGAAGTGCAGATGCTGGATTCCTACAACAATAAAACCTATCCCAATGGCCAGGCAGGTTCGATCTACAAACAATCTATTCCGCTCGTCAATGCATCGCGTGCGCCAGGCGAATGGCAAACCTACGATATTATTTTTACCGCGCCCACATTTGATAACGCACAAAAACTCGTATCGCCCGCCACTGTGACAGTGCTGCACAACGGCGTAGTGGTGCAAAACCATTTCGAAATCCAGGGTGCCACCGAATGGATTGGCAAACCTGTCTACAAAGCCCACGGTTGCGCCCCGATTCGCTTGCAAGATCACGGTAATGCGATGAATTTCCGCAATATCTGGGTACGCAAACTCTAATCTCCCGTTCGATCCGCTGACAGTTACTTATTGCTCTTACTGTCAACTGTTTGCGCCGCAGTGAATTCACTGCGGCGTTTTTTACTGCAATTACAGGTATAGATTATGTCTCTCTTGCACAAGATAAACCTGCGTTCTACTGCGCTGGTAATGGGCTCACTGTTAATCTGCAGCCAGCCCATCTACGCCAACAATCCAGCCGATTATTTCAACGCTAACGCCAGCTGGATCAAGGCCAGCAAAGTCAGTGCCGTCGATAACAGATTACAAATCAGTGCTGCTCAGAATGGCGATATTATCGTGCTCAGCGCCAAGGCTGATCACGTAAACACCAATGCCTATCTCGACGATTCCGTGCTTGATACCGAGTTCCTGATTCCAGAAGGCAGCGACGCAAAATTATTCTTGCAAGGCCGTTACGCTATCGACCTTAAAAACATCAACAATGAATGGCAGCACTTACACGCAAAATTGCGTGCGCCGCGCTACGACGAGGCAGGTACCAAAGTAGACGCTGCATTAATTATGGAAGTACGTATTAACGGCGAGCCCGTTTTGGTAAACGACATCCGCCTGGGAATGAGTGAGAACCCAAATGTGGGCTGGGAAGGCCCCGCTGGCCCTACCAGTTTTTTAGTCAAAAAGGGTCAGCTGGCATTGCGCAATTTCACAATCGCACCGGCCGATTTCTTTCTCGTCACCCCGCCGAAATCATCCGGTGAAGCAAGC
>JAGKXA010000115.1 GCA_021151615.1 Cellvibrionaceae bacterium | reverse complement strand
ACGTATTCCAACGATAGCACGGCATTTTTTGTATTTGCTGTGCATATGATGGGCATTTCTTCGATCATGGGCGCGATGAATATTATCGTCACCATTTTTAATTTACGTGCACCAGGTATGACCTGGATGCGTTTGCCGCTCTTCGTGTGGACCTGGTTAATTACGGCATTTTTATTAATTGCCGTTATGCCGGTATTGGCGGGTGTTGTCACTATGGTGCTGACCGATAAATATTTTGGTACCAGTTTTTTTAATGCGGCTGGCGGCGGTGACCCGGTGATGTTCCAGCACATTTTCTGGTTCTTTGGTCACCCCGAAGTTTACATTATGATTTTGCCGGCCTTCGGCATTGTCTCCAGCATTATTCCCTGCTTCGCACGCAAACCCCTGTTCGGCTATGACTCCATGGTGATTGCCACAGCGAGCATTGCGTTTCTCTCCTTTATTGTGTGGGCGCATCATATGTTTACCACTGGTATGCCAGTCGCCGCCGAACTATTTTTTATGTACACCACTATGCTGATTGCAGTTCCTACCGGTGTAAAAGTATTTAACTGGGTGGCGACCATGTGGCGCGGTGCCATGACCTTTGAAACACCGATGATGTTTGCTATTGCCTTTATCGTATTGTTTACCATTGGTGGTTTATCCGGTTTGATGCTGGCGATTACACCGGCAGATTTTCAATACCAGGATACTTATTTTGTTGTAGCGCATTTTCACTATGTGTTAGTAACCGGTGCCTTGTTTGGAATTATTGCGGGCGTGTATTTCTGGATTCCCAAGTGGACCGGCGTTATGTACAGCGAACGTCTTGGGCAGTGGCATTTCTGGTGCTCACTGATTTCGGTAAACCTGTTGTTTTTCCCCATGCACTTTGTGGGTTTGGCAGGAATGCCGCGTCGTATTCCGGATTACGCACTGCAGTTTGCGGATATGAATGCGTTTATCAGTATCGGTGGATTTTTATTTGGGTTATCGCAATTACTGTTTGTAGCGGTGGTATTTCGCTGTATCAGGCGCAAGGGCGTTAAAGCCAGCACACAAGTATGGGAAGGCGCTTATGGCCTGGAGTGGGAAATTCCATCACCTGCGCCCTATCACACTTTTCAGACACCTCCGACAATTAAACCTGAGATCAGGCACTAGTGTTCTTATCGTTCGTTGAGCGTTAATCGATTGGGAGTGAAGGCAATGACAAATCAAACGGTTTCGCACAAAGCTTTGTTGCGCAAACTTATGTTGGTTTGCGTAGCCATGTTTCTGTTCGGCTTCGCGCTGGTTCCCCTGTACGATGTCTTTTGCCGTTTGACCGGATTAAATGGAAAAACCGCTGCGGCGGCGGCAGCTCCTTCACTAGGCGTCGACAAAAACCGCGTAATTAAAGTGGAATTTATTGCCAACCGCGACGACTCTATTCCCTGGAATTTTGCGCCTGAAATAAGTTCGATCGAATTGAATCCCGGGGCGGTAAAAATTGTGAATTTTAGAGTAAAGAATTTATCCTCCCACGCGATGGTTGCGCGCGCTGTTCCTTCGGTGTCACCGGGTGCTGCAGCACGCTACTTTAAAAAAATTGAATGCTTTTGTTTTACCGAGCAACCGTTGGATGCCCACGGCGAAAAATCCATGCCGGTGCAGTTTTATATAGATCCGCAATTACCGGCGGAATATTCCACGATTACCTTATCCTATCGCTTGTACAAAAGTCAGGGGCAAACGGCGAGCCGTTAGCTTCATTGTGCTAATCCAGTGTACGAATGGAGGTATCCCATGAGTGCCAGTTACCAACACTACTATGTTCCGCACCATAGCTATTGGCCGATTGTAGGTGCCATCGCGTTATTTTTAATGGCCAACGGTGCCGCCCACTGGGTGAATGACAACCTCTGGGGCGCGCTCGCGCTTATTGCCGGTTTTGGTTTGCTGTTGATTATGTTGTTTGGCTGGTTTGCCAATGTGATTGAAGAGTCCATGAATGGACTTTACAGCGCGCAAATGGATCAATCGTTTCGTCAGGGAATGAGCTGGTTTATTTTTTCAGAAGTGATGTTCTTCGCCGCATTTTTCGGTGCACTTTTTTATGCGCGCATTATTTCGGTACCCTGGCTTGATGGTGCGGGAAATAATGCCATGACCGCGGAAATTCTCTGGCCAAACTTTGAAGCGTTTTGGCCGCTGGTGAAAACGCCTGCTGGCCTAGAAACCCAAGCTATGCCTTGGGATGGAATTCCGTTGCTAAACACTATTATTTTGTTGGTCTCATCCATTACTTTGCAGTTTGCCCACATGGGGATTGAGCAAAAGAAGCCGGCGCAATTGGGCTTTTTCCTGATGTTGACCATTATTCTTGGCGCTTGCTTTTTAGCCTTACAAGGTCACGAATATTTCCACGCCTATGAAGAATTGGGGTTGCGCTTGGATTCCGGTGTGTATGGCAATACTTTCTTTTTACTCACCGGATTTCATGGGTTGCACGTAACCCTTGGGGCGATATTCCTGACGGTGATTTTTTTACGCATTGCGGTAAAAGGCCACTTTACGTCTGAGCGTCATTTTGGTTTTCAGGCGGCGGCCTGGTATTGGCATTTTGTGGATGTAGTTTGGTTAAACCTGTTTGTGTTTGTGTATGTGCTATAGCGATTGTGAATTATCACAATCGTTGTTTATCGCCAGGAAAATTGGGGTTAATTTTTTAAAATTTTAGTATGGACGTGGGTTGGGAGTAATTACCCCGGTGGCAAGGAGTATCAAGATTGCCAGTACAACCAGCGCTGAAAATATCAGACGGCGGCCTAAAAATTTGGACATTCTGGGAGCTGCATTGTCATTTTTCATCATGACATAGAGTGCCTGGAACAAACTGATAATCACGAGTAACAACAGCGCAATCAGAATAATTTTAGTGAGCATAATCGGCTCCGCGGATGTGTGACATGACCATTATAGTCTTTAAACGCAACTGGGTAGTTCATTGGTATTGGGTAATCATTAATTTGTTGGTTGTTGCGATTTTGTTGTCACTGTCTTATTGGCAATGGCAGCGGGCTGCACAAAAACAACAGAGCCTGGATCAGCTTGCGCGCTGGCAAGCGCAGCCAGCAACCTCATTGAACGGATTGCTAACGCACGCACAAGGTGGAACTAATTTACTCTTGCAGGATGGAGCATCAGTCGCTTTTACCGCGCGTTGGATTTCTCCCTATGTGTGGTTGCTGGATAACCAGTTGGTGAAGGGGCGTCCCGGTTACGATGTAATTATTCCTGTGCAGGAAGTATCTGTACCATCATCGCCAATAGTATTGGTAAATCTCGGGTGGATTGCTGCACCTCTGTCACGCACAGAATTACCCGCACTCCACATTCTCGCTGATGTTGATGTGCATGGTGTTTATCGCGCGCGTTCCGATGCGTTGTTGCTCGGAAAAAATCTGGAAGATCAGGGGCGTTGGCCCATGCGCATACAGAAAATAGATAACCTGCTACTTGCGCACTACTTACCGGGGAAATTGGTGCCGGGGCTTATCTATGCGCAGCAGGGTTCTCCCTTTTTTGTTCACTATCGTCCGGTAGTATTACCCCCTGAGCGACACAAGGCGTACGCCCTGCAATGGTTATTGCTGGCACTTGCTGCATTGCTGGTGGGGCTAGCTTGCTCGCGCGAAACCGCCTATCGCTATGAGACTGTGAACAACCCAAAATCAATTGCGGCGGCAATTCCTGCAGAAGGGATGCCCACAAAAACATCGTCAAATAATTCATTACCTGAAAATAAGGCATCAGTCAGGAGTCACTAGCATGAAGGCACGTAATTTCTTTTTGCTGTTTTCTCTGTGTGCGCTGGTACCTTTCGCGGCGGCGAAATTAAGCTTGTCCATGGGTTGGTTTGCAGGTGGGGCAACGAATAAAGGCCAGTGGCTGACGCAGGAGGTGAAGTTAATTCCTGCACTTGAAAGGGGCGATTTGCATTGGACCGTAGCCTATGTAAGTTCGCAAACTTGTGCTCAAGAGTGCGAACGTGCACTGACACTGCTGCAACAGCTCTACACCGGATTAGGGCGTAAACAACTAGGCGTACAAGTTATGTTGGTAACTGGTAATCAAACAAATCTTGCGCCCCTGAAGCAGCAATTTTCCGCGTTAAAAATGATACTTGTTCCTACCGAATTAAAGTCTGTTGCAACAACAGATTTTGCTCTGGATTTATTGAATAACCAGTTTGTCATTATTAACCAAAAGGGAATTGTGCTTTTGCGTTATCCCTTGACTAATTCTGTAGCCACGCAAGTTGCTGCCGATGTACGCAGCGATTTATTGCGCCTATTTAATTATGACCGGAGTCGTTTATGAGTTCGGCGACTATTGTATTTCGGCGTCTGGTGAATATTGCTATTTTGTTAGCCCTGGTGGTGATTGGCTTGGGCGCTTACACGCGCTTAACTGATGCTGGGCTTGGCTGCCCGGATTGGCCCGGCTGTTATGGAAAACTGACTGCCCCGTTGCACGAGGAACATATCGCTGAAATCCAACAAAAATTTCCTGATGCTGTAGTTGAACCACACAAAGCGCACAATGAAATGTTGCATCGCTATATTGCCGGCTTGCTTGGGCTGGTGGTGGTGGGAATATTTGTTCTCACTCTGGTGATTAAACGCTGGCGTAAGTTTGGTGCGCTGTTGCTGGCATTAATAATCATGCAAGCCCTGTTGGGAATGTGGACAGTCACTTTGAATTTAATTCCGCTGGTGGTGATGGCGCATTTGCTGGGCGGATTTTTTTTACTGGGTTCATTGGCGTTGTTGCGCGTGGATATTCATTGCGCACAATCTCCCCTTGCCGTTGAGCCTCATCTCAGACACTACTTGCCTCTGGCCTATTTGGCGCTGGCTGCTTTACTGATGCAAGTAGCATTGGGTGGCTGGACTTCTGCAAATTATGCTGCGTTGGTGTGTACGCAGTTGCCAATCTGTGAAGCGGGGTGGCAGGCACGTTTTTCACTCGAATCCATTTTTCATTTACCGCTAGGGCACGAGACTTATGAATTCGGTGTTTTGTCTCACGATGCGCGCATGAGCATTCACGTGGCTCACCGCGTAGGTGCCATGATAACGACACTGATATTTGCGGTGTTGCTGGTGTGTTGCTGGCGTAAAGCGCAAACACCGGGTGTACAGCGGCTGGTGTTGATGATTGGCTTGTTACTGGCTACCCAAATTAGTTTGGGTGTTGCCAATATTTATTGGCAGCTGCCACTGGCAAATGCCGTTGCTCATAATTTGGTGGCGGCGAATTTGTTGATGTTAACGCTGGTATTTATTCGGCAATTGCACCTGCGCACTCGCACGGGTGCATTAACTGAAAAACCGGTAACGAAAGCGGTTATGGGTGCGAGTCAATCAGTTGCCAATCAATCAGTTACTAATCAATAACTATTGATTGGTCGGGGAGGTGTTATGGCCAGTGTAAAATTATTATTGCCACACAATGTGCGCAGGGAATTTTTATTGCTGTGTCGCGATTACTATCACCTGACAAAACCCAAAGTCGTTGCGTTATTAGTCCTGACTGCCTGGGTGGGTATGATGCTTGCCACTCCCGGTTTGCCAAATTTCCTAAAAATTTTTTTCGCTTGTGTCGGTATTGGTTTGGTTTCTGCTGCCGCTGCCGCATTCAACCAGGTGTTGGATCAAAAAATTGATGCACAAATGGCGCGCACCCATATGCGGCCCTTACCTAAAGGGCGGTTGTCTACCACTCAAGCGGTAACTTTTGCGTGTACTCTGGCAATCACTGGTTTTGCCATTTTATCGCTCGGCATCAACTGGCTTACTGCCTGGCTAACGTTGTTAGGTTTATTTGGTTATGCCGTGGTTTATACCCTGCTATTAAAACGCGCAACACCACAAAATATTGTAATAGGCGGTATCGCCGGTGCCTTGCCGCCGGTGTTGGGTTGGAGTGCAATGACCGGGCAGGTAAGTGGTGAGTCAATACTGCTGATGATGATTGTCTTTACCTGGACGCCTCCCCATTTTTGGGCGCTAGCCATACATCGTGTTAATGATTATGCGCGCGCGGGCATTCCTATGTTGCCTGTCACCCACGGGATTGAATTTACCAAAACACTGATTTTGCTTTATACCCTGTTGCTGGCGGTAGTCTGTTTATTGCCTTATCTGGTGGGTATGAGTGGAGTAATTTATTTGCTGGGGGCAGTGGTGTTGAGCGTGAAATTTATCGCTCATGCCTGGCAATTGAAATTCCATGCTGATGCTGAGTCGGCGATGAAAACGTTTCGTTTTTCGATTGTGCACTTGATGGTGTTGTTTTTAATTCTCCTGGTGGATCACTATGCCTACTGGAATATTCAAATGCTGGTGCCTTAGCTTGCTTGGTGTTTGTACTGGTATCTTTAGCCCAGGCGTGGGTGCAGAATTGCGTATAGAAAATGCCTGGGTCAAATTGGCGCCGCCGGGTGCCAGAGCTAATGCCGCTTATATGCAGCTGTATAACAACAGCGATGTTCCGGTTGTTATTCAATCCTTAAGTGCAAATTGTTGTGCAGAGTTGATGTTGCATCGTACTCGCCATGAAAATGATAGAGCGATTATGGAGCATCTCGATCAATTGGTTGTGCCTGCAAACGGAGAGGTGACACTTGCACCCGGCGGCTTGCATATTATGCTGCTACAAGCGCGCAAACCATTGCTACCGGGCGAGCAGGTTGAACTGCAGTTGTATTTCTCTGACGGGCAGCAACAAGTTATTCAAGTGCTGGTGAAATCCAATGACGATTAATGCCACCAGGTTGGTTTGGGTGCTGGTAGCGCTGATGTGCTTGCTCGCAGGGGTATTCAGTGCAACCCATTTATTGGCGGCACTGTCACCCAAGCCTTTAACCCTGGCAACAGTGCAATTGCTTCCGGAGCCCAAGCCCATGCCGCCGGTTTTGTTGCGCACAGCCAATGGTGATGCGTTCGCACGGGAGAAATTTTTGCATCACTGGAGCCTGGTTTTTTTTGGTTTTACTTCTTGCCCGGATTTTTGCCCTTTGGAATTACAAAAGTTGGCGAAGTTATTGAAGCTCTCCCAGCAGGAGGGAAAACCCTTACAAGTAGTTTTTGTAAGTGTCGACCCCGAACGCGACAGTGCAGAACGGCTTGCGCAGTACGTGAGCTTTTTTCATCCCCTGATTATTGGTTTGCGCGGGGACAATCCCGCGATTGCAAGTATGGCGCGTTTTTTTGGTGCTGCTTATGATCGATCAGTCATTATTAATCGTAACCTCGTTAGCATTCCGCCTGGTGCGGCTATGCCCGCAACCGCCGGTGACCTGTACCAGGTAAACCATTCCACCCGGCTATTTCTGGTGGATCCGCAAGGGCGTTATGCCGGCTCAGCAGCCAATGTGGAGTCTGCTGAACTGCTGTGGTCAGATCTGCAAAAAGTGTTTTAGCGTTGCTGGTTATCGCGCCATAGGTTTTGAATTTCAATTGTTCTAATAGGGTGCATGAAGTCCGGATTCTCGCGCCCTATACTGATACACAGATATTTTTCCAATGTGATTCATCTATCACTATGGGTACATAATTGCTGCAGGTGCTTTTTAGAATAATGACAGTGTTTTTCTACAGGGTGGCAGTATTGCCTTGCAGAGTGCACAACTCTCTTTAATTGATGTAGCCGGAGGCAGGATATGATTTCGCATGTTGCTGGACTCTTTACTCATCCTCATCGCGAGTGGGAGGAAATTCGTGATACCCAGGAAAGTGTTTCGCATCTTTATTTTGCTCATGTACTTTTACTCGCGCTAATTCCCCCTGTCTCCATGTTTATTGGCACCACCAAAGTGGGCTGGACAATTGGCAAAGGTGATCCGGTAATGCTGACCGAATCCAGTGCAGCGATTATGAGCGTGCTTATGTATTTGGCGATGCTCGCCGGTATTGCCGTTATCGGCGGATTTATTAACTGGATGTCGCGCACCTATGATTCAGCACCTGGCCTTGCGCGCTGTATTGTATTTGCAGCTTACACAGCGACTCCGCTGTTTGTGGCAGGGCTTTGTGCGCTTTACCCCAATGTAATTCTCACCATGCTGGTGGGCATAGCAGCAATTTTTTATACCGTGTATTTGCTGTATATGGGCATTCCGATTTTTATGAAAATTCCGGAGGATGAAGGCTTCATTTATTCCAGCTCCATTCTAACTATCGGCCTGGTGATGTTTGTATCGATTATGGCAATTACCGTGCTGATTTGGAGCTTTGGATTTGGCCCTGCTTATACCTCGTGACAAATCAACAAAGTTATTCGCGGCAATAAAAAAACGGGCGTGAAATTTCATGCCCGTTTTTTTTATTGCCAATAGCACCAAGCGAATTACAAGCTGGCAAACACCGCTTTGGCGGCGCTGAGTGTATCGGCAATGTCCTGATCTGTGTGGGCCGCTGACATAAATCCGGCTTCGTAAGATGCTGGCGCTAAATAGACACCGCGCTCCAGCATTCCGTGGAAAAATTTATTGAAGCGAGGAATGTCGCAGGCCATGACTTGTTTGAAATTGGTGACTTTTTTCTCGCTGGTAAAGAAGAAGCCGAACATACTGCCCACGTGATTGGTGGTGAAGGGAATGCCCGCTTCATCGGCAAGTGTTTGCAAACCTTCAACGAGTTGGGTAGTACGATGGCTGAGGTTTTTATAAAAGCCTGGTTGCTCGAGCAATTCCAGTGTTTTTAAGCCGGCGGCCATGGCCACCGGATTGCCCGATAAGGTACCTGCCTGATACACAGGGCCGGAAGGTGCGATCATTTGCATAATATCGCGGCGTCCACCGAATGCACCTACCGGCATGCCACCGCCAATCACTTTGCCAAGGGTGGTGATGTCAGCCTTGATGTTGTAATAACCCTGCGCACCTGTGTGGCTGACGCGAAAGCCGGTCATGACTTCATCCAGAATCAAGACGCTGCCGTATTGATCGCAGACTTCGCGCAGGCATTCCAAAAAGCCCGGCACTGGTGGAACACAATTCATATTGCCGACAACAGGTTCAACAATAATGCAGGCAATTTGCTCGCCGAGTTTGGCAAAGCATTCGCGCACTTGCTCAGCATTGTTGTAATCGAGAGTGAGGGTGTGATCGGCCAATACTGCTGGTACACCAGGCGAGCTGGGCACGCCGAGGGTTAATGCACCGGAACCGGCTTTAATTAGCAGTGAATCCGAATGGCCGTGATAGCAGCCTTCGAACTTAATAATTTTGTCGCGTTTGGTGAAGGCGCGCGCTAAGCGAATCGCGCTCATAGTGGCCTCGGTGCCAGAGCTGACAAAGCGCACCATGTCCATGCCGGGCATCAATGCGCAGAGTTTTTCCGCGAGGGTGGTTTCGCGCTCGGTAGGTGCACCAAAACTCAAACCGTGTTTGGCTGCTTCAATTACCGCGGTAATTACGTCCGGATGTGCGTGGCCTAACACCATGGGACCCCAGCTTTGTACGTAGTCGATATAGCGTTTGCTATCTGCATCCCACACATAGGCGCCCAGCGCTTTTTCAAAAAATATCGGTGTGCCACCGACGGCTTTAAAGGCGCGCACCGGTGAGTTAACGCCACCGGGAATATGTTTTTGGGCTTGTAAAAATAATTCTTCTGAACGACTCATAATTAATCCTGATTATTTGCAATCGATAAATTTTTTTGCGACTTGTTTAATGTCGTCTGCCGAAAAGAGTTCGTGACATACTGCAATTTTGTCGGCACCTGCATCCAATAATATATGGGCATTATCCAATGTAATTCCGCCAATCACTACCACAGGAACATTGGGGAATTTTGTTTTTGCTTCGCTGATTAAGGTAAATTTTGCCGGGCGTGCGTTGGGTTTGGTGTGTGAGGGAAAAAAGCGCCCGAAAGCGATATAGCTGGCCCCTTCATTAATCGCTTGCTGCGCCAATTCGAGTGAATCGTGGCAAGTTACACCAATAATTGCGTCGTCTCCGAGTAATTGGCGTGCAGCTTGTGGGCTACCATCTTCTTGCCCCAGATGTACACCGTGGGCATTTACTGTAAGCGCAAGTTGTACATCATCATTTACAATGAGCGCAGCGTGATATTGGTTGCAGAGCGCGACCAGTTGTTGCGCCTCTTGCGCACGCTTGGTTGAATCGCCGGATTTATCGCGATACTGAATCCACTTGCAGCCACCTTGCAATGCGCTTTCCACGGCAGTAAATAATCTATTGCCGGGCAGAAGTTGTGAGTCGGTAATCGCGTAGAGAATGCTCATAGTGCGCTCTATTGAAAAGGTTTAACGACCACCAGAATCACAATGCCAAATAATAAAAATACTGGCAGCTCGTTGAATATGCGAAAAAACCTATGGCTTTTGGTGCAGCGATCATCGTGCAGTTGCTTCCAGTACACCACACAGGTGTGATGGTAAGCTGCCATCAAAGATACAAGGGCAATTTTGCACCAATACCAGATTTGGGTTGAATAATATTCCCAGCCTAGCCAGCTCATCCATATACCGAATACAAACACGGCAATCATTGATGGATTGGCGATACCGCGCAGCAGTTTGCGCTCCATAATTTTAAATCGTTCGCGGCTGATGTCGTCTTCGCTCATCACGTGATAGACAAACAGGCGCGGCAAATAAAAGAGCGCGGCCATCCAGGTGATCACGGCAATAATGTGGAAGGCTTTTATCCAGAGCATTGAGTAAATCCAACTTGATTTATATTCGATAGTAGTTATCAATTTTCTCGCGGCTGATAATCCCCAGTGGTTGATGGGCATTATCGATAGATTCCACCCAAAGCACATCTATCTGCTGGCGGTTCATCAATTCCAGCGCTTCATACAAATTGGCATCGGCGGAAATGCGCGCTAAATCATACCTCCGCGCGGGAATTTCCAGCAGATTAATTTCGGTAATTTGTGAATTGCTGTTGGCAGATAATGTTTGTAGATGTGTTGCCAGGTCAGCGGGTTGCAAGAGTTGCTGATTGTCGCGCAATAAAATCCAGTGCGGGTGATGACTTAATAATTGTTCTGCAGCGCTGGGGACAATCCTGGTGGGTGTTTCTGCCAGATGTCGATCCATTAACCCGCGTACACCGGTGCGGCTGAGCAATTGTTCCATCGCTTCTGCACTGCGGAATTTCCCCTGGATTCGTAGCACATGCTGGAATAGGCCATCGCAACGGAACACCCAGCGGGTGCACAGGCAGGCAGCAATCACCACCAGCATGCTGGGGAAAATAATATTCGGGTTGTAGGTAAGCTCCAGAATAGCCATCATGGCCGCTAGTGGCGCATTGAGGGTGGCGCCCATCATGGCGCCCATACCGAGGATCACATAAAAGCCAATGGCGCTGGCGGAGTCTGGCATGATCATTTGCGCCAAACTACCCACCGCACCGCCAACACAGGCACCGATAAACAATAAGGGGCCCACTACGCCGCCGGGCATGCCCACGCCGAGGCTAATGGAAGTTGCAAAGAGCTTGGTGATAGCAATTGCCAATAGCAACCAGAAACCTATTTCGCCCGCTAACGCACTGCTGATAGTGTCGTAACCGACGCCCATAATCTGTGGAATCCATAGCGCACAAGTGCCGGTAAATAATCCTGCCAACGAAAAACGTAGGGCTATAGGGCGATTCAATGCCCAACGGCAGACGCTGCCGTGAAGGCTTATGTAAGCCGCTGCAAATACGGCTACTGCCAAGCCAACCACACCCATCAGTGGCAGTTCACGTAAATCGCCCATGACGGATTGAGCGTTTATAAACGCGATTTCCGGGCCGAAGGCGAGGCGAGTCATAGTGGCGCCTGCAACTGCTGCGAGTGTTACCGGGATAAAGCCCACAATGGTGTATTCCATCAATACCACTTCCATGGCAAAGATCACTCCGGCCATCGGTGTGTTGAAGCAAGCCGCAATCGCAGCGGCAACACCGCAGCCCGCTAATGGCCTTAAGGAGTTGGCGGGCAGTTTCAGCCATTGCCCCAGCAGGCTTCCGGTGCCTGCACCCAGGTGGACAGCTGGCCCCTCGCGCCCGACCGATTGCCCGGTCAGCAAGCAGGCGGCACCACCGAAAAATTGATTGGCAAAGTTGCCAGGCGGCATACGCCCCTGGTGGTTTTGCAAGCGATCCATCACATGGCCGATGCTGGTGGCGTGATGACGCTTATCTACGCACTGTAGAATCAGCCCCAGAATGACTGCGCCAGTAATGGGCAGTGCAAAGTGGACGAGGCTGCCGAGTGCCTCGAAGTTTTCAAAGCTGCCAGGCAGAAAGTAACCCAAGGGAAGTTCTACCGCCCAGCGAAACAATACAATTATCGCACCAGCAATAATGCCAGTGAGCAAACCTAGCAGGGTTAAATGGGGTAGGGAATCGCTCCCGGCCAGTCTATCGCGCAGGGATTCTGCCCGGCGCTTCAGGTATTTTTGTGGGCTGCTTGCTGCGGGGTCGGACACTGAGCCTTCCTGATATTTAAAAGCCTGTTATTACATAGCTTGATGTTAAATCGCCCGCTCTTAAATCAGTCGTAGCGGCAGCTTTTGCTTTCGATTTGCCGGCAAGCCTCTTATGATAGCCGTCTTTTCTTTGTCGCCAGCGGCGACAGGCGCCAGCATAGCAATTGGCGAATCCTGTGTCCCGGCATTGTGCGACTACATTGTAACGACTAGTTGATCTGGAGGTTTGAGGTGATTAAAGCAGCCATCGTTGGCGGAACAGGTTATACCGGCGTGGAGTTATTGCGCCTGTTGGCCAAGCATCCACAGGTAGAAGTGACTGTAATTACCTCGCGCGCCGAAGCTGGCGTAAAAGTAGCGGACATGTACCCGAGCCTGCGCGGACATATCGACCTGGCTTTCACTGAGCCGGATGTCGCGGTATTGGGTCAGTGCGATGTGGTGTTCTTCGCGACCCCTCACGGTGTGGCGCAAAACATGATGGGCGCACTGATGAATACCAAGGCACGTATTGTGGATTTGTCGGCTGACTTCCGTATTCGCGATGTTCCCCTGTGGGAGAAGTGGTACAACCAAACCCACGGCGCACCTGGTCTTGTGGCACAAGCCGTTTATGGGCTGCCGGAGGTTAATCGCGAAAAGATTCGTACCGCCAAGCTGGTGGCTTGCCCTGGTTGTTATCCAACCGCAACCCAATTGGGCTTTCTGCCGCTGATTGAAAACAATCTGGTCGATCCAACCCGTTTGATTTCCAACGCGGCCAGCGGCGCCAGCGGTGCCGGTCGCCAGGCCAAGATCGATAACCTGCTGATGGAAATCAGCGATAGTTTCAAAGCATACGGCGTTGCCGGTCATCGCCAC
>JAGKXA010000114.1 GCA_021151615.1 Cellvibrionaceae bacterium | reverse complement strand
TCAACATACAATTCGTGGGGTGGTTCTACGGCAATTTGGTGACGCTGGTAGGGTTTTATCTCGGGATAAAAAATCTGCATAAACTCGCCTTGTTCGGGTCAATCGCATAGAGGGTGCGGGTATAACGTCCACTAAAGGTAGCACAGGGGCTGCTTTAAGCGCGGTATTTTCGCAGGGAAAACTAGTGAGATGCCACAAATTCTGACGCCATGACGATTTATTGTTCAAGCCCGGGTGGGTTTTTCTTCGGCGCCCTCAGCCCTGCTGCCATAAACTGTCGGTAACCCCGATTAGCATGCCCAAAAAACCTTGGTCCTGGAGCCTATATATGCATCGCGCAGAACGTCTTTTCCAACTGACTACCTTATTGCGCAACCGCCGCACAGTGCTGACTGCAAAACAGCTGAGCGACCACTTGCGTGTATCCGAGCGCACCATTTACCGCGATATCCAATCCTTGAGCCTTTCCGGTGTTCCCATTGAAGGTGAGGCAGGGGTTGGTTATCGCTTGTCCCACCGCTACCAGTTGCCGCCCTTGATGTTTGATCGCGAGGAAGTAGAGGCCTTGCTGTTGGGGGCGCGTATGGTTAGCAGTTGGGGCGATACGGATATGGCAATCCATGCGAATCAGGCGATCCAGAAAATCCTTGCGGTATTGCCCGACCACCTTCGCCACAGCGATGAAACCCTGCCGTTGCTAGTGCCCAATATGGAGGAGGTGCAGAAATATTACACCGCCCACAGCCAGCCCATGCGCGAGGCCATTCGCCTGCATCGCTGTGTCATTATTGATTATGTGCGCGCCGATGAAGAGCACAGTTCGCGCACTATAGAACCACTCGGGTTAATTTTTTGGGGCAAGGTTTGGACTCTGGTGGCCTGGTGTCAATTGCGCAATGACTATCGCACCTTCCGTCTCGATCGAATTCAGTCCACCCTAATGACCGATAATAGCTTCAACACCGGCGAGCAAAAAAGCCTGAAGCATTTTTTAAACCTGATGAAAGAGCGCTGCGAGCAAGAGCCGGAGCAAACCGAAACTGATCTTGCAAAAATTTGAAGGAAAACTGGCAATGTCAAAACCCCAAAAATGTCGCTGCAGCTGGTGCGGTGATGATCCCCTGTACTGCGAATACCACGATCAGGAGTGGGGCGTGCCGCTGTTTGATGAGCGAAAACTGTTTGAGTTTTTGATTCTGGAAGGCGCACAGGCCGGGTTATCCTGGATTACTGTGTTGCGCAAGCGCGAAAACTATCGCAAGGCGTTTGATAATTTTGATGCAAAAAAAATTGCACGCTATACCCCGGAAAAAATTGAACAGCTGATGCAAAACGACGGCATTATTCGCAATCGTTTGAAAATAGAAAGTGCGATAAAAAATGCGCAGGCATTGCTTGCCATGACGAAAGATGGCGAAAGCTTTAGCGACTTTGTATGGAGCTTTGTTAATCACAAACCTGTTCAGAATAAATTACGCGGTATGCAGGATGCGGTCGCCAGCACTCCCGAATCCGATGCGATGAGTAAGGCTTTAAAGAAAAAGGGGTTTAACTTTGTGGGCACCACTATTTGCTACGCCTATATGCAGGCCTGCGGTATGGTGAATGATCACTTTGTTGACTGTTATCGCCACAAAGAGTGTGCCGCACTGGCCCAAAAACGCTGATTCCCCGTTCGCGCAGCTTAACATTCCTTGAATTGCCTGACTTGGGCAGGCTTGCTACCCTCTCTCCACAATAGAACCAATCGCTTGATTTGTGCAGTCAAGCACAAAGGTTGGTCGCACCTGGCAAAAGCACGCCCTTGCAATTTGTAGTCATTCATTTTTGTCGTTTTTCATTCTTATCGTTGTTCACTGGAGCTTATTGATGAAATATTCACTGCTGGGTGCCGCATTGTGTTTTGCACTGGCGCAGCCCTTGGCTTATGCCAAATCGCTTGGTATCAAAACTGAAACCGGCAATATCCAGGTCAATACTATTGCTGAAGGGCTGGAAAATGTCTGGAGCCTCGCCTTCCTGCCCGATGGCAATATGCTGGTGACGGAAAAGCCCGGGCGCATGCGCATAGTGACTCCGAATGGAAAACTGGGTGAACCCTTGCAGGGGTTGCCAAAGATTTATAACCAGGGCCAGGCGGGTTTGCTTGATGTGGTACTTGCGCCAGATTTTGCCAGCAGCAAAAAAATATATTTCAGTTATTCCGAGCCGGATGAAAAAGGCAAAAACAGTACCGCAGTGAGTTATGCAACACTCAATGGCAATAAACTGGACAATGTCACGCGCATTTTCAGCCAGCAACCCAAAATAGATTCCGGTGCGCATTTTGGTTCGCGCCTGGTATGGAAAGAAGACGGCACACTGTTTATCACCCTGGGTGATCGTTACAGCGAAAAAGATAAAGCCCAAACTCTGGACAACCATCAGGGGAAGGTGGTGCGTGTCAATGCGGATGGCTCTATCCCAGGTGACAATCCCTTCGTAAAAACGCCGGGTGCATTGCCAGAAATTTGGTCCTACGGGCATCGCAATATGCAGGGCGCAGCGATCAATCCGCTCACCAAAAAGCTTTGGACGGGTGAGCATGGCCCGCAGGGTGGCGATGAATTAAATATCGATGAGGCCGCAAAAAATTATGGTTGGCCAGTCATTACCTACGGCGAAAATTACGGCGGTGGAAAAATTGGTGAAGGCACTCATAAAGAAGGGATGGAACAACCTGTCTACAAATGGGTTCCGTCAATCGCTACCGCAGGATTTGTGTTTTATACCGGCGATAAATTCCCGCAGTGGAAAAATAATATTCTGCTCGCCAGCCTGAAAGAGGAAACCCTGGTACGCCTGGTACTGGATGGCGATAAAATTGTTAAGGAGGAGCGCTTGTTGAAAAAAGAGTTGGGGCAGCGCTTGCGCTCGGTAGTGCAGGGACCAGATGGTTTGATTTATCTGGTTACCGATGAAAGCAAAGGAAAAATTTTGCAGGTATCGCCGCAATAAGCCAACAAAAAATCCCGTCAATCCCGCTCTGGCGGGATTTTTTTAATGGATTCAGCATGGCTATGAAGACTGATCTGCTTTTTGTGTATGGAACCTTGCGGCGCGAATGCCCAAGTGGTGCGCATCAACAATATTTATCAGGCGCGGAGTTTATCGCGCACGCACGAGTGCGGGGCCAGCTTTATCGCGTCAGCCATTACCCCGCCTTGGCATTGAACGCTGATGGTTGGGTGCAAGGAGAAATATATCGTCTGTGTGATGCGCAACAGTTGGCGCAGTTAGACGCCTACGAAGAGTGCACCTTTCCCGCGTTACCAGAACAAGAATACCAACGCTGTTTGATTCAAGCCGAGCCTGATAAAGGCGAAAGTTGCTGCGTTTGGGTTTATGCCTATCAACAATCACTGCAAAACTTGCCGTTGATTGCCTCCGGGGATTTTCTCAATCCGTAGCCACGCACGAACCAACAATAGTTCATCTATGCATCGATCCTGTTAAGCACCAGTGGCATCTCACACTTGTGCGCACCATCGTTGCCAATCATTTCATCGTAGGGTGACTGCATTACCAGCCACGCCCGCTCGAACCCCATGGTTTTCAACACTTCCTGCGCGCGATATGCACTGGGAAATTTTTGCAGTTTCCCGTTGCTATCTCGCAATAACTGAACATTATTCGATTGCCCCTCCGGCTCTTCGGTGAAACCAACGAAATATTGAGCGCAATCGCTGAAACTGAAAACCAATGCGCGATTTTGTTCAACAGAGAAAAATGGTTGCGTCATGATCAGGTTTCCTTAATGTGGCAGGTGCCATAAAGTTTGCAGTAGCGATTCTCTGCCCAGCGCCGGTAAAGTCTATCCACCAGTCTGGTCATCAGCGGCCAGCGCAGTGGGCGCAAGAGAAACCCGAAGGCGGTAAAACTCCAGGCGGCGACACTCGCATCAACCCCGCGCAACCAGGTTCCGTCGGGTTGAAGCAAATGTAATTCCAGCAATAATTGCCCGCGCTCCTCCTCATCCAAATGGAGCAGGTGGTGAATGTCAGTCAGCACTAATCGATTACTTTTGTGTTTGCGTAAAAGTGCCATTTCCCTTGCGCAAAGGCGACAGCGGCCATCGTAAAAGAGTTGGGCGCAATGGATGGGCAAGGGTAATGGCATAATGTGCGTCCTTAATCGCTTGGAACCTGTAGTTTCCAGATATACTTACGCAGCATAATTTGGTTAGATCATTCCCCGGAGCAAGGCATGAGTCGCTTTACCGCTTTACATTACGATATTGATCCTGTTTTCCATGCGGCAAACAGGCCTGTGCCACGAACGGGTGTGTTACTAATCAACCTGGGAACACCTGATGCGCCGACGGCACCCGCATTGCGCCGCTACCTGGCAGAATTTTTGTCCGACCCGCGCGTGGTAGAAATTCCCCGCCTGCTGTGGCTAATTATTTTGCACGGTATTATTTTGCGTGTGCGACCAAAAAAATCGGCCGCACTTTATCAAGGTGTGTGGACTAGCGAAGGTTCGCCATTACTGGTGATTAGCAAACAACAACAAGCAGCCATTCAACAACAGTTGGGCGATGGCTACAGCGTGAAGCTGGGGATGCGCTATGGCAATCCTTCCATCGCCTCCGCGATGCAGGAATTGCAAAAAGAAGGTGTACGTAAAATTATTGTGCTGCCGCTCTACCCACAATATGCGGGTCCGACTACCGGCTCAAGTTTTGATGCGGTGGCCAAAGAATTAAACCGTTGGCGCTGGGTTCCGGAATTGCATTTTATCAATAATTATTGTGATCACCCTTTGTATATTGATGCGCTGGCCAATTCTGTACGCGAGCAGATTGAAAAAAATGGTTTGCCGCAAAAAATTGTTTTTTCCTATCATGGCATGCCTAAACGTTTTCTTACCGCCGGTGACCCTTATTTTTGTTTTTGCCAAAAAACAACGCGTCTGGTGCAGGAAAAATTACAATTGGATAAAAATATTTGCATAACCAGTTTTCAATCGCGCTTTGGCAAAGCGGAATGGCTAAAACCCTACACCAACGAAACCCTGGAAAATTTACCCAAGGAAGGTATTAAAAATATCGCCATTTTATCGCCGGCATTTAGTGCGGATTGTTTGGAGACACTGGAAGAATTGATGGTGGAAAACCGCCACATCTTTATCAATGCCGGCGGTGAAAAATATGACTATATTCCCGCGCTAAATGATCGGGTGGATCATATTGAGGCATTGGTTGCCCTGGTGAAAAATCACTAGCATTTTGTAAGAAAACTCGACAACTATTTTTCATAAGCGGATCCCTCTAAAATGGTTGCGCCGTTATCTACTGAATCCGATATAGGGGTAACTATCGGGAGCAAGCACGGCTTCTAATTTACCTTTTTTATACCAAGGATCAGCTTATGAAAATCGCAAAACTGGCTTCTGCATTTGCGGGCCTTTTGTTGGGCGCCAGCGCTCTGCAAGCCAACGCCATTCCATTTGAAGTGGATATTACCGTCGATAACCAATACGCCATTTGGTACGGTACCGAAACTGCCGCAACCAATTTTGTGGGTGCAGATGGCGATTGGCCGTCTACCGAAACCTACAATTTCAACTTGCCAGATGATTATTTTATTTATGTTGTAACCCAATCTGATTTGGCGGTTGCACAGGGTTTGCTGGCACAATTCACCAACCTGGACAACAACTCCCGTTTTTACAGCCAGGATCCGCAATGGCAAGTAACTGCTACTGGCCGTTACGGTTTTGCGCCATTAACCAACTCCGCAACCAGCTTTGCGGAATTGACCAGCCAACTGCTGGTCGCAAATGCCGGCTCCAACCCATCCGGTGGCTGGGTATCAACCACTGGTGGTGCAACCAACGGCGCAGCTCCCTGGGGCGCACGTCCTAACATCGATGCCGCAGCACAATGGGTGTGGTACAACAGCAATGGCAGCAGCAACCCGACGATTGGTGGCTACAACCACAATGAGTATTTGATTTTCCGCATCGCCGTAGATGCCAAAGAAGTTCCAGAACCTGCAGGTCTCGCTCTGCTCGGTTTGGGCTTACTGGGTTTGGGCGCAGCAAGAAGACGTAAGGCTCAGTAATTAATCTGGCCTGACATTCAATTGCCCCTCAATGGGGCAATTGAACCTGTTAAAAAATTCCGCACAACTCCCGCACCCCAGGCGTTACTTTTTATTAAGCACCGCCAGCAGCAGTACCCAAAAACACAGCACCAAATTAAACAGCGGTATCTGCAATTCCGCAGGCATGGCGTAAACAACACAGACAGCGGGAATCCACACCAACCAGTTAGAAAAAATAACGGTGGGAATTTTTACGCAGAAAAATTGTTTGTCCATCGCGCACCTCCAAGCGGAAAAACTCCAGTTGGATTCCATCCACAAGTACACAATGGTAATGCCCGGTGCGGCCCAGAGGGCGCTGTAGAAAAATTGATCGACTGTCATTTTTATCAAGATGGTTTGCCAGTCATTGCCGTTGCCAAACCATTCCGCCTGGAAGCGATAAAACAAATCCACTTCCATGCCCTTAATGCCCCAGAAGAGCAGATAAAAAACCAGCAACGCAAATACATTTCGGCCACTGAATGCTTTGCTTAGCCAAAGGTATAAAAATGGAATCAAACCGCCAAAAATGGCGGTGGCAATAAATGAATAGCCATAACCATACTGTGCTTTTAAATCACCAAACCACACGAATACCGGCTTTGATGCGGGAACAAAAAAATAGATCAGCAAGATTGCCAGCGCGAACGCTTGCAATACCAACCCGGGTTTAAGGTTTTGTTTAAGTGCGGCAACAATAGATTCGCGGATACTCATCGCATCAGTGACCAAAGACAGTGATTAACATCTGGACTGATAATCCTATCAGCAGTAGGGAAAATAATTTTTTTAATAAAGGGATTGGTAAGCGATGTGCAAGTCGGGCGCCTAATGGCGCGGTAAAAAAACTCATCGAGGCCATTGCAATAACCGCCGGCCAGTAAATATAACCCAGTGTGTGGGCGGGCAAATGAATTTGATTCCAGCCATTCAGGATATAACCCAGCGCGCCCGACAGTGCGATGGGCAAACCTACGGCAGCAGATGTACCTATCGCCACTGGCAAGCTCACATTGCACCACACCAGAAACGGTACAGTTAAGGTGCCGCCACCTATCGCCACCAGTGCGGAAATAACACCTATTCCTGTTCCAGTTGAACTCAAGCCAATCATTCCTGGCAATTGCCGTGATGGCTTTGGTTTGCGATTAAGCACCATTTGCAGCGCAACACCTGCCATAAAACAGGAAAAGAAAATCGCCAGCGGTTTTGTGGATAAATAACTCGCCAAAAAAGTTCCGGCAAAGGTTCCCAATAAAATTCCTGGTGCAATTTTTAGTACTACCGACCAAATAACGGCGTTATGGTTATGATGCGCACGCAAGCTGGCAATTGCAGTGGGAACTATCGTTGCCATGGACGTGGCCAATGCCATATGCAATACATGCTCAGCGGGAAATTGTTGCTGCACAAATAAAAAGGTAAGCGCCGGCACCATAATGCCGCCACCACCAATACCAAAGAGGCCGGCGAATAATCCGGTAAAAGCGCCCAGGGCGAGCAGTGAAATAATGAAATAAATATCCATAAGTCTTGTCGTGCTTGGGCGCTTCGGTAGCTAATTGCCCGACACGCCGTGAATACATCCCTGTAGGCTTGTCGTCGCCATCCATGGCTCCGACAGTCGTGCAATTAGCTACCGAAGCACCTTGAGAGTTCAGTGTAAACTTCATGATTTAAAAACAAAAATCCCCGTTGTTTTCACTTCGGGGATTTTTTATTTCACACATTAACCATGAATTACTTATTCGCGCGCTTACGCTCGTTTTCAGTGAGCAATTTTTTGCGCAGACGAATTGATTGTGGTGTTACTTCTACCAGCTCGTCGTCTTCAATAAATTCCAGCGCTTGTTCCAGGGTGTGACGGATTGGCGGTGACAGGGTCAGCGCATCGTCAGTGCCGGACGCACGCACGTTGGTTAATTGTTTTGCTTTGGTTGGGTTTACCACCAAGTCATTAGAGCGTGAGTGAATACCCACGATCTGACCTTCGTACACTTCCACACCGGCGCCGAGGAACAAACGGCCGCGGTCTTGCAGCGGGTGCAAACCGTAAGCGAGTGTTTTACCTTTCACCATGGATACCAATACACCGTTCTGACGCTTGGCTACTTCACCTTCTTTTACCGGGCCGTAGTGATCAAAAATACTGGTCATGATGCCGGAGCCAGAGGTCATGGTCAGGAACTGGCCGCGGAAACCAATCAAGCCACGCGATGGGCAGAGGAACTCCAGCTTGATGCGGCCTTTGCCATCCGGTTCCATGTTGGTCAGCTCGCCTTTACGCAGGCCGAGCTCTTCCATCACTTTACCCTGGTGCTCTTCTTCAACGTCGATAACCACTTGCTCAAACGGCTCGTGTACCACGCCGTCCACAATTTTCTGAACTACTTCCGGGCGCGATACACCCAGCTCGTAGCCTTCGCGACGCATGTTTTCAATCAATACCGACAGGTGCAATTCACCGCGACCAGAAACAATAAATTTATCCGGAGATTCACCTTGTTGAACGCGCAGTGCAACGTTGGCAATCAATTCCTGATCCAGGCGATCTTTAATATTGCGGCTGGTCACGTACTTGCCTTCTTTGCCGGCAAACGGCGAATCGTTTACCTGGAAGGTCATGCTTACTGTTGGCTCATCAATGGAGAGTGCCGGCAAGGCTTCAACGCAGTCGGGGCTGCACAGTGTGTCGGAAATACCGAGTTTATCTACGCCGGTGATGCACACGATATCGCCAGCATAGGCTTTATCCGTTTCAATGCGTTGCAATCCGTGGTAACCCATTACTTGCAACACTTTGGCTTTGCGCTGGTTGCCTTCATGATCGACCACCACGATTTGCTGGTTGGGCGACAGGCTGCCACGAGTGATACGGCCGATACCGATAACACCCACATAGCTGCTGTAATCCAATGCAGAGATTTGCATTTGGAAAGGGCCATCCAGGTCAACTTGTGGCGGCTTCACTTTGTCCACAATCATCTGGAACAGCGGGGTCATATCTTCCGCGATATTGTCCGGATCCAGGCCGGCAACGCCGTTCAGTGCAGAGGCGTAAACAATCGGGAAGTCGAGTTGTTCTTCAGTCGCACCAAGGCGGTCGAACAGGTCAAATACCTGGTCAATAACCCACTCGGGGCGCGCGCCCGGACGGTCAATCTTGTTGATAACAACAATCGGGTTCAAACCTTGTTCGAAGGCTTTGGAAGTAACGAAACGGGTTTGTGGCATTGGGCCGCCAACGGCGTCCACAATCAGCAACACCGAATCCACCATCGACAGAACGCGCTCTACCTCACCACCGAAGTCGGCGTGGCCGGGGGTGTCCACGATATTGATGCGGTAGTCATTCCACTTGATGGCGGTGTTTTTTGCCAGGATGGTAATACCGCGCTCGCGTTCCTGATCGTTGCTGTCCATGATCAGGTCGCCGGTGTCATCGCGACGATCCAGGGTACCGGATTGGCGCAACAACTGATCAACCATGGAGGTTTTACCGTGGTCAACGTGGGCGATAATAGCGATATTGCGCAGTTTTTCGATTGCTGATTGATCTGTCACTTGGGGTTTCTCTTGGGTGTGCGCCTGCGAAAGGCAAAGGGGATGCATAAAAAGGCGCGCATTATACCTATCTGGACATGGCGCGGATATGTCTAGCGTGCATCTAATTGGCGAAATTTTAATCTGGGCAACTGATTGATGTGCGTATATACTCAATGTTGATACATATAGATAAGGTGTAATCATGACCCTTGCCAGAGTTTTCCAGTCGGGAAACAGCCAGGCTGTCCGACTGCCAAAAGAGTTCCGCTTTGACGTGGACGAAGTGGAGATTTTCCGTCGCGGCGATGAAATTGTGCTGCGTGCCGTTACACCTAATGGTGCTGCTATTTTTGATGCATTGGCCAAACTGCCTGCTGACTTTATGGAGCAGGGCCGGGAAGATGAGCTACCGCAAGACAGGGAAAGTTTCTAAAAAGGATTTTCTATGAGCCCCCGCTTTTTACTCGATACCAATATCTGCATTTATATCGCCAAATACAATCCACCCTCAGTGCGCGAGCGCTTTCAGCAATATTCTGCCAAGCAAATAGCCATGTCTGTTATTACGCTCGGCGAATTGCGTTTCGGCGCAGAAAAAAGCCAATCCAAAACCCAGGCGATGGCTGTTATCGACGAGCTTGCCAGCTTGATTGCCATTGAAGAACTATCTGAAAGTGCGGCAAATCACTACGGCGATATTCGCGCATCCCTCCAAAAATCCGGCCAACTGATTGGCAATAATGATCTATGGATCGCCGCCCATGCCCGTTCACAGGGTTGGATTTTGGTCACGAATAATGAAAAAGAATTTTTACGTGTGGATGGCTTGATGGTGGAGAATTGGGTGTAGCTGAATCACTACACCCATTCAATTATTTAAATCGCACAAGCACTCTTCGGCTCGGGGCGATAAACGCCTACATTCAAATGCCCGGCATCTTTTAAATTGGCGGCGTGCAATTGGCTCATCACACCTTTCTGGCAATACAAATAATATTGTTTGCTCATATCCAAATGGGTGAATTGGTTGTTGAGCGAATAGAAGGGAATAACTTTAATTTCAATTCCATCCAGCTTTAACGGATTTTTTTCCTGTTCATCAGGGTGACGTATATCGATAACAATCTGGCCGGGGTTGATGTCGCCTACAACCGGCACAGATAAGTCCGCATCCAGCTCATCGACAATTTCATCAATATTCTGTGCGCGGCGTTCGGCGATAGCGCGCTCAAGCACCGAAAAATCAAACATGTTTTCAGCGCGTTCAATTTTATGCAGACGGGCTTTGGTGGTGGGGTTTACTGAAATCACGCCGCAGTATTCGGGCATGCTCGCGGCAAAGCTTTCGGTACCGATTTTACGTGAAAGATCGATGATGTCGCCCTTGTCCATAGTGGCGAGTGGGCGCAGCACCAGCGTATCAATCACGCGGTCAATCGCCCCCAAATTCACCAGTGTTTGGCTGGAAACCTGGGCCACACTTTCACCGGTAACCAGTGCGGGAATCTCCAGCGATTCAGCCACTTTTTCCGCCGCACGCAGCATCATGCGCTTGAGGATTACACCCATATAAGGGTTATCCACTTTCTCCAGAATTTCTTTCACAACGTCTTCAAAGGGTACAGTGACAAATTTTACGCGATGACTTGCGCCATATTTATTCCACAAATAATAAGCCACTTCTTTTACGCCAATTTCATGGGCGCGACCGCCGAGATTAAAAAAGCAGTAGTGCGCGCGCAGGCCGCGCTTGATGCAAAGGTAGGTAGAAACGGTCGAGTCAAAACCACCGGAAATTAATGACAACACCGGATCTTGCGCCCCCAATGGGAAACCACCCAGCCCTTGGGTTTTGCTGGTGAGCACCCAGAGGCGGCCGTCTTTAATTTCGAGTGGCACAACCACATCTGGCTTGTGCAGGCTAACGCCTTTGGCGTCGGAATTGTGCAGCAAACCACCGCCAACATACTGCTCTACCTGCACTGAACTGAATTCGTGCTTGCCCACGCGCTTGGCGCGCACACAGAAGGTTTTACCGGCGATCTGATCGCGCCAATGACGCAAGGTATTTTGGAAAATCGATTCCAGGTCGCCCAAAGGGTAATCGTGAATCAGGGCGAAGTTAGCGATCCCCGGGGTGCGGGCCAGCACATCCGCGACCTGTGCGGTGACTTGGGTATCCGCTTCCGGGCAGCGGATTTCAATCTTCTCCCAATCGCGCTGCACATCGATCGCCACCCCGACGTTAGCCAGCAATAAACGCAGGTTATCGCGCAATTGCTTGATGAATTTTTTCCGCACGGGCGGACTTTTGATGATGATTTCGGGGAAGACTTTGACGATGAAATGCATGGCAGGCTCAGAAGCTCGGTATCAGGGTGTTGATGCAATGAAAAAAGGGCGCAATAAATTGCGCCCCCGCGAGCCCGCATTATAGCGGTAGGGGCGCGATTTATCGCGCCCTATTCTATTTATCCCGCCCTATTTATCGCCCCCTGGGGCTGCGGGCTATTTAGCGCGGAAGATGATCCCGGCCAGTTGCTTTAACTTGGGTGATACCACCGGCACCGTCAACATGGTGCTGGCCACCGCCATAATCAGCAATGCAGTAAAGGTTTCGCTGGTAATGATTTGTTTGTCGAGCAGCACATTGGCGAAGATGATCATGATCAATGCCTTGGTTTGCAGCAGCCAGCCAATAATGGATGCTTCCCCCTTTTCCCACTTCAGGATCTTGCCTGCTGCATGAACCCCGGCCAACTTGCCTGATACCGACGCCACCAGCAGTATTGCCGCCGCGATAAACACGGTAGAACCACCCACATCCCAGTTGGTGCGCAGGCCAGTGCTGAGAAAGAATACCGGCATGATGATCATCAGTACGAAGTGGCGCAGCTTGTCCATATCTTCCTGGTTGAACCAGTCAGCATCCATCACCGCGCCCGCCAGGAATGCGCCTACCATAAAGTGCAGCCCCGCCCAGTCGGCAGCCAAGCCAATGATTGCGAGCCAGATAAAGCCGGAATACCAGCGATCTTTTTCCTGGATAGCGACCATTAATTTGCGGAATAGGTACGCGGCGATTGCAAAGCCCACCAGGAACATACCTTGACGGCCTACACGCTCCCAATCCAATAGGATCAGCGCCAATACACCCCAAATGGCAATATCATCGAGACTGGCATAACGCAGGATGCGCTGGCCGATTGGCTGGCGCAGGATTTCCAGTTTTTCCATCAGCAGAATCAAAATCGGCAGTGCAGTTACCGCACACGCCATACCCACACCCAGGATAAACTGCCAGGTCATCCCTTTTGGCCCCATCCATCCTTCGCTAAATGACATAAGCACTACAGCAGCGGCACAACCAAAGAGCAGTGGTGTACCCAGTGCCAAGCCGGCGGTGATACCGCTCTCGCGCTTGTACTGCCAGGCTTTTTTCAGATCCAGCTCAATACCGGCAATCCACACAAATATCATTACCGCCGGGCTGGCCCTGGGCACCCCCCTGTTGTTTGGTTGTGCTGCGGCCCTGGTGCTGATGGGCTTCAGTGATGGCTGGATGGGCTCCAAAGGTATGAGCTGGCAATTTATCCTGGGGATCGGCATGGCATGCGCGGTCACAGCACTGCCTATATTGATTCTCCTGATGGAAAAGATGGAGATTTTGCGTCAACCCATTGG
>JAGKXA010000113.1 GCA_021151615.1 Cellvibrionaceae bacterium | reverse complement strand
GACTCACAGCAACACTACCTGGAAGCCAAGCATAAACAGCAGTTGTTGCGTGAAACCTCAGCCAGCAATCAACAAGCCCTGGCTGCCTGCGAAGCGCAACGCGAAGAAATCAATCAACTGATTTTGGCCGCTACCGCTCGTCGCTTGGGTGTGCCAGCATTGCGTGACAAAGATCAATTGGAACAGGAAAAACACGCGCAGGAAAAATTAATCCAGGCGCAAGTGCCTGAGCTGCGCAAGCAACACCAGCAATTGCAAATTAATATGGAAGCTGCGCAACAATTGCAGCAGGCGCTCAAACAAACTTCAATCAGTGTGGATTTACCAGCGTTTAAAGAGTCCAACCTTGGCAATCTGATCAAGGCTATTTGCACAGATTCACCTGTGCAAGATATTCACCAGTTGCTTAATCGCGACTGGATTCAAGCGCACCCCCTGGATGAACAGCTTACAGCCAGCCTGGATGTGCAAAAACATCACAACGCATTTTATGCAAGTTTGTTTGAGGCAGCAGCAGGACGTGTGCATTTGCGCGATCAATTGGCTCAGGAGCGGGATAAACGTAAAGCCCAGTCTGAGCGCTTGCAGAAAAGTATCGATATCAAGCGCCGCGAAATTCAAACACTGGAAACCAAACAGGTTAGCTACCCGGCATTTGTGCGTGCCGCGTTGGATGCGATTAATAGTCAGTGCCCGAAAGCTGATGCACGCGTGCTCTGCGATTATGTGGAAGTGCAGGATCGTGAATGGCAAGCTGCTATTGAAGGTTACATAGGCGCTGCGCGATTCGGCATTATTGTAGAGCCAGAGTTTGAAGCGGACGCTATTTCAATCGTGCGCAATATGAGTGGGCAGGGCAATCGCGCGCGCGTCATTCAGGGCGATAAAGCCAGCAAGGATTTGGAAAAGTTGAATGACCTTGCCAGCAATTCCATCATTCAAATTATGAGCTTTGCGCATGCTACTGCCGAGGCCTATATAAAAGCGAGCTACGGTAATGTGCAGCGCGTGGAAAATGCCAAGGAATTAAAAAATACACGCCGTGGCATTACCAAAGATGCGATGGGTTCCGGTAACTATGCCATGTTCCGTTGCGACATGCCTGAATCAGAATTGGTCTTTGGCCAGGGCGCGCGTGAGCGTGCGTTGGAAGCAAAACGCAATGAATTCCACGATTTGGTTGCAGAATGGCAAGCTGCTGGCCAACAAGCTGAAGAAGTACAGGAATTGTTGCTGGCAGTTGATAAATTAAAGCCGCTTGCTTATGCCGAATCCCTGCAGGCGATGCTCAATGCGCAAACGCGTATTCAGGCGATTGAAGCCAAATTGCAGCAACTGGATTTAAGCGATACCAAAGCGCTGGAAATGGAACTTGCGGAATTAAACCAGCGCTTGCAGGCGCAAAATGAGCAGTATGCAAAATTAAATAATACCCAGGTAGATTGCCGCGCAGAATTAAAACTGGCCGATAACCAATGCCACAAGTTGGATGCAGAGCAAGATAAAAACCTGGCAATTGCCGAGAATTGTGAAACCAATGTGCAGGCAATTACTGCCCTCTGGCCCGAGTTTGATGCGGATGCGCGTTTGCAAGGAGCAGATGAGTCACTTACCCAATTCAGTGCCCAGTATTTTGATACCCAGCTTGCCGGTGTTAGCGCAGAATTAAAAACCATTCTGCATCGCTTGCAGCAGGCGGCTATGATACATAACCAATTCTGTTCCAGCAGCGATTCCATTTTGTTTAATGTGGATTACAACGATGATCTGGGTAGCCAGAACTTCCGTGCTATTTGTGAAATTCGTCGGCAGTTTGATGCGCTTTATAATCGCGATAAAAACCATATCCTCGCGCAGCGCCATAAAGAAATTGAATCCCTGCGTGAAAGTTTTAACAATGCCTTTGTCAGTAACCTCTGCCACTCTATTTATCAAGCGATTAACGACGGCAAGAAAATCCTGGAGGATTTAAACAAGGAGTTGGAGCACCATCGCTTTGGTGCTGACCGCGAACGTTTCCGTTTCGATTGGGATTGGGTGCCTGAGTACAAGGAGTATTGGCAATTCTTTAAAGCGGTAATGGACAGCCCAACCGCTGGTAGCGATGAAAATGAAACCCTGTTCACCATGAAACTGGATGACAAGCATCAAAAAGTGCGCGAGCGTTTGATGACTATGTTGCTGGATGAGGATGAGCAGAAAGCCTTGCGCGAATTAAGTCGCATTGCTGACTATCGTAATTATCGCCGCTATGAAATTTACAAAGAACCGGAAGGCAAAGCGCCGATTGCGCTCAGCCAATACGGTACGGGTTCCGGTGGTCAGCTGGAAACACCGGCGTATATTATCCGCAGTGCGGCAATTACGTCTGCGTTTCGCTTTAACGAAGGCAACAGCCATTTGCGTATGGTACTGGTGGATGAAGCTTTCTCCAAAATGGATGAACACCGCTCGCGCGAAGTGATCAATTACTTGACCGAAAGCCTGGGGTTGCAGCTGTTATTTATTATGCCGAGCAGTAAGTCAGGGCCCTTTATGGATTTGATATCCAACCAGTTTGTCTTCAGCAAATGCCCAACTGCTGAACCCATGGGTGAATTAAAAACCCGTGTGATGTTGGATCGTCAAGTGTGTGACCAGGAAAAAATTATCAAACTTATGGCCAACCACCGCAAAGCCATTCGCCAACAAGCCGCATTGGATTTTTTGGCGGAAGTGGAAACCGGTTAAACTAAATTTATTGAATTTATGTTTGGGCTTGATTTGTAGGGGCTTGATTTATCAAGCCCTTATTTTTTGAGGGGTATAGCAATGTTACTCGCCTGCAGCATCCATTTTTACATTCGGAAAAAAACGCGCAATCTTTTTAATTAATTTATCCTGCTCGATGGGTTTTACGACGTAATCATCTACACCATCTTCAATTGCTGAGCGAATTTGCTTGGCTTCAGTCACAGCCGTTACCAGCATAAATACAGTTCCCACATATCGCTCGGCGGCACGCATTGCATTGTGAACTTCTATGCCGGATTTTTCTGGCATATTCCAATCACACAACACCAGGTCATAGGGCGGGTTGGCATCGTACATCAAGCTAATGCCTCTCATGCCGTCATTGGCAAAATCTACCAAGATAATCCCAGCGGAATGTAAATAGGCGCTCACCAATTCGCAGATGAGTTGGTCGTCGTCTACGATCAGGGCCCTTATTTGCCCGGGGGTTAGTTCAAGTCGGCGGCTTAGTGCTGCCTGACGAATAGGAGAAACTGATTTTTCGGAAATGTAGTGATTAACGGACGATTTTTCGGTAGGGGGTGGCCGCAGCTGCGCTGTAATTTTTTGTAAAGCGGATTCTATTATTTGCAGGGTTTGTTCCATTTGCGTTTTTGTGTTGCCTTCAGCATTTGCAATGTTCTTGGCTATCCAGTCACGCTTCTGGGTGAGCGTTTGCCCGATAACCTGTAATTCCAGTTTGGTAAACATAATCGGCCTTAACTTGTGCATAAATGAAACTTCTTTCAATATAGACCAGTCTCGTTTTATGGCTAGTAACCTTTTACTGGGGGTAGCTGGATTTTTTTATAACCGAAGGGCTTTAGCGTGGCAGATTTTGATCAGTTTATAAATCGACTCGAACAACTGGTAATCCGTGTGGAAACTTTGTTGCCGCCGGTTTTGACGAATGTGGATTGGTCTGCGACTGCATTTCGTTGGCGGGTGGGGACTAAGGGTTCTGGCTACTTGCAGGCGGTGAAGCATCCGCACTATGTAGATTTGGACGCGTTGAAAAATATCGACACCCAAAAAGAATCAATAGTGCGCAACACCCGCCAATTTGTGACCGGGCGGCAGGCAAACAACGTGTTGCTGACTGGTGCCCGGGGTACTGGTAAATCCACCCTGGTGAAAGCGGCCTGGACGGCATTTGCCAGCGAGGGCTTAAAAATCATTGAGGTGGACAAAACGGATTTGTTGCATCTGGCCGATATAGTGGATCTGGTTGGCGAGCGGCCGGAAAAGTTCATCATCTTTTGCGATGATTTGTCGTTTGAAGAGGGCGAGATCAGCTATAAAGCATTGAAATCGGTGTTGGATGGATCTATTTCCGCGCCGACTGCGAATATGTTGTTCTATGCCACCAGTAACCGGCGCCATCTGTTACCGCAAAAAATGCGCGACAACCTGGATGTGGTCAGCTATGAAGATGGAGAGGTTCGCCCTAACGACAGTATTGAAGAGAAGGTCTCCTTGTCCGAGCGCTTTGGTCTTTGGTTGAGTTTTTACCCCTTCAGTCAGGATGATTATTTGGCAGCGGCTCATTATTGGGTGACAAAACTGGGTGGTGCCTGGGGCGATAATGCCCGGGACGCCGCGCTCTTGTGGCATAGAACACGTGGTGCACGCAGTGGCCGGGTTGCCTGGCAATTTGCCAAAGATTACGTAGGTCACCATCAGGGTTGATAAATCTTGCGACTCTGTTTTTGTAACTTTGGGGCCGTTAGTGCATCTCTGTAAAACCTTGTCGCCTGCGGGGGCTTTACGCGCCTCCTTGTCACCTAACAGATAGGACACATCAGGAGTTTTAACGATGCATTCAGGACAATCCCTTTTGCGCAAATCCGCCGTTGAATCCCGGTCGGTATCTGTTGATGCTGTACCGGAAGAGAAACTCTTAACTCGCACGCCTTTGTTTTCCAGAACACCCAATTTGCGCGAAGGCGATGAAGCTAACCTACGTCGGCGGTTGCGCAACTATTTTCTGGATACCTTCAATACCTACGAATCCCTGTTTGAATGCCTCGCCAACGAGCAGGCGTTTTACACCAAGCCAATTTCACTGCGTCATCCGTTAATTTTTTATTACGGCCACACGGCGACTTTCTTTGTTAATAAATTGCTGCTTACGCGCATGATTAACGAACGTTTGAATCACCGTTTTGAATCCATGTTTGCTGTCGGTGTGGATGAAATGAGTTGGGACGATCTCAACGAGGCCAATTACCAATGGCCAACGCCCGCTGAAGTAAAAGCCTACCGTAATCAGGTGCGCGTGCTGGTTCTGGATTTGATCGACAATGCACCACTGCAATTGCCTGTGGATTGGAATAACCCCTGGTGGGCAATCATCATGGGCATTGAGCATGAGCGCATCCATCTTGAAACCTCGTCAGTATTGATTCGCCAGCACAAATTGGAATTTGTAAAAAATTCACCCAATTGGAAGCCCAATCGTATCACTGGAGTAGCGCCGCAAAATGAACTGGTAAAGGTGGGTGCAGGGCAGGTGCGTTTGGCAAAAGATAAAAACGATCCGTTTTACGGCTGGGACAATGAATATGGAATACATGAGGCAGATATTCCCGAATTTGAAGCGGCAAAATATTTAGTCAGTAACCAGGAGTATTTGCAATTTGTGGAAGCGGGTGGTTATCGCAACGCGCACAATTGGGAAGAGGAAGGGAAAGGTTGGCTGGGTTTTACCCGTGCGCAACATCCCACTTTTTGGGTGAAGAAAACCAACGGCTGGCATTTGCGTTTAATGACCGAAGAAGTTCCCATGCCTTGGGATTGGCCGGTAGAGGTGAATTACCACGAAGCCAAAGCGTTTTGTAATTGGAAAAAATCCGAAACCGGTATGGCCGTGCGTTTGCCCACGGAAGATGAGTGGTATCGTCTGTATGATGTAGCTGGCCTCAGTGATTTAACGGAAAAAGCCGCTAATTCCAATCTTCATTTGGATCATGGCGCTTCATCTTGCCCCGTTAATCATTTTGCCCATGGCGAATTTTTTGATGTGGTCGGCAATGTGTGGCAATGGACTGAAACACCTATCTATCCTTTCGATGGTTTTGAAGTTCACGCGATTTACGATGATTTCACTACCCCCACTTTCGACGAGCGCCATAATTTAATTAAAGGCGGCTCGTGGATTTCCTGCGGCAATGAGAGTTTGCGTTCATCGCGCTATGCATTTCGTCGCCACTTTTTCCAACATGCGGGTTTCCGTTATGTTGTTTCCGGAGAGATAAAACCCGTGCCCAGTTCCTACTACGAAACCGACAAGTTAGTCTCCGAGTATGCTGAATTCCATTACGGTGATGAATATTTCGGTGTGCCAAATTTTTCCAAAGCGCTGGTTGATTTGGCAATCACCGCATTAGTGGATAAACCCAAACGCACAGCGCTGGATTTGGGTTGCGCCACCGGTCGCGCTACTTTTGAGTTGGCAAAATATTTTAACCATGTCACCGGCGTGGATTTCTCTGCGCGTTTTATTAATGTCGGTGTTCAACTGGCCAGCGGTGAAACCTTGCGTTACACGCTCGCCGATGAGGGCGAACTGGTTTCCTACAAATCCCGTTCACTTGCCGATTTAGGTCTGGCAGAAACCAGGAGCAAAGTGGAATTCTTGCAAGGCGACGCCTGCAACCTGAAAACCATTTTCACCGGTTACGATTTTATTCTCGCTGCCAACTTGATAGATCGCCTTTACAATCCCGCCAAGTTCCTCGGCTCCATTCATGAACGTCTGAATGTCGGGGGAATACTCATGCTAACTTCCCCTTACACTTGGCTTACTGAGCATACTCCGCGTGAAGATTGGATTGGCGGGTTCAAAAAAGACGGTGAAAGCTTTACCACACTCGATGGATTAAAAGCGCACCTCGGCAAGCATTTCCGCTTGGTTCAAGGGCCTCAGGAAGTACCTTTTGTAATCCGCGAAACCAAACGCAAATTTCAGCATACGCTTTCTGAGGTTACGGTTTGGGAGAGGATTCAATAACTCCGATGTTGTGGTAGGTTGATGCTAATGCATGGTTATGTTGGGGTTCGTTCCTCACCGCCAACCTACAACAATGTTGCTTGACGAAAATAGGACAGTTGACCTATATTGATTGGGTCAACTGTCCTATTTTTATTTCTATGCCCGATATATCCACTCGCGATCTAATCATCAGCAAAGCCGATGAGCTGTTTTATCAGCAGGGTTTTGAGTTTACATCGTTTGCGCATATTGCTGAGGCGGTAGGGATTTCGCGCGGGAATTTTTATCATCATTTTAAAAGTAAAGACGAAATTTTAAGTGCTGTTATTGAGCGGCGCATGGAGAGCGCCCGAAAGCTGCTGGAGGGTTGGCAACAGCAAGCGTCAACGCCAGAAGCGCGGATTCGTCTATTTATTCAGATTCTCATTATGAATCAGACCAAAATCCAGCGGTATGGCTGCCCAGTGGGAAGTTTATGTTCTGAACTTGCCAAATTGGAGCATGGCTTACACGCTAACGCCTTGGAGTTGTTTGGATTATTTCGTACGTGGTTGGTAACACAGTTTGTTGCGCTAGGGCTGGTAAAAAAGGCCGATGAATTTGCTATGCATGTATTGGCGGCTAGCCAAGGCATTGCAGTGATAGCCAGCAATTTTCAAGATGTAGATTTTGTGCAGCGCGAAGTAAAAGGTCTGGAAACTTGGTTAAAACAGGTGGTTTCCGGAGTTCGTTAAGTATTTTCATCAGGAAGGATTTTCTATGTTTATCGTATTACTCAGCTTCGCAGAAAATAAACACTTGGCCAGTGAGTTTATGGCGGGCCATAAAAGCTGGATCCAGCAGGGTCTGGATGACAAAGTGTTTTTGGTTGTTGGCAGTAAACAACCTATTCCCGGTGGTTGCATTATTGCTCATGGCTTATCGGCTGATGAGCTGGAAATTCGCATAGCAAAAGATCCTTTTGTTGCGCAGAAAATTGTTTCGGCGGAAATAATTCAGGTTACACCCAATCAACTCGATGAGCGCCTGGCGTTTCTTAAATCTTAAGTTATTTCAACGGCGACAATAAACAATGAGTTACGAAACGCTTGATACAATTGCGGATTCCTACATTCCATTACTGTTAATTTTATTTTTGGGTGGCCTTGGAAGAAATGCTTATCTGCTTTGGCCCAGTTATCGTGCGCCGATTTTTTCGTTTTTGTACTTACTTGGCTTGTTGGTAATTTCTTACGGGTTGATGTTTTTTGACAACGCAGTGCGCCTGTGGCCGGCATTTGGGTTGGATTACAGTACCCATACTGCGGTGGCATTATCACTTGTGTTTGCGTTGTGTACTGTGTTTGCAGGGCAATGGAAGTGGATCGCTGGTTCTATGTTGGTTTATGCGGGCTTTATGTTGTATCAGGAATACCATTCCCTGATAGATATTTTCACGACTGCACTGGTCGTTGGTATGTTGGCATTGCTATTCCGTCGAGTAGTCCTGAGAGCATCTCGTTGAATTTGCAGAAATTTCCGTGAGTTTTCAGATTTCCTTTTAATAAGTCCGGATTTTACACTATCATCACGCAGCTATAGGGTTTGCATGGGGTTGATTAATACCTAAGTAACTGCCGCTATTTCGCTAAATTACCTACAAAAAAGTTAAACCATCTAACAAGGAATTAATTGTATAAATGAATATTGTTATTCGCGAGGCTGCATTTTCCGATTTACGGAACCTGGCCGAATTGTTTGACCTCTACCGTCAATTCTATCAGCAAGAGCCGGATTTTGAGCTCGCTTATCAGTTTCTTACAAGTCGCTTTAAAAATCGCGAGTCAACTATTCTGGTTGCTGAGGGCGAAACACTAGGGCTCGTTGGTTTTTGCCAGCTGTACCCTACCTTTTGTTCAGTGGAAGCTGCACCTATCTACTCTTTATACGATTTGTTCGTGCTGCCGGATGCGAGAAAGCTCGGCGTAGGCCGCCAACTATTATTAGCTGCCGAAGTTCGCGCACTTGCCGATGGCAAAGCACGCATGGACCTAACCACTGCCAAGACCAATTTGCCCGCACAATCGCTGTATGAATCCTTGGGTTGGCAGCGCGATGAAATTTTCTATGCGTATAGCAAACGACCAAAACACTAGTTAGCCGGATTAATAAAAAACTAAAGGTATAGTTATGAAATATGTGCTCGTCTTTACTCTTGTTGTTACCGCTTATGTTGCTGGATATCTAACTCCAAAAGGTAATTTAAATTCCCATACTGGGAAGTCGACAGTTAACGCTGTTGGTACTGCTGATGAAAAACCTATATTTACTACTACAGATTCAATAGATTCGAAGCTATCCAGTGCTTCAGCGATAAGCGAGGGCAAGGATTCTTCTGCAAATGAAAAAATCGCCATTGGCGCAGAGCCAAAGACTTTTGACACTGATTCACAGGTTGCCGACAGTTCACCGGTTGTGGAGAAAAAGCCTGAACCAAAACTCACGGTCTCGGATTCACCCTCATCAGATGGTGGGATAAATGAAGCAATCAACGATGCAGAGATAGATAAACTGGTTCCTGCTCCCTTTAATCAATACCTGAAGGGCAATCGTGGTTTTATGCGTGATCGTTACCGCAAGTTTGTCGATCAGGAGCAGCCTGCTGATCCCGACAGGGAGTTATACAATCGCCTCTCTGATGCAATTTTAAGCAATCCTTATGCTAAATATCTGGACATTGAGTCCATGCAGTGTCGAGCTGGTTTATGTGAAATTCGTTTGTATGAGCGAAAAATTGGGGTGTGGAGTTACATTCAGGCAGAAATGAGTTTGCAGGATTGGTGGAAGTTTAATAACAGTAGTGCCCACGGGTTTGATACAGAAGATAAAAATAAACAAGGTTGGTATGTGTTGCTAACCAACTGATTATGAGGTTTTTGTGGAAATTCGTATTGCCAAAGAATCTGATTTGGAATCATTTTTTGAGTATCTCGATGTCATGTCGATTAATTAGTAATTATTTATTGCAACAGGAGTTGATCGGTTAATTATGTACACCCCAAAACTTCATGAAGAAAAGCGCCTTGATGTGTTGCATCAGTTGATTAGCGATTACCCGTTAGGAACATTGGTGGTAATGGGGGCGGGGGAGCTGGTGGCTAATGCTATTCCTTTTTATCTGGATACTAGTCGC
The DNA here is from genome assembly GCA_021151615.1 of Cellvibrionaceae bacterium. Classification (GTDB taxonomy): domain Bacteria; phylum Pseudomonadota; class Gammaproteobacteria; order Pseudomonadales; family Cellvibrionaceae; genus Cellvibrio. The sequence continues at coordinate 3,424 of JAGKXA010000113.1, read as the reverse complement.
GGGGAGTATGGCACTTTGGTTGCGCATATTTCCCGTGCAAATCCATTATGGGAAATGGCACCGACCGATATTTCTGCATTGGTTATTTTTCAGGGGCCGCAAGCCTATATTTCTCCTTCGTGGTATCCCAGCAAAGCAGAGCATGGCAAAGCTGTGCCTACCTGGAATTATGTAATGGTACAGGCGAGTGGAAAGCCGCGTTTTATTCAGGATCGCGACTGGCTTTTGGCTCATGTCACTGAGCTAAGTAATACTCATGAGCAACACAAAAATGATACCTGGTTGGTGAGTGATGCCCCGGAGGATTTTATCGAGCGATTATTAAAAGGAATTGTTGGTGTAGAAATTCCGCTTGAAAAAATCGTTGGCAAATGGAAAGTCAGCAAAGATCGCCCAGAGGTGGACAAGTCAGGCATTATTGATGGCTTAACTGAATCCGGACAAGCGGGCGCTGCTGCTATGGTAGATTTGGTTAGGGCTCACAGGGATGCTTGAGTTTTCACTCAAGCATCCATTTCTTTTTAAGCTGACGCTGCTTTGTCATTTTTGTTTCGAGGAAGATAGTGCGTTAGCTCCTGATCAATATTCAGTGAGTTATTGGTATAGGGATCGTAGCTGATCATATCCCAGGAAAGTTTTTCCTGATCCTTAAATGTGCCTGTCCATACTTGCGGCGTTGCGCTTACGGCGCGACTGATCACCCAGGTGTAGTTGGCCAATGCATGTCGTGCGAGCACCACATCCTGAATTTCAATATGATGTTTCGCTACCGTAAAACTTGCGGGGAACTCTTGACCTATCGCGTAAAAATCAAGTGGAGGCAGGCGCGGAACCCAATCGTAGTTGTTGCATACGCGAATTGTTTTCGCCAATAGTTTATAAGTTTGATCATAAGTCGTTTGCCAGACATGTGCGCCAACTTTTGGGCTTGCGAAGGTGATGCTGGTAATGCCAATGTCCGGAACGCTGACAGCCAGATCCAGTGTAAATAAACTGGCCAGTGCGCCACCCAGACTGTGGCCGGTAATAAATATTTCAGTGGGTGTATCGGGCAGGTCTTGCAGTGCAGTAAAGATTTGCGTTTGCAGGGATGCACTCATTTGATTGTTTTTGGTGGCGTAGACATCATTAAAGCCTTCGCCTACATGAACGTTGCCAGGGAAAGTGCCTGAATTTTTGTAGGGCTTGAAGGGTGTAGTTGTTGCTGACTCTAGATCGATAATTGCATCCCATACCGATGAAGTACCACGAAACGCAATGATATAAGTGTTGACCTGATTCTTTGCCTGATAAAGCAGTGCATAGCGCTCTTCCTTCCCCGTGCCCCAGGCTACATCATCAAAACCGGTAAACCGTTGTAGATATTTAAAGGTTATATTGTCAACGGTTAAATCAGGTACCTGATACTTGGGGTTGTTGGTGTTGGCAAAATCCGTATAGGCTTCAGCAGAGGCCGCCATTAACAAATTGGCAAAGGTGGCGTCCAGGTGTGGGCTGGAATTGTTTGCGCTGTTATCATCGCTGCTCATGGTTTTCTCCTTAACACTGGTTGTCTATGGTGAAAGATCCTGCTCAGTATAGGGGATATTTCCCGTGCAACTATTACGTGCTATAACAAAGTTTCGTTTTAAATTGCATTTTTGCTGAAATAAAACAGGGGGTATTGTGACCAGGAGGAAAAGTACAAATGCGTATATTTGTGGGTTCCACAGTGAGTTGGTATAAGATTACTGATTCAGTTGCGCAATACGTACTTGGCCGGAAGCGGAGATGCTGTGCGCCAAACCAATCAGTAAAATTGTCCAATCAAACATTTTTTAATAGATTCAGATATGACTTTCAATTTTGATTTTCCGATTAATCGAGAGCAAACCAATTCAGTGAAATTTGATGGGCGCCAACAGTATTTTGGCACTACCGATGTTTCACCACTATGGGTTGCGGATATGGATTTTGCGGTGCCTGAGTGTATTACCCGAGCACTGCAAGCGCGATTGGATCATCCGGTATTTGGCTATTCGCTTTATCCCGAAAGTCTCTATCAGGCAACCATTGATTGGTTTGCTCGCCGGCATCAATGGCATATTGAGCGCGAATGGATTTTAATGGCGCCGGGCGTTGTACCTTCTTTATTTGCAGCTGTACAGGCATTCGCACAGGAAGGTGAAGGGGTGATTGTACAATCGCCGGTGTACTTTCCGTTCTTTTCAGCAGTGACCACCAACCGACGTAAATTATTGAACAATCCATTGCGTGAACATAACGGACATTATGAAATGGATTTTGAACATCTGGAGCATTGTGCACAGCAAGGCGCGCGCTTGCTAATGTTGTGTACTCCCCATAATCCGGTAGGGCGGGTGTGGTCTGTTGCTGAATTGAATGGCGTATTGGATATAGCGCGGCGCTATGATTTAACGATTCTCTCTGATGATATTCACTGCGATTTAATTTACCCCGGTAACACACACACAATGCTTGGCCGCCTTGCACAACCTGGCGATAAAATTGTTACCACCATTGCACCCAATAAAACATTTAATATTCCCGGCTTGGGGTTATCTGCATTGGTGATTCCCAACAAGGCTCAACATGAAGCAATGAAGCGGGAATTTGAGAAATTGCATGTTGGAAATAGCAATCCCTTTAGTATTGCGGCCTACGAGGCTGCCTATCGCGGTGGTGATGAGTGGCTGGACGCACTTATGCAATATTTACAAATATCGCGTGATTTCGCTGCCGATTTTCTAGCGCAAAAAATTCCAAAAGTTCGGATGATTAAACCGGAAGCTACTTATCTTTTATGGTTGGATTGCCGTGAGTTAGGCTTGAGTGATGTGGCCCTGCGCGATTTCTTTATTAAAGAATGCAAACTCGGGTTAAGCCCCGGCGTTGTGTTTGGAGAAGGTGGCAGTGGTTTTATGCGGATGAATGTCGGGACGCGAAGAAAGCTAATTAAATCAGCGTTGGAGGAGCTTGCGACAAGGCTGAAGTAAATTCAGTGTCGCATACTTCCATTTGATATTGATCTGGCGATAAAAGTGCTACATTTTAGGTAACGCCACTTAATTCCAACTACTTGCTATGAAAACAAAGGCTCCAACTCATTCCCAGTCCGATCATGCTGCAGATAAGCAACAGGCGCCAACCAGTCAAGGTGTTTTGTTTTCTGATCAGAGAGTCGAGGCTCGCACCCAGTTAGGGCTACAGCAGCTGATGGCGAAGGATGCGGCGAAAAGGCGATCGTATAACATGCCGTCACCCACATCAGCACCTGCCCAATTGGCGACCAGGATTCAGCACACTAGCGGCACATTCTCCTATCTGCCGAGACTGTGTCAAAACGCCTCCACAGCTCAAAACTATTTGTGCGGTAATTTTTTGAGAGTGAGGTAAACTTCACTACATTAATTTTCTCCAACAG
>JAGKXA010000353.1 GCA_021151615.1 Cellvibrionaceae bacterium | reverse complement strand
TACAAATACTGTGGAGAGGAAAAGTGCAGCGGCAAACACATTGCGTTTGCCGAATTTATCGGCCAAGCCTTTGGAGAAGCCGATGCCGATAATCATCATGATAATGCCGCAGCCGTTAAACAAACTGAAGGTGGAGGTTGGGGCATCTTTCGGCCATTGAAATTCAGACAGGCCAATGCTGGTGAGCACGCCATTCAGGCCGGCGATAAAACTGTTAAAACCTATGTCATTTAAAAATTGTGCGAGGTGCTCTTCGCTCAGATAATTTTCGAAATAGTAAATATACATACCGCCTTTAAGCGCGAGTGTCACAAATACCAGAATTGTTACTACCAGCATCACAATCCAGGGCAGGTTTTTAAGCAGGTCACTCAAATCTTGTGCGATGCTGCTGCGTACTTCTACTACAGGCAGGATTCGCTCTTTGGTGGTAATAAATGCAATCAGGAAAAAGATGGTGCCGGTAATGGAGAACAATAGCATTGTGTTGTGGAAACCTACTGCCTTGTCGCCATCACCCAGAATCAATACCAGTGGCAAGAGCAACACCTGGATAATGAATTGAGCCACCATCACCGCCACAAAACGGTAGGCCGATAAGCTGTTACGGTCAGCCATACTGCCGGTAAGTACGCCGCTCAATGCGGAGTAGGGTAGGTTGTTTGCAGCGTAGATCACCAGCAACAATATGTAGGTGACAAAGGCATAAATGACTTTGCCGCTTTCATCGAAATTCGGGGTACTGAAGGCCAGTAGGGCAACCGCACCAAAGGGGATCGAGGTCCATAATAACCAGGGGCGAAATTTCCCCCAGCGGGTATTGGTGCGGTCGGCAATAATGCCCATAACTGGCGTAAAAAAGGCGCCGAAAATACCGCCGGCAGCCATGATCATCGCCGCCTTGCCGGGGGATATGCCATAGACGTCGGTATAGAAAAAAGCGAGGAAGGTAACCAGGGTTTGGAATATCAGGTTGGCCGCCAGGTCACCCAGGCTATAGCCGACTTTCTCTACTACGGAGAGTTTTTGCGCGTTTTGTTGGATCATTGTTGTGTCTTCTTATAGATGTTGGGGTTGTTCAATCAGCATAGCAGCCAAAAAACAATCGCCCGTATAGCCAGGACGGAATGCTCGTGTACAAGTCGGCATCAGGATCGCCTAAAACATCCTTATAGTCAAGGTGCATATAACTTGATGGGGCCAGTTGAGGTGACCTTAAATAGCAGAATAGGGGGGGGCAAGCTGCTTTACTTCGTGCACCCAGTAGATAGTTGCGCCTGCTACAGCAATTGGCGTAACAAAGATATTGAGTATGGGTATCATGCTTCCAAGTAAAATAATCCCACCATAAGAAAAACTGGTAAGTTGCCGGGAATTCAGACGGCGGCGTAGTTCCCGAAAGCTAAGCTGGTGGTTATCTGCCGGATAATCGGAATATTGAATTGCCATGCACCAGCAACTCCAGAGTGCTGCGATGAGCGCTCCCAACAAATTGGCGCCCGGAATAAAAAATAGCATCACAAAAATAATGAACACCAATGCACCGCGGCTAATAAAGTACCAGAGCTTAACCGCTTCGCGTTGCAGTGTGCGTGGGATTAATTGGCTCCAGGGTTCATCGGGCGGTGCGATGCCAGTTAATTGGGTTTCAATTTTTTCGGCGAGCAAGCCAAAAAAAGGTGCCGCTAAAAAATTGGTGATAATATTAAAGCTGTAGCCATAAACGATTAAAAAAACAAAGGCGACCAGTGGCCATAGCAACCAGGCGAACCAGTCCAACCAGTCGGGGAACCAATCGAGAATTTGGTTAAATACATCACCAAAGGCACTCCACAAATAGGCTGTGACCAGAAAAAATATCAGTACATTGACCATCAGTGGAATCAAAATAAATTTGCGCATACCCGGCTGGGAGATAAGTCGCGCACCTTCCAGAAAATAATCGATCGCTTTACCTGGTGAGCCTTGCATTATGGTTTCCTTTTCATAAATTGGATAAGTTCATCGCCCAGTGCAAATGTAGCACCGGCAATAGCGCCATACACATGCGATTCTACTGCGACAGCAGCGGGAATTAATTGTTGCAAATCGGTAGCTTCATAACCGGGCAGGTTCTCTTGCACCAGCTTGCCCATTACCAGTAGCAAGCCACCAATTTTGATCCACAAGGGATAAGCGCGCGCTTGTATTAATCCAGCAATAACCAAACCGTGAATTGCACCCGATAATCCTGCATAGGGTTGGTATTCTGGATTAAGCCAATAAATTCCTGCCCCTACAGATAGGCAGCATACCAATAATAAACTCAGGTATTTTGCCAGGGATACTTCACTCAGCAGCGCCAGTGTGCAGAGCAGCAATGCAGCCACATTCATCAATGTATGTGCCCAGCCGAAATGAACAAAATTGGCGGTGAGGATGCGCCAATATTCGCCTGCATTTACTTGCAATGGCTCCAGGCTCAACCAGTAAAATAGATTTGCTTCTGCTGTTGTGAATATCAACATAATTGCACTGAGTGCAATGCTGACAAAAACAGTGGATGTAAAAGTAATTGGTTTCATCAAGGTTTAAATGGCGCTCGCGATGGTTAGTGATGATGGTTTGCGCTTGCAGGTATAC
>JAGKXA010000352.1 GCA_021151615.1 Cellvibrionaceae bacterium | reverse complement strand
GTTAGGCCAGTAGTTCAATTGGTAGAGCACCGGTCTCCAAAACCGGGTGTTGGGGGTTCGAGTCCCTCCTGGCCTGCCAAATTTCATGAAGGTTTCCGTAATAATGACTGCAAATACTGAAGAAAAGGTTTACCGGCTGGATGCTTTAAAATGGCTTCTGGTTGTTGCTGTTGTTGCTGTTGGTGTTATCGGAAATTCTCATTTTTCAGCTGAATCTATTCTTTATCGTGCGCTCGGCTTGATCGTGCTGGCTGGTATTGCTGTGTTTGTTGCTTTGCAAACGGCAAAAGGTGCCGCTATCGCAGATGTGGTGCGGGGTGCGTTAGTTGAGTTGCGTAAGGTTGTTTGGCCTACCCGCCAGGAAACTAATCAAACAACGTTAATTGTTTTGGCCGTGGTTATAGCGGCTTCAATTATTTTATGGTTGTTGGATACCCTTTTCGGCTTTGTTGCTTCCAGCATCATAGGTTAAGAATTATGGCTAAGCGCTGGTATGTGGTTCATGCCTATTCAGGCTATGAAAAAAAAGTTGCATCATCTTTGCGTGATCGTGTGGCTCTTTATGGTATGGAAGAGAGTTTTGGCGAAATTCTTGTCCCCACCGAAGAAGTGGTTGAAATGCGTGGTGGCCAAAAGCGTAAAAGTGAGCGCAAATTTTTTCCTGGGTATGTGTTGGTTCAAATGGAATTGAATGATGATACTTGGCATTTGGTGAAAGACACTCCGCGAGTGATGGGTTTTATTGGTGGAAAAGCTGATCAGCCTGCACCTATTACTGAAAAAGAAGCAGAAGCAATTTTGCGGCGTGTTGATGATTCAATTGAGAAACCAAAGCCGAAAACTATATTTGAGCCAGGTGAAATGGTGCGTGTTATCGACGGCCCATTTAATGATTTTAATGGCGTCGTTGAAGAAGTTAATTACGACAAAAACAAGTTGCGTGTTGCAGTTCTGATTTTTGGTCGTTCAACGCCAGTTGAGTTGGAGTTTGGTCAGGTAGAAAAGACCTGATAAGCAAAAAGGTTTTTCAATGCCCTTCTTTGCATTGCAAAGAGGGGTTTTCGTGTCCTTGATTTCGATCAGGGCGGGGAGCCGGAGACGTCAGGTTTTGCCAAAAATCTGATTGAGGCGCTAACACCCATAGGGGAGTAATGTCATGGCAAAAAAAGTAACCGCTTACGTTAAGCTGCAAGTAGCAGCTGGTAAAGCAAATCCAAGCCCGCCAGTTGGTCCAGCATTGGGTCAACACGGTGTGAATATTATGGAATTCTGTAAAGCTTTCAATGCTCAAACTCAGGGTATGGAAGTTGGTGCGCCTGTACCAGTAATTATTAGCGTTTATAGCGACCGCAGCTTTACTTTTGTAATGAAAACACCTCCAGCGTCCTTCTTGTTGAAGAAGGCTGCCGGTATTACCAGTGGTAGTGGTCGCCCAAATACCAACAAAGTTGGCAAGGTAAACCGTGCGCAATTGGAAGCAATTGCGACTACAAAAATGGCAGATTTGACTGCTGCTGATATGGATGCTGCTGTGCGCACTATCGCAGGTTCCGCGCGTTCAATGGGTCTGGAAGTGGAGGGCGTATAACATGGCAAGAATCACCAAACGTCAACGTGCTATCAATGAGAAAGTGGATTCAACTAAGCAGTATTCGATTGAGGATGCTGTTGCTCTGTTGAAAGAAGTCTCTAATGTAAAGTTTGCAGAAACCGTAGATGTAGCTATCAGCTTGGGTATTGATCCACGTAAATCCGATCAGTCTGTTCGCGGTGCTACTACCCTGCCTCATGGCAACGGCAAATCTGTTCGCGTTGCAGTGTTCACTCAAGGTGCAAACGCTGAAGCGGCAAAGGCTGCTGGTGCGGAGTTTGTCGGTATGGATGAACTCGCTGCTGAAATTAAAGCTGGCAAGATGGATTTTGATGTAGTAATTGCTAGCCCCGATGCAATGCGTGTAGTTGGTCAGTTGGGTCAAGTGCTCGGTCCTCGTGGGCTGATGCCAAACCCAAAAACTGGCACAGTTACTCCAGATGTAGTTACAGCAGTAAAAAATGCTAAAGCTGGTCAGGTTCGTTTCCGCGCTGAAAAAGGCGGTATCGTGCATGGTGGTCTGGGTAAAATTTCTTTTGATGCTGTCGCTATCAAAGAAAACCTGGAAGCTTTGGTTAACGATTTGAAAAAAGCCAAACCAGCAACTTCAAAAGGTATTTACCTGAAGAAGATTTGCCTGAGCACTACTATGGGGCCGGGTTTGGTTATTGATCAGGCATCTCTCGCAATCTAATTTGCAGATGCAAAAGAACTTTGGGGTCCGTCTGCTTTTGCAGGCGGGCTGTCAAAGACCGTAGGTGTTAATAGCGACGTTTTGCTTGAAACTTAATGTAATTGCCTACGCAGATGGTGAGACCCTTTTCAGTATTTTCTAAATCTGAATGACATCACCAAACGATGGTTTCATTGTTTATCCAGATTTTATATTTGGGCATCAGTGAAAATTGAAGACAACGATAGATTATCTCTATCCCAATAGGAGAAATCCCGTGGCACTAGGACTTGATGGTAAAAAAGCGATTGTCGCTGAAGTCCATGAAGCTGCTAAGAGTGCGTTGTCTGCGGTGGTTGCGGAT
>JAGKXA010000351.1 GCA_021151615.1 Cellvibrionaceae bacterium | reverse complement strand
CTTCATCGTAGATATGTTCGATATGGTAAGCACTTGCCGTGAGCTTGTGCATGTCAGTGTATTCGACGGCAAAATTTCCAGACACTAACTGGCGTGTTTCTTCTGCAGTACGTTCAGTTTTAGAGTTGCGATCCGTGGGTGATCCAACATCATTACGCTCTTGATCTTTATTGCGCCACTTAGTGTCCTGCCCAAAGTTAAAAACTCCGCCCAGAGTTATTTCATCGTTGAAGTCCCATTTGTTGCCAAGCACCAAGCTGCCGGAAAAATCAGCAGGTAGTGATTTCTTGTAAATTTGGACATCTCGATTGAGGGAGAGAACTAAATCGCGATTGGTTTGTGCAGCAAAAGCATCGCGCTGGGCGTTGGTGACGGATTGATTGGCTCGCTTGTAAAAATCACCAATACGCTGTTCGCCAACGACACCTTGATAAGTATCCAGTGCTGATCTTAGTTCTTGAGGCATGGAGTGTTTTTCTCCATGACTTGCATGCGTCAAACCGTCAGTGCTTTCACTATTTGTGCCAGTGCCGAGCGAACCGCTGAACACAAACTCATCAGGCACTCCCTTGGTGCGAATATCAACGGAGCCGCCGCCAAAATTAGCGGGTAGCTCAGGTGAGTAAGCTTTTTGTACTTTAAGTGATTGCACGATAGACGAAGGAATCAAGTCCAGTGGCAAAACGTTGCGTGTTAATTCGGGCGAGGGAACAGCGGCACCATTTAATGTTGTAGTGATGTAGCGTTCACCGAGACCACGCACATAGGGGTATTTACCCTCAATCAGTGTTACGCCTGTGACGCGGGTCAATGCTATTGCGACGTTGGAGTCGCCGGTGCGAGCGATTTGGTCAGCACTCATCAGGTCAGCCGCAAAGGCTTCTTCCATGCGTTCAGTAACGACCGATTGGGCTGCGCTTTGTTGTCTGCCGGTTACCAACATTTCCTCGACGACTGGAGCATCGATTTGCGGTAATTCTAAGCTGGGGACTTCAATTTTTGTTTCTGCATTCTGGGCGAGGGCTATCTGGCAAATACCCAGTGAAGCGGCAGTGATGGCCAGAAAGAGCTGGCGTCGCTTGGTATTTAATGTCTGCATGGTTAGAACCTTGTTTGAGCGAGGCTATGATAGAGGGCTGCTTACGACAGAGGCGCCCGGAGGCGCCTCTGTCTGGGGTCACAAGCGGTTAATGTAGATTCCCGATTAGAGACCAACAGTCCAGCCAGATACCCAGTTATTAGCTTCTGATGCTGCGCCAATGTGTGTTGGGTTTGTGAAGAAGGTGCTGGTACCTGATGCAGGTACTGCGCCTGCAGTAAAGCTGTCAGCCAACTTGCTTACATCGAACACCGGTACTGCAATCGCTGCGGTGGTGGCATCGGCTATGGTTGCTAAGGTCAAAAAGGCTTTATCGCTAGTTGCCAAATCTTTCAGTACGGTTACTGGCAATTGGTTAGCAGCGGTAACGATTTTGTTGTTGCTGTTTGCAGGAAGCGCCAACCAAGCGGCTGTAGTAAAGCCTGCGTTAGAAGGATCAACTTTCGATTGTGCTACGCCAGCGGTACCAGCAAACAGGTTGCTTTTGGCGACTGACCAGCCGTCATTAGCACCTTTAATGGTTTGTGGACCTTCGGTATCGTGGAAAGTGAACAAGGCTTTGGATGCCATGCCACTGGCATTTGAAGTTACTACGCTGTTGTAGATTTCTACGAAGAAGCCTTCGCGAATTAGCAGGCCCAAAGAATCACCATCCGGCGATGGGGTAGTCCCCTGGTTTCTTGCCACGTTGTTTGTTACGCAAGTCAGGTTGGAGATGCGTAGCTTGGTCAGTGGTGCTATGTCATCAGCGCGATTTGCGCCAGTATTGTCAGCTTCGATACAGTTGTTACCACCTACGCCAGTCGGGTGTACAGACAGTGCGAATTGGATATTGCCGGTATAGCCATCGGTAAAGTCAAAACCGTCATCGGAAGTACCTACAGCGACAATGTGTTTTGCGTTAACTGCACCGCCAAACCATTCGAAGGCATCGTCCTGGGCTGCATAGGATTGAACGTAATCGATAATGGTTTTGGAGCCAACACCATTCAGGGTAATCGCATTCAACTCGTTACCTTCGACTACTTTGTAGCCAGCATGCTTAACAACAACGTATTTCAGGGTGCCTGAACTTTCAGTGTTGTTATTACCACCGTAAGTACCTGGCAAACCTTCAGACGTAATGTGACATCCATGTACGTTGGTTGCAGTGGGTTGGCGTTGGGCATCAGTACACTTGTTGGTTTTACCGTTACCATTAATTTGGATTCCGCCCCACAGGCCGCGGTCAGCAATAGTTGCAGTGTTGTCACGCAGGTCTTTTACACCAGAGAACACAATCGGTTTGGCTTTGGTACCTTCGGCAATGATTTTTGAGCCGCGTGCAATACGTACATAATCTTCACCGCGTTCAAACGCGATTTTTGCACCGGCAGCCACGTTCAAGGTTGCGCCTTCACCTTCTTGCGGAATGCGCTTGCCTGCAGCAGCAACGTTGCTATCTACGTCTTCACCAATAAACAGTGCGCCCTGGAAAATGTGTACGCCGTTATCAGCCAGTTCAGGGATAGAGAGACTCACTTTTAATTGTTTGGC
>JAGKXA010000350.1 GCA_021151615.1 Cellvibrionaceae bacterium | reverse complement strand
GGTGCCGGTGCAGTGCCTTTCTACAAAATTACGGAATTCGGTCAGGCTCCGCTTGCCGGGTTGCTTTAGTCAAACCTTGAGGAGAAACCCATGAGTTTTAATATCGCCCTGACCGGCCTGAGCGCCGTCAATGATCAACTGGATACCATCAGCAACAACATCGCCAACGTCGGTACTACCGGCTTTAAATCCTCGCGCACCGAGTTCGGCAGCATCTACGCCGACAGCCAGGCGATGGGTGTAGAAGTACTGGGCCAAACCCAAAGCATCAGCAAGGGCGGCTCCTTGGTGTCGACCGGTCGCGACCTGGACCTGGCGATTTCCGGCGGCGGGTTTTTCGTCACTAAAGCCTCTACCGGTAACCTGAACTACACCCGCGCCGGTGTGTTTGGTACCGACAAAAACAATTTCATCACCAGTGCTGGCGGCCAGCGTTTGCAGGGGTACCCGATTGATGCCAACGGCAATCTGCTCACCGGCACCATGAGCGACCTGCAATTGCAAAACGCCAACCTGCCCGCCAAGGCGACTGACTCGCTCGCCTTTGTGATGAACCTGGATGCCAACGAAGCCGTGCCGGCAGTCGCGCCCTTTAACCCGGCCGATGCCGATACCTTTAACTCCACTTACACCACCAAGGTGTTCGACTCCCAGGGTAAAGAGCACACCCTGACCCAGTATTTCGTTAAGACCGGCGCCAATACCTGGAACAGCCACTACTACGCCGATGGCGCCGCCGTGGGTGCACCGCAAGCGCTGACGTTCAATACCGCTGGCCAACTGACTGCGCCAGCGGCACCCGTGACCGTGACTTTTAACCCGCCGGGTGTTGACCCGGTTGCCGTAGCGATTGATTACAACCGCTCCACCCAAACCGGTTCCAACTTTGTGGTAACGACCAACCGCGCTTCCGGCTATGCCTCCGGTGAGCAGATTGGTATCGCGGTTGAGAAGGATGGAAAAGTCTACGCCAACTACAGCAATGGCGAGCGCATGTTGCAGGGCCAGGTGGCCTTGGCCAACTTCGCCAATCTGGGTGGATTGCAAAATGAAAGCGGCACCAACTGGAGCGAAACCTCTGAGTCGGGCGCTCCTTTGATCGGCATTCCCGGAATCGGTGTATTTGGCGAGCTGAGAACCGGCGCGCTGGAAAACTCCAACGTGGATTTGACCCAGCAGCTGGTGGGGTTGATGGAGAGCCAACGCAACTATCAAGCGAACACCAAGGTGCTCTCCACCGATAAAGAACTGACCCAAGTGCTGTTTGGCGCAATCTAGGAAAGGCCTTGGGCCAAGTCCTTAACGGTAAAAAATCAAAGGTAAACATTTATGGATCGCCTCGGCTATACCGCCATGACTTCTGCCAGCCGCACGCTTATGTCCATGCAGGTGCGCGCTAACAACCTGGCCAACGCCAGCACCGACGGCTTTCGCGCCGACCTGGAACAGGCGCGCGCTGCCAGTGTGAAAGGTTACGGCTACGACAGCCGCCATATGGCACTGGCGCAAAACAACGGTGTGGATCTCACCCCCGGCGCCCTGATTGCCACGGGTCGCGACCTGGATTTTGCCATCCAGGGCCAGGGTTTGATCGCGCTGGAAAGCGGCAATGGCGAGGTCTACACCCGCAACGGCAATATGCAGATAGACGCCTCGCAGCGCCTGACCATCAATGGTCGTGCGGTACTGGGTGAGGGCGGCCCGATTGTGCTGCCGGAATACGACAGCATCCATATCGGCTCCGATGGTGTGGTGTCGATCAAGCCACGCGGCGAGACCCTGATGGCGGAAGTGGATCGCATCAAGCTGGTGGATGTGCCGGCGGCGGATCTCGCCAAAGACGAGCAGGGCATGCTGGTCACCAAAAGCGGTGCCTTGGCCGAGCCGAGCGATACCGTGGTGCTGAGCTCCGGCCATCTGGAATCCAGCAACGTCTCGGCGATTGAAGAGCTGGTGGCGTCCATGAGTTTGAATCGCCTGTTTGAAACCCAGGTGAAGATGATGAAAGCGGCGGAAGACTTATCCAACGCCGGTAACCGCATGATTCGCGGCAGTTAATTAAATCCCTCCTAACCTCCCTTTATTAAAGGGAGGAACTGACTCCCCTCTTTGAAACGGGGCGCGCAGCCAAGAGGGGCTGGGGGAGATTAAAAACCTTAACGGCAGCTAATCGTAAGAGGAGAAAGAATATGAGTTCAGCATTATGGGTGAGTAAAACCGGGTTGGCGGCGCAAGACAAAGCCATGGCGACCATCGCCAATAACCTCGCCAACGTCAACACCACCGGTTTTAAAAGCGACCGCGCGGTATTTGAAGATTTGTTTTACGCCATCGAACTACAGCCGGGTGCGCAAGCGGACCAGGTAAACACTGTGCCCTCTGGCATCCAACTGGGCAGCGGTGTGCGCATCGCCGGTACCCAGAGCCGTTTTACTGTGGGTAGCGACGGCATAGTCACGGCGGTATTGCCGGGCGATACCAACCCGGTGGAATTGGGCCAAATCACCCTGGTGAATTTTGTTAACCCGGCGGGTCTGGAAGCCCTGGGCGGCAACCTCTACAAGCAAACCGTTGCCAGTGGTGAGCCGGTAGAAGGTGTGGCGGGTGAGGAAGGTTTGGGCACCATCAAGCAGGGTGTACTGGAAGGTTCCAACGTGCAGGTGGTGGAAGCCATGGTGTCCATGATCGCCATCCAGCGCGCCTATGAAGCTAACGCAAAAGTGTTGGATGCCTCCTCCAGCATGCAGCAATTCCTCAACCAAAACCTGTGAGTCTTTGTTGATGAAATCATTCGCCTCGCTGTTCACGTTGCCGGTTGCCTTATTGGCTGTCGTCGCCCTGAGCGGCTGCCAGCACTATGCCAAAGTGACCGGTGAAGACACCGACGACTACCAGCCGCCGGCACTCGACTACAGCCAGCCGGCCGCCAGTCGCGGAGGCTTGTTCCGCTCCGGTTATTCCTCCGGGTCACTTCTGCAAGACAAGCGCGCCTTGCGCGTGGGCGACATACTCACCATCGTGCTGGATGAATCCACCCAATCGAGCAAAAGCGCCGGCACCAGCTATGGCAAATCCTCCGATGTGGGCATAGGCGTGCCGCGTGTGCTGGGGAAAGATTACCCGGATGCGGAAACCTCCATTTCCAGCTCACGCGACTTTAGCGGCTCGGCCGAAAGCTCCCAGCAAAATGCCCTGCGCGGCGCCATTGCGGTGACCGTGCACCAGGTATTGCCCAACGGCACATTGTTCGTTAAAGGCGAGAAAACCCTGAAGTTAAACCAGGGCGATGAATTTATCCGTTTGAGCGGTTTGGTGCGCGTGGATGATATCGACAACAACAACCAGATCAGCTCGCGCAATGTGGCCAATGCCCGCATTTCCTACGCCGGGCGCGGTGCGCTGAGTGAAAGTAACCAGGCGGGTTGGTTGACCCGCTTCTTTTCCAATCCGCTGTTCCCACTCTAGGCAGTGGCAGGCCAGGAGCCAGAATCTATGCGTATTTCCCTTTCCGCTTCCCGTATTGCTGCCCTGTTGGTGGTGCTTTGCGCGCTGATGATCAAGCCGGCGAAAGCGGTGCCCCTGATGGATGTGGTGGATATCGAAGGTATCCGTACCAATCAATTGGTCGGTTATGGATTAGTGGTTGGCCTGGACGGCACCGGCGATAAAAACCAGGTGAAATTCACCAGCCAATCCACGGTGAATATGGTCAAGCAATTTGGCATCAACCTGCCGCCGAATGTGGACCCGAAATTGAAAAACGCGGCCGCGGTGATGGTGACCGCGACTATTCCACCGTCTTATGGGCCGGGCCAAAAAATTGATGTGACTGTCTCTTCATTGGGTGATGCCAAAAGCCTGCGCGGCGGCCAATTGCTGATGACTCCGCTGATGGGCGTGGATGGTGAAACCTATGCCTTGGCACAGGGCGCGCTCATCGGCACCCAGGTTTCATTGCAGGCGCCGCTCTCGGCCAACCAGCGCACCAGTTTTGTGGCCATGCTGGAAATGCTGGAGGTAGACACCGGCCGCGTGCGTCCAAAAGTCGTTTTCAACAGCCGTACTGGCACTGTGGTTGTCGGTGAAGGTGTGCGTGTTAAGGCCGCCGCTGTGGCCCATGGCTCCCTGACGGTGACTATCAATGAGTCTTCACAAGTGAGCCAGCCGGGCGCCTTTTCACGCGGCCAAACGGCGGTGACGCCGCAATCGGATATCGCGGTAGACCAGGAAGCCAACGCCATGTTCAAGTGGCCGGAAGGCGCGAGCCTGGACAGCATTATCAGTACAGTGAACAGTCTGGGCGCCACCCCGGACGATGTGATGAGCATCCTGCAGGCGCTGGAAAAAGCCGGCGCCCTGAATGCTGAATTGATTGTGATTTAAAGAAATCTCCCCCGGCCCCTCTTTTTCAAAGAGGGGAGATTGGTGCCCTTCTTCGGGAAAGTAGTGGATTCTGACTCCTTACTTTTTCAGGAGGGGAGTCAAGGCTCTTCCCTTTGAAAAAGGGAGGCGGGGGAGGGATTAAAAAACAGGAATGCATTTGATGAGCATAGTTTCCCTCAATAACTCCACGAATCCATTGGCTGCCAGCAGCCAGATTGCCGGACAGTCTGTCAATGGACAGAAGCCAGCGCTGGATATGGCTGCCGAACAATTTGAAGCCATGTTCTTACAGCAGGTGCTCAAACAAATGCGCAAGGCCGGCGATGTGCTGGCGGCCGATAACCCTATGCGCAGCCGCGAAATGGACACCATGCGCGATTTTTACGACGGCGTACTCGCTGAAACCCTGGCCGGAAAACGCCAAACGGGCATTGCCGATATGCTGGTCAAGCAGCTTTCCGGTAACGTCAGCCAGACTCAATCCGTGAGTGAAGCCGGTGAGCAGGCACAAGCCGCTGCCCTGCCTGAGCGCCGCTCAGCCGCGATGGATACCAATGCTTTCAGCCTTGGCAGCCTGCGCAGCACCTGGCAGCGCGGTGTTGATAACCTGGAAAACCTGTGGGACAGAAGTTCCGCTGGTTTCAAGACTCTGGTGGATTCGGTCATTAAGCAGGAATCCGGCGGTCAAGTGGATGCAGTATCCCGCAAGGGCGCGCTCGGCATTATGCAATTAATGCCGGAAACGGCACGCCAGATGGCACAGGAGTTGGGGGTGCAGTTCAACCTTAATCGCCTCACGCGCGATGCCGACTACAACAAGCAATTGGGCACCGCCTTTCTGGGCAAACTGCTGGAGCGCTACGACGGCGAGCAAGCCCTCGCCCTGGCTGCTTACAACGCCGGCCCGGCGCGGGTGGACGAGTGGCTGGAGCGCAATGGTGACCCGCGCCTCGGGCAGATCAGTATGTCCAACTGGGTGCGCCAGATTCCGTTTAAGGAAACCCGCGAATACACCAGCCGTATCCTCTCGGAGTTGAATCAGGCGGATGCGATGGGTAATCGCCAAGTGCCTGTTTCTGCTCAGCAAAATTCTGTTACCGGCATTGAAAATTCATTTAATCGCCACCCTGATCCGGTCGCCTTGAATGAAGTAACCGAGACTTATCGCCCATCATCCGATGTGCAGCCCTGGCGGTCATTTACCTTCGGCGAAACCCTGGGTGAATAGGCGCTACTGCCGGGAATAAACAGGATAGAAATCTATGTCGCTAATTAATATTGCATTGAGCGGGGTGCGCGCGGCCCAGGTAGGGGTAGCGACCACAGGCCAGAATATTGCCAACGTAAACACCCCCGGCTTTAGCCGCCTGCATACGGTGGCCCAATCCCTGTCGGGCCCCGGTGGCCTGAATGTTGGGGGTGGGGTAGAGATAAGCAGCATCCGCCGCATGGCCAGCGACTTCCAGAACCAGCAGCTCTGGCGCGCTACCACCGAGCAAAATTACTACGCGGCGCGCCAGGATTACCTGACGGCGCTCGAGTCACTTATGTCGGGCGAGGGCTCCAGCATCAGCATCGGGCTGGACCAGTTTTTTGCGGCCCTGAGCGAAGCCAGCGCCACGCCCAATTCCATCGCCCTGCGCCAGCAAGTGCTGGCCGAAGCGGGCAACCTGGCCCAGCGCTTCAACGGCTTGAGCAGCAATATCAACGCGCAGGTGATGGCGCTGCACGAACAACGCACCGCGATGTCGGCGGAAATCAACGGCCTGACGGATAACATCGCCAAGCTCAACAAGAAGATTGTGGAGACCGAAGCGGTCAAGGGCGATACCACCGCGTTGCGCGATCATCGCGACAGCCTGGTGAAAGATCTCAGCAAATTTGCCTCTATTCGTGTTAACGAAACACCTGATGGCGGGTTGAATGTATCCCTGTCCAATGGCCAGCCATTGGTGTCGGGTATTTCGGCCGGCCAGTTGC
>JAGKXA010000112.1 GCA_021151615.1 Cellvibrionaceae bacterium | reverse complement strand
ATCAGTGTGTGTATACGTTTACATTTCTATTTATCCTATAAAAGTAAACGTTTACATGAAGGTTTTTGTCGATTAATTGTCCATATGGCGCAAGAAATGGAAAAATTTTATGCTATCGGCTTGCAAATATTAAACATGACATACAGAATGTTTTTCGTCCTATAGGAGGATAAGTATCTTCCTTTAAGAAATCCGGCCCAACTGGCCTGTCGGTAGTTAATCGATTCTCAATTTGCTCCTGTAATTCCGGAGCTCGATGGAACTGCGGACATGGCTTTGCTGTATGGTCCGATCTATAACAACAAAGCCGTCAGTCGACTTCACACAAGAGAACATGCAGTGAGAAAGATGTACCCGGAACATGCAGATCTCCGCGCCTCTAGCTGCCGCCGTGACTTTATTCAACAGGGGCTTGCCACTCTGGCGGGCTGTGCGGCAGTGAGTGCGCTTGGTGGGTGTAGTTCCGGCGGCGCCAAGCCTGTTGCTACGAATGTATGGGCGATGGCCGAGCAAATTCGCCAACAAGTCCAACCCCCGGTATTCCCGGCGCGCACCTTTGATATTCGCGACCATGGCGCGAAAACCCGGGCGGGTTTTGATAATAGCCGGGCGATTGCCGCTGCCATCCTTGCCTGCCACAACGCCGGCGGCGGTAAAGTACTCGTGACCGGCGGCAGGTACCTGAGTGGCCCCATCCACCTACGCTCCAACGTTAATTTGCATATTGATGAAGGTTCCACTATCGCCTTTATCACCGATCCTAACGCCTACCTGCCCGCAGTACTCACGCGCTGGGAAGGTATGGAAATCATGGGTTATTCCCCGCTGATTTATGCCTACCAGCAATCCAATATCGCCGTGACCGGTAAGGGTACGCTCGATGGCCAGGGTAATCGCACCACCTGGTGGCCCTGGAAAGGCGGCAATTTCAGTAGTGTTAACTGGGGGATTCCCGGTGTGCCTACCCAGGAAGCGGCGCGCAATAAGTTGATGCAGGACATGGAAAACAATGTGCCTGTGGCCAAGCGTATTTACGCTGATGGCGCTTACCTGCGCCCGCCCTTTGTGCAGCCTTATTCCTGTAAAAACGTATTGATTGAAGGTGTCACTATCACCAATGCGCCCTTTTGGTTGCTGAATCCGGTGCTCTGTGAAAACGTAACCGTCGATGGCGTTAAGCTGGTGAGCCTGGGGCCCAACTCCGATGGTTGTGATCCCGAATCTTGCAAAAATGTAGTCATTAAAAATTGCTTATTTGATACGGGTGATGATTGCATTGCGATTAAATCCGGTCGCAATGCCGATGGTCGCCGTATCAATATCCCTTCTGAAAATATTGTTATCAGCCATTGTGAAATGTGTAACGGTCATGGCGGTGTTGTGATCGGCAGCGAAATTTCCGGTGGTGTGCGCAATGTATTTGTTGAGCATTGCACCATGAGCAGCCCGGAGCTGGAGCGCGGCATTCGTATAAAAACCAATTCGGTGCGCGGCGGTGTGATTGAAAACTTTTATATTCGCGACATTACCATCGGTGAAGTGCAAACCGCGATTGTGATCGACTTTCACTACGAAGAAGGCGATGCCGGAAAACATACGCCAAGAGTACGCAATATTTCCATTAGTGATCTTAAGTGCGATAACGCGCAACAGGTGTTTCAAGTGCGCGGCTACCAGCGCTCACCCATTCAAAACCTGCAGCTCACCAATTGCGATTTTAAAACCGTAAAAAATATTGGTGTACTGGAAGAGTTGGATAACTTTGTCGCTAACAACGTAAAAATCCAGGGTGTTGAATTTAAGGTTTGATGTATTTATGACGAATGCATCGACCTGGTTTTCTATTTGTTGTTGATGCAGGAAATCGAAAAATAAAATTTTTTGAAGAGCGCCAATCACTGTAAAAAAAGAAAGGCGAAAAAAATTGCCCGTGTTCAATGCAATTACAAAAAACTGATTACAAATAAACGCGAACCTTGTGCCACCGGGGTTTGCTCGTTTGTGAAATTGTACTGCTTGCCGTCATCAACCTGACAAAAACAGTACGGCTCTTTAGCTCAATGATTTAATCACAATAAAGATGGGGAATAGCTATGAGAAAGTTTGCCTTTAACCCGCTCGTACTGGCTATGGCGGCAGCCGCAATGCCAATGAGTGTATACGCGCAAGATAACCAAAGCGGCGACAGTACTGTCGAAGAAGTACTGGTAACCGGTAGTTTCCGCGATAGTTTGAATAACGCGTTAAATATCAAGAAAAACCAAAATGGTTTTGTGGATGCGATTGTCGCTTCTGATATTGCTGAGTTTCCAGACAATAACCTCGCTGAGTCCTTGCAGCGTGTTCCCGGTGTAGCTATTCAGCGCTCCGGTGGTGAAGGTCGCGGCATTACTGTTCGCGGTCTTGGCCCAACGTTTACTACTGTTCGTTTGAACGGCATGGAAACTATTTCTACCACTGGCAGTACCGATGCTGTAGGTGGTAATAACCGTGGTCGTGGTTTTGACTTCAATACATTCTCATCCGATTTGTTCAGTTCTTTGACTGTACGTAAAACCAACTCGGCTGAAGTTCAGGAAGGCTCTCTCGGTGCAACTGTTGATCTGAAAGCTGCACAGCCTTTTGATTATGACGGTTTCGTATTTTCGGCTTCTGGTCAGTTGGGTTACAACGATTTATCTGAAGAAAATGATCCAAGTGCAGCATTTTTAGTGAGCAATACCTTTGCTGACGGAAAGTTTGGTGCACTTTTCTCTTTGTCTTATTCGGAGCGAAAAATACAGGATGAAGGTACAAGTACAGGGCGCTGGTCAAAGGCCGCTGGCGACCGTTTCAACCGTATTCAATTAGAAGGAAGTGCAAGCCCAACTGTAATTCCTGCTAGTCACGAAGTGAACTCTGCATTTCACCCTCGCTTGCCTCGCTACGATTCATACCAGCACGAATTAGAGCGTGTAGGCTCGAGCTTGTCGTTGCAATTTCGTCCGACTGACTCTACGGAAATTAGTGTCGATAACCTCTGGGCAAAATTTGATTCGACGCGCGAAGAAACTTTTTTCTCTACTGTCCTTAATGGCACTATTGGAAGCAATGCCAATAATCCGACTATGAACATGATCGTAAGAGATTACGAAATTCAAGATGGCAATCTTGTGTACGCGGATATTGATAACGCGCGTTTATGGTCTGAAAATCGCTTTGATGATATGTCCACTGACTTTGCGCAAACGACTGTTTCGTTAAAGCAAGATTTTACAGACAGCTTCAGAATGAAAGCGATGATTGGTACAACTAAGTCTGATTACGACAATCCGATCCAAAATACTGTGATCATGATTGCTAATGGCCAAGATTTCACCTTTGACTATCGTGACTACGATAGTCCGGTGCTAACATTTGGCGATAATGCTTATAACAAAGCATCATGGGTTACTAGCAGTATTAGGCAGCGTCCGCAATCTACGTTGAATGAAAATGATGCAGGCAACATTTCATTTGAGTTTGATGCCTCTGAGTCTTTCAAATTGAAAGCAGGCGTTGATTATAAAGATTTTAGTTTCGAAACTGATGAGAACCGTATCAATGAAGGTACGCAAGGTGTAAATATTCAGTCCAATCCAGACTACATCGTAGAGTATGATTCTGGTCTAGGTGATGGTCGTCCTTGGCTTATTCCTAACCGCGCTCTGATCATGTCTGAAAACAATTTGTTTAGTGCTGCATTAACTCCGCAATGGGCTAACAAATTTGCAATTTCAGAAACTACAACAGGTGTGTATGCGCAGGTAGATTTCAACTTTGAATTGGGGGCTGTACCTGTTCGCGGCGATCTTGGTGTAAGACGTTTTGATACTGACCAGACTGCTGCCGGATACGATAACAAAGGTGTAGAAGTTTCCGTAGATCACAGCTACTCAGATACTCTCCCATCGTTGAATGTTGTCGTGGAACCCATTGAAGACTTCCTGATTCGCGCGGCTGCTTCTGATGGTATTGCTCGCGCTGGACTTGGCGCCCTTGCTCCTAGCACCAACGTTTCCGTTTCAGGCAACGCGTTTACAGTATCTAGTGGCAATCCTTACCTTGAGCCTACTAAAGCAAGAAGTTATGACCTCGGGTTCGAGTGGTACTTCAGTGAGGGTGCGAGTGTTGGTTTGACTCTGTTTAAAAAAGAATTGGATAGTTTTGCGCAAACAGCTCGAAAATCAACTACGTACACTCAGCTGATTCAAGACTTGGGCTTGTCTCTTGACACCATGAAAGCGGCGTGTGGTACGAACCCGAGTTGTACCGCAGATGCTGAATGGGGTTACAGCGCTCAAGTGAATAGCCCAGGCGGTGACTTGGATGGCTATGAAATCAGTTACCAACAACCATTTACATTCCTGCCTGGTATCTGGGGTAATTTCGGCTTTATTGGATCTTATACTTCAGTTGAATCGGATTTGGATTACCTAAACGCTACCGATATAACCAAGGTGGATCGTACGAGTCCGTTGGTTAATCTCTCTGATGAAACATATGCCGCGACCATTTACTACGAGCAAGATAATTTTGGTGGCCGTGTTTCAATGGTCAGCAGAAGTGATTATCTGACTACGGCTGTGGGGCGTAACGATAACTTCGAAGAAGGTACTAACGGTACTTTGAACGTCGATGCTTCGTTTAATTATTCTTTCAATGATCAGTGGAAAGTGACTCTTGAAGCGCTGAACTTGACTGATGAAGCGGACGATCAATGGGTAGGTAATATGGATAGCAATGAACGTCTGTCTTACTACCATCAAACTGGCCGTCAATATTACCTCGGCGTCCAATACAAATATTAATTGCCAATCTTTTTACGTTTTTTGCAACAAGAGTGAAATCAAAAGGGATGTCAGTTCGCTGACATCCCTGTTTGATTATTAAAGTGCTGTATTTTGTTGAAATTACGACAGTGCTCATTATTAGTTAACAGAGAGAAAGGTGAAGCGCGTGAGTTTATTGTTGAAAAGCAAAACGCCCATCAAGGCTATTTATGGCGGTATTTTTCTGGCAGCAATCAGTGGTTGCTCACCGGAAAAAACCAATGAACAACAAACCACAGCTACAACACCTGTTGCGCAACCGGCTCCGGTAAATTATCAAATTGCCACTGCAGAAATTACCAACGCCAATAATTTTTCGTTACAAAAAGAGCCAATTTATTTTCCGTTTTATGATTTGGGTGTTAGCCCAACGGATGAAGCGGTAAAACATTTAAGCGTTGCTGCCAATGGAAGTGTGCAGCCCAGCCAAACCGTAGATACCGATGGTGATGGCACTCTGGACAGTTTATTGCTGGTCAGCGATTTTGCCGCAGCAGAGATCAAATCATTTGTCATCTCCAGTGATCCCGCTATCCAAAAACCTGCCCTGAAAAAACAAACCCAGGCAGAAATTTCTATCAAAGACGGTGGTGAATGGAAAGGTAAGGAATATGTTGGCGGTACATTTAAAAATGTGGACAAGGTAACGCCACCCCCGCAGTACACCGACCACTCCTACTGGATTCGCTATGAAGGCCCGGGCATTGAGTCCGACAAAGTGGCCTATCGCGTTTACCTCGACTGGCGCAATGGCTTCGATATTTTTGGCAAGAAAACCCATGAGGTGGTGTTGCAAAATGTCGGGCAAGATGGCTACGACTCCTATCATCTGAATTCCGATTGGGGCGTGGACGTTTTAAAAGTGGGCAAATCACTCGGCATGGGTGGTTACGGCTTCTGGAATGGCAAGAGTGTTGATCTGGTATCCCTGGTCGATACACGCGATGCCATAATTACCAACAATGGCGATTTGTATTCCGGATTTAAAATTAATTACAACGGCTGGCAAATAAATAATCAAAAACTGGATTTATCCGCGCATCTCACCATGAATGCTGGTAGCCGGTTGGTGAATGTAAAATTGCAAGCCAGCCAGCAATTGCCGAATTTGGCAATTGGTTTGGTAAAACACCCGAACACTAGCTTTATTGAAGGGCCGCAAGAAATCAGCGGCTACGCTTGGACCTATGTGGCCAGTTGGGGCAAGCAAAGTTTAAGCGGTGAAAATGATCATTTGGGGATGGCGGTTATATTCCGTCGCGATGATCGCTTACAGCAAACTACCGATGAAACCTCCTATGTGTCAGTGATGAAAGACAAGGGCGGTGAATTGGAGTATTACTTCCTCGCGGCATGGGAACACGAGCTGGATGGCATTAAAACCGAAGCCGATTTTAAAGCCTATCTTGATCAGGAAATCCAACGCTTGACCAAAACACCGCGCGTGCGTTTTGAATCGGCCATTAGTGCCGCTGCGAAAAAAAATCCGATTGATGCAAATGCTGCATTGAATTGGGCCAAGCAATTGGCCGATTCAGAATTGGAGCGAAAAACCCTGAATTACCATTACCAGGGTTGGGATGAATATCGCAAGCGCCCCGGCAAATTTGAATACGATGTGGTGGGTATGCAAATCGCGGCGTTACAAGATCTGGATGCAATCAGCCCAAACCCCGCCTATCGCAAAGCATTGGAAACGGTAACGGGAAGCTATATTCGCGATGATGGCCATATTGAAACCTTTGAGCCGGATTTATTCAGTATCGATTTAACCAAGCCAGGTGAAATGGTGATACTGCTGGAGCAGCGCACCAAACAGGAAAAATACCGCAAGGCGGCGGATTTCCTGCGCGAAAATTTAAAACGTCACCCGCGCACCAGCCAGGGCGCATTTTGGCACAGGGTGACCTACCCCAACCAATTGTGGCTGGATGGTGTCTACATGGGCATGCCGTTTTTAGCGCGCTACGCCGCTGCCTATGAAACGGGTGCACAGCAACATGAAAGTTTTAAAGAAGCCGTGCATGAATTTACTATTGCGCGTGAACATTTGCGCGATGCCAAAACCGGTTTGTACTACCACGCCTGGGATGAATCCAAACAAGCATTCTGGGCTGATAAAACAACGGGTCGCGCGCCACAATTCTGGTCGCGCGGTATGGGCTGGTATGCAATGGCATTAGTGGATGTGCTGGATTTTATTCCTGAGTCAGAGCCCGAACTGCGCAAGGAATTAATCGATATTATTGTTGAATTTGCGCCGGATATTTTGCGTTATCAGGATCAGGCCACAGGCACCTGGTGGCAAATTACGGATCGCCCCGGTGATATTGGCAACTATCGCGAATCTTCCGCCAGCGCTATGTTTACTTACTTTTTGGCAAAGGCGATTAACAAAGGTTATTTGCCGGATTCCTATCGCGCTGCCGCAGTAAAAAGTTATCAGGGCATCATCAATGAATTTATGACGGTGCATAAAGATGGCAAGGTCAGTATGAATGACCAATGCCTGGTGGCCGGTTTGGGCTTTGGTCGCGACGGCAGTTATGACTACTACATGACTGAGCGCATTTTTTCTAATGATCCCAAAGGCAATACACCGTTTATCGGCGCCAGTTTGGAAATTTATAAATTACTCAAACAATAACAATTCACTGCATAGCGTGGTATCAGTCAGTTAAGTTTTTTGAAATCCCTCCCGCCTCCCTTGGCTGAGTGCCCTGTTTAACGGGAAGAATCGGTTTCCCCTCTTTGACAAAGAGGGGCCAGGGGAGATTAAAAGCGTTAAATGGTTATACATTCGTTAAACTTATATTCACCCGTGTTGGAAATCAGTCTGTACGCATTTTTAAATTTAGGGTTTAAAAATTTGAGTGCTAATCAGCAGGTCATTAAGAAGGTTTTATTATGAAAGTTTTAGAAGAACGTTTTGCAGTTCATGTAGACGACTACAAGCATTACGACACCGAAAAACTGCGCAAGCATTTTCTGGTAGAAAATATTTTCGCCGCCGATGATATTTTATTTACCTACACCCATTACGAGCGGTTGATGGTGGGTGGTGCCTTTCCCGTGAACAAGCCGGTGAAACTGGAAACCTATGATCAGCTGAAAGCGGAATTTTTTTTGCAGCGTCGCGAACTGGGGGCAATCAATATTGGTGGCGCGGGCAAGGTATCGGTAGATGGCGAAATCTACGAGATCAACACCAAAGAAGCGCTCTATATTGGTCGCGGGGCAAAAGAAGTGATTTTCTCCAGTGTGGATGCGAGCAATCCGGCAAAATTTTATTTGAACTCGACGCCAGCGCATTGCACCTATCCCACCAAAAAACTGAACAAAGAAAACAGCAAAGTGCTGCACATGGGCGCGGGCGATACCTGTAACGAGCGCGATATTTATCAGCTGATGATCAGTACCGTGCTGGACACTTGCCAATTGCAAATGGGGATGACCGAATTAAAACCCGGCAGCATCTGGAACACCATGCCGATGCATACCCACAGCCGTCGGATGGAAGCCTATTTCTATTTCAATATTCCGCGAGACCACGCCGTGTGTCACTTCATGGGGCCAGCGGAAGAAACTCGCCACCTGTGGATTGGCAATGAGCAAGCGGTAGTGTCTCCGCCCTGGTCAATGCATTCCGGTGTCGGCACCGCAAATTACACGTTTATTTGGGGGATGGCTGGTGAGAACCACGATTACACCGATATGGATCACCACAAGCCAAGCGAACTCAAGTAATTTGGATGATAAATTCGTAGCCCGTATGGAGCCTAACGAAATACGGGTTTTCCGATGTAATTATTTATTCTAGAAAAAATTTTAAAAGACTCCGACCGAGATCACTCTATGACTCATCCACTCTTTGATTTAACCGGAAAAGTTGCGTTAGTGACTGGCGCCACCCACGGTTTGGGCATGGCGATGGCTGCAGGCCTCGCCAGTGCCGGCGCAAAATTAATTATCAACGGAAATTCCTCGCAAGAAAAAATCGATAGTGCCGTTAACGAGTATCGTGCAAAAGGTTTTCAAGCCTTTGGTTACAAATTTAACGTAACTGATGAAGACCAGGTGATCGCTGCCGTTGAACAAATTGAACAAGACCACGGCCCCATCGATATACTGATTAACAACGCGGGCATTATTAAACGCACACCTTTGTTGGAAATGTCGCTGGCGGATTTTGAAGAAGTTATCAAAATTGATTTAACCGGTGTGTTCACCATGACGCGCCCGGTCGCACGCAAAATGGTAGAGCGTCGTCAGGGCAAGATTATTAACATCTGTTCCATGATGAGCGAACTGGGGCGCAATTCTGTTGGCGCTTATGCGGCGGCAAAAGGTGGCTTGAAAATGCTCACCAAAAACATGGCCACCGAATGGGCTAAATACAATGTGCAAGTGAATGGCATTGGCCCCGGATATTTTGCTACCAGCCAAACCGAACCCATTCGTGTAGATGGTCACCCCTTTAACGATTTTATTATCAACCGCACCCCCGCCGCCAAATGGGGCGACCCGGATGACCTGCAAGGCGCAACCATTTTCCTTGCATCAAAAGCGAGTGATTTTGTTACCGGGCAAATTGTTTACGTTGATGGTGGTATTCTTGCCACGATTGGCAAACCTTCGAATGAAGCTTAAACGCCGCTGAGTTTTACCCGCTTTTGCGTTTCAAAAAAAGGCCGCCTCACAAGGGCGGCTGTAATTTTTGCTCACTCGATTATCCAGTCAGTGATGTCGTGTGTGTCGGACATTAAAGGTGACTTTTTTTTAGATCCTCTCGTACAATGAAGTGGCATTCGTTTTATGTTGGCCCATTTCAATGTGAAATGATGCAAAGGACCTTGGAGTTAACGCAAATAGGAAGAAAATATGAAACACATCATTGCATTACTGACGATATTTTTTACACCTTTCACGCTTGCCAGTGTCGTTGTTATTGATCCCGACAACTTTGCAGAAGATACAAACCTCACCCATATATCCAGCTACGTGACAATTGACTCCACCGAACATACCGGTGTTTTTGCCAAGTCTCTCGCTCCCGATGCTGCCGATGGTTTTAATACGCGAGGTTTGGGTAAAAAGGTTTTCAGCTTCACGGATTCAACGGTTGAAACCTTTGCCAGTGAGTGGTCATACAACCCTTACTCGAGTGGCTCGCCTGCATTGGAAATAACATTCCTTGCGCCGGTTACCGGCTTTTCCATTTTAATTGCAGAATTATATCGCGATGCATCTTATGGGGATGATCCTCTGTGGATCGAAATCTATGACACCGACAATAATTTGATCGAATACCCCTCAGATAACAGTTTTAATAAACAGGTTATTTTGGGGCGGATTGCTGATGTTGAAGAAGTAGAGGTCTACTGGGCGTACCACTCATTTGAATGGAGCGGTGCGAATCTGGGTAGGGTTATTATTGGTGGTGATAGTGAACCTACCACTCTGGATCACCTGGAGTTTACCCTTGCAAAAGTGCCAGAGCCTTCGTCCATTTTATTAATGCTTGCTGGTTTGTTGGCGTTGCTGGGCTGTCGGGCTTTTTCTCATAGCAAATAAATTTTACGTTTTGAAATGAAAAAAATCGCCTCATTAAGAGGCGATTTTTTTAGTGCCTAATAAGGCTTTACCGTTATGTCATAACTGCCGATATTGTCGTTCAGTTCGGCGGGTGTTTGTTTGTCATTAATTCCAAAAATTAAATCACCGGTGCGATAAGCGGTAAATATTTTATTATCGCCAATCAATACCCAATTACCATCGGCGCCAATTTTCACTAGTAATGCACCCTGCGGCCCACCGGGCAATGTGCAGTGACCCACATTACAGGTTGTGCCATTACCTTTAGGCGTTGAAATCGGAAAACTTGCATTTGCTGGCCAGGTGCTTACTTGGCCGGTTGCGGTAATCACTACGCGTTGACCTGCTGTTAGGCGAATACTTGCCTCTTTGTTTACGCTATTGCCTTGCATGGTAAAGGTGTGTGGCAGCGTTTGATAAATGCGTTGGCTTTTTAAGATTCGATAAAATGCAGTACCTTTGTACAGAGTCGTTGAATCTTTCAGTATTCCAATAGTTAATTCGTTAACCTCCTGCGTAAATATTGAATTATTTTGCTTTTTGCAAAGCAAATAATTATTTCCATATGCGGTGGTGCGATATTGGTCGGTGCATTGACGCAACCAGGTGGTCATATCAATACCATTGATGTTTGCCACAATTTGGTAAGGGCTATTGGCAACAAATACTTGCGGAGGTAATTCCATTGGCAAGCCAACGGCAATATCAAATTCCTGTACATCCAGGTATTCACCGCTTTGAGGATAAATTGGGAGTGGCGGTACTTCTTGTGCGGTTGATTGAAGACTCATTCCCAAGCCGATTACCGTACTGGCAACAATAAAAACCTTTTTAAATATCATATTTATATCCTATTGATTTATGAATGCGGCGCACACAAATAAATCGGCAGTGCGCGAATATTTGTGCGGCAGGAGATTTGCCCTTTTATGGGCTAGATAATCTTAGCGGCTCTTGTCGCTAAACTAAACCCGAAGTGATCAGTGGCCGTTGTTGGTGATGGGTAGTGGAAGGAAATGCAATTTGCTCAATCACATTTCCTGTTGTAGGGCGGGATATAAATTATTTGGAGTGAGGCGAGCTGAGCGAAACTCGCTCAGTGAGTAAAGGCGGTTCTTGTACACGCAAGCTGTGCATAATTTTGCAGGCAACAATCACGGCTCCGATCACCAGTGCTGCATACAGGAGCATCACAAATTCATATTGTGCGGTGTAGTTCCAAGGGCGCGCGATGCCCAGGAAGCAGGCGAATAACCATGAAGTAGATGAGATGGCACCGGTAGCGGCAATGAGAGATTGCTCCAGTGGCGAGCGGCCCAGCAAACCTGTGTGGGAAACCACGCGCGGAAAACTGAAATAATGCAGCAATAATCCATTCAGCGTGAGAATGGAAACCACAGTAAATTTGGCCCAGAGTTTGGGGTTCATTAAATATTGTTGCGGGTTCTCGAGATAGCCAACAATGACTAAGGCTAAACCGGTAACCCAAAGTACAACCAGCGCTGCAAACATAATATCGGCGGCGGTACGCAGGTCATGCACCATTTTTTCCGGCAGTGGGTTGCCGCGGGTTTTGGCGAGGGCGAGATCCTGCAATAACAGGATTCCCACAGAGACACAGGCAGCCAGCAAGTGTGCATAGACAAGTAAGGTTTTCATTTTGGTTCCATTTTTTGTGGTAGTGAGCCTGAAATCAACGAGTTAACCGCAAAGCTATAGAGCAACACCGACCTGGTGCGGAAAGCACAAGGTGTGGAAAAATAGTTGCCGAAATTGGGTTGGGTGTTGTCCACTGAATTTGTGTTGTCAGTTTGACGCGGGAGAGGAGCGTTAAATACGACAACTTCAGTTTGTAATTTTTGTTCTAATGAAAATACGTTTTTATGCAATTTAATCCGGCTGGTTGATATTTTAAGTTGCTACCGGAATTAGTTGATGTCTTGCCAATCTACCCGGCCTGTCGTGCAAAATCTGCTTTTTGGTTCTCATTTTTTATGTATGAAGAGATACGTGTGAGACTTTCTGGTTCTAACCAAGCTGTTTTGAAATAACACAAAAATGAATAGCCAGCTGATAACTGAGTTACCAACTGGCGCCAATCCAACTTGAAACCGCGCACTTAACCCGGTTTTGACGATGCTGCAAGTTAACCACTTTAAATCAATCAAAAGGAATACCCGCGCAGAACAGGGATTATTTAACTAGCGAGCATTCAATAGCAGCTCCGCGCTTTCGAGTGTATCTGAACTCGCGCTAATGCTGAGGCCAGTCAAATCGCTGCCAACTTCAACCAATGCAACCGCATAGCCGCCGCTGGTGGTCAGGCTTGCAGGGCTCAATAATTTTCCGTCACCTTTCAGTGCGAAACTCACCTCGATGTTATTTGCCGGCACCGGATTATTTTTCGCATCCAGCAACTGCGCGCGCACAAACACCACATCTTTCACGCCGGGCTGTGGCGTTTTGCCGCTGGTATCCAGCGTCAGTTTTATTTTTGCCGGCGCACCGGGGGTGAATACCTTGTGCTCCGCCACAACTGTATCGCCACTATATGCCAGGGCTTTTAATTCGCCGGGCTCAAATTTTTCCAGGGCGAAAGTAAATGGCGGGTGCTTCAGGTTTCTAGTGGTTTGGGTATTTCTATTTTCTGCCGCTAATTGCTTGCCAATCAGTTTGCCATTTAAGAGTAATTCGACGGCTTCAGCGTTACTGAAAATGCGGATATCAGTCGTAGATTTTTCAGTCCATTCGTTGGCGATAAATACCATAGGGCCGGACGCAAATTTATCGGAAATTTCACTCGGATCGCGCTGGCTTTGATAGAAGTAATAGCTGTATTTGGGTAGGCGATCGATGCTCATAATACCCGAGCTTTCCAAATCCGGCGCATAGCCGCGGTTGTAATCGAACATGACCCAGTAGCCATCGGCAAAGGCGGGCGTGTTGAAATTATCGTTGTGCGCCTCCTGGATATTGGACGCTTGCTGCAATAAACGTTTTTCGCCATCGCTTAAGAG
>JAGKXA010000349.1 GCA_021151615.1 Cellvibrionaceae bacterium | reverse complement strand
ACCGTTACCGTGCCGGCATCGAGCGTGACCAACATGCCATTGGCTTCGGCGCGCGCGAGCATAAAATCCCAATCACTGCAGTAAAATTGCACCAGTTCCTTATGCTGAAACGTGGTTGCCGTTACTGTCGCCGTAAGGCCGGCATTGCCGATCAGGGTGGTAATAATATCGCTGTCTTTTTTATCAATGTAATTGGCATTCTTGCGCCCGACGGTCATGGCCAGCGCTTTGTCTTTGCATTCCACCACCAGACGCGCATCATTTTTGCCAGAAATTTTTACCGAGTGCTTAATAATAATGCCGGTGAAAACATCCGTTACTGTCTGGTCATAACCCAATTGGATTTTTATTTCCGCACCCGGTACAAAGGTTGCACTGTCGCTGTTGGGAAATTTTGCTTCGGGCATGTTGCCATCGTTCAACACCAGGGTGGCGGTGTTAATACGGTTCACCCAGGCGCTGATATCAATCGAAATAATTTCAATGCTGGTGGAAAGCGCCGTGCCATTCACCAAAACGTTGAAGCTGACTACGCCGCTGGCATTTGTTAAAGGGGACACAGCCATGATTACACCAGCGGAGGAAAACGCAGCAACTGACCTGGAACCAGCGCGCGAAAATTACGGAGATGATTGAATTCGGCAACGGCCAGATAGTAGCTGCTGTCTTTATAAATGCGATGACAGAGAAGAGGTAATGTATCGCCTGCTTTGACTTCGACCAGATGCGTGAGGTCCGGCGATTCCATACTCGCCGAGCGAAATACTTCTTCGTTGGTGGTGAAGGCCGAAAATTTTAGCGTGATGCGCGCACGCAGCGGCTCACCACTGGGCTTAAACAAGGTGTATTTAACATCGAGCGATTCCAGGCGCGCTTTGAATAACATCGGCCCCCAGGATACTTCTACCACCGGCGGTTCATGTTCGGTGCCGTCGTACTTGTAAGCCACTTTGCGCAAGAGCGCGACCTGTTGCAAAACGCTGGTGCTGGTGCCGGGTACTACGCCCGTACCATCCAACACCATTTCTTTGAATTCAACCCGATCGGGTTTGGTGCGCGCGTATTTTTTTTCGCCACCGGCACCGCCCTGGGCTTTGTTGTCAGCATATTCAATGTAGGAGAAATGGGTATATTCCTCCGGATTGATTAGCGCTTCAAAGGGCGTATCACCATTGACCGTTGCTATGCCATTGCTCACATCGCAGGGCGAGATTTTTAATTTGGTTTTGGTACCGGATGACACTGGCATGGTTAACGCTGTCCTTTATCGTTCAGCATTTCCTGAATTAAACGGCGACACTCCTCAAGCACTTCATACTTGATGGCGTCGGCAGAAACCTGGGCGTGGGAGTTATCTTCCTGATGCACATCATCCGCAACGCTGGATTTAATCAGTAACTGTTTAATTTCTATGGCCATAATCACTCATTCCACTCACCGGGAATTGCGCTCTGCGCTATTTAATGCGCTTGGAATAGTTGTAACTGAATGAAATTTTTTCGATGGCGACTTCATTTTTGGTGGAGTTAAAACTTTCCACTTCCCATTTCACTGGAAACGCATTAACGAATACCCAGCCACGCAGGGGTGCGGCGTTTTCATCGAGCAAATAGACGCGAATCGTTTGCGGCACTATGGCAACATTTAACCCACCTTCAAACACTGATTGACACCAGGTCACCAAAGGCGAGGTTGATGCCGCTATGCCACGCTTTAATTCAAGGTTGGGATTTTTTACCCCGCGCGGCAGCTTGTGCACAAAGCGATTCTCACCGCCTTCGGTGACTTCCTCGACTGACATTTCACTGCTGATGCCGGATACATCCTGAAAAGAGGCATCGGGGCTGTTCGCGCTATTGCCAAAAACTACCTTGAAATAAAACGCAGAAGGCGGATAAAAACCGCCTTCTGTATTTGCTGCTGAATTTGCAGGCATGTTAATTAATCACTCACGCTTAACCGTTGGCGATGGTCAAACCTTCGTGAACAATTTCAATGCTCTCGATGGCCACTTCGTTGCCTTCTGCTTTCAAATCAGTAGAAGAAATTTTAGTGGGCCAGGCATTTTTAAGTGTCCACACCATGGTTGGTGCACTGGATTCATCCAGCAAGCTGATGGTGACAGGTACGCGCTTGATAGTATTGAGCTTGATCTGGTTGAGCCAGTCCCAAAATTTGTTATCTCCTTTGAACACGCCTTTTTTCATGGTGACGTTGCCAAACTTCACCATGCCCGGCATTTTTACTACCGAGAATACTTTGCTGTCGCCCGCGCGATATTTAATTTCTTCGGATTGGATATCCAGCCCGCTCACTTCCTGGAAAGACATTACATTGGTGTCCCACTTGACTTCAAAGTGGAACTTGGGGAGTGGCCATATGTTGGCTGATTGTGTTGAGCCGTCTTCTGCCATGATTATCTCTGCCTTAATTAATCAATGGTTAACATTTTTTGTGCAGTTTTAATTGTTGAAAGAGCCACAATAAAAACTGCGCGTTAAATTTCGCATCAGGATGCAATCAACATTGCGTCATTTATTTATCGATCAAGACTTCTGCATTTGTTGCTGGAAGGTGATCTCGATAAATTCCGCTGGACGGCTCAGCGCCACCAACACAGTCACACGCAAAATGCCTTCAAGGATATCTTC
>JAGKXA010000348.1 GCA_021151615.1 Cellvibrionaceae bacterium | reverse complement strand
CATCATACGCCAAATCAGGCCTCTTTCCGCCCGTCGGATACTCAACTCCCCATCGATAGCCATTGATGTATCCAAGTTCGCGTGCGCGTTGTGTGAATTCGCACTCCTTGAGCCACTCGCAGTGGTCTTTATGTGTCATGGTTCCACTTGGTGTAACGTAAAAGCCGTTTTTCGGTGAGCGCTTTTCTGGTATGTTAAAAACGCTTGGCCACTTACCACCAAACTCATGCACCGCTTTATCAATCAATTCTTGCTTATTCATACCATCCTCCGTTATTAGGTGCATTTACTATAGCGCAACTAATCAGCGGGAGTGGTACGACCAGTGCTACAAAATCACCTGTTGCGAAAGCTCGAACCAAGTGTACTGCACAAACACCGTATTGCTTGACGTCGATGTGTTTTCAAGCTCAATCAAAAACACTGAGTTTGGCGCAAGCAGTCGGAATGTGTCGCTTGAGTCTGTCGAGCCTGATACGCGATTGCCTGAGCCAACCGAGCCGTAAAGCGGCAAATACGTCACTTCATTGGCGGTTGTTGGTGTTGGCGTTGTGATCACATTAATCACACTAGCTGGCGGATAAATAGTATCGCTTCGCAAGTTCTTGACTGGTACGGCTGCGCCAATCGTGCCGCCTGTGTACGCGCTAAACGTGCGGTAAATCAGCGCCTCTTTGTTCATGATGATTTCACTGCCAAGCAGGACCACGTATTTATCAGGAGGACACTGAAAACGGATGTACGCCTTTGCGCCCGCTGCAATCACTTGGTTTAAATACGAGTAATAGCCAAGCCCACGACTTATCGCGTCGTCTCGATAGTTGAGTGCTTGCGTTGCCAGTCTGTCGATAGTGTTGCCGTACAGGATGGAGCGGCCACCGTAACGCGCTGGGGTAATCAAATCGTACTGCGTCGACACTGCAACAACGCAATCATCAGACAGCGGCTTAATCCATGCGCCTGTGCTTGATGCGTTGACCGTGTACCATTCGTCGGTAAATACTTCGATGCCGCTAATGTCGCTTGCAGCCGGTGCAGTGGCTTGGCTTTTGAGGACTAGCCTGGCGGATGGGCTTTGCACTTGAATAGTTAAGGATTGGCCGACCGTAACGCCTGCCGCAGTGTATAGATTCGTCCATGTGTTACTTGCGAGCGTCACGATAATCATTACTTACTCCTTAATTCTCAAACGGCAAGCCGCCGCGATAGTATTGCTGGTCGTCCAGCGCCTCATAATTGCCAGAGCCGACCGGAAGCGTTACTGGGTAGCTGCAACTTTCGACCGTGGTGAGCTGTCGCATCATCATGTTTTCAGCCCATGATAGTTTATTTGGGTTCAGCTCTTTACCAAACATATTCGCAATGTATCCAGCAAGCAGTACCTTAATCGGGCCGACTAACGACACGTCAACGCCTGAATCATCTGTTTCGGTGCTTGTGCCGTATTCTAGCGGCTGAAGGTAGCCGATATCCTGACCGATTGCCGAATATGTAGCTGCAAAATCGTCAAGATGTTGCAGTGCTGATTGATTGTCTTGCGCCATTGGTTGCATTAGCAAGCCGTCAACAGCTAAGTGTTGCATTGCGCCTTTAATTAAATCGCCTTTGGTAATCATAGTGACCTCCGTTTTGGTCAGTATAGCAGCATGGCCACTGGTCTTACCACTGCGGGAGAAATGTGGTGCTATAGTGGCGTGAGTGATAACGGATGGAGTTTGAGATGCAAAGAAAATCACAGCAACAAATCGACCTTGAATTATACGCTGGAGTGAACTCGCTTTGTGAGTTACTTCTGCTGGAGCCGTACACGTTTTTTAGCGGTGCATCATCAACCACAATCGGCTTGCGAGCCAACGAGTTGCGTCAATTTACTCTGCCTAACAGCAAGCGCTATTGGAGGAAGTGCATTACAGAAGCCAAGGCGCTTGGATTGATTCCTGAGCAGTCTTGCAGGTTTTCTCCAATTATGAACAGAGCAAGAAACAACCTACAGAAAAAGGGCAGAATACAATGAGCAGTCAATACGATACATACATGTGCAGACCTGTAAAAACTGGTGAGTTCAGGCTAAACCGCTGGAGTAAAACGGGTCCGACAATTGATTCTGGCATTAACGCTAACTGCAAGACACTTAACGAGTTGAAGTCACTTCTTGCCAAGAATGAGAAAATCCTTGTTGATGAAAGCTGTGTTCGCAACATTCAATCCGAATACGAGTTTCTTAGAGCGGATGAGGCAAATAAGCTAACTCATGTTACTGGCGTGACAAAAACAGAAGTATCGTCAACTGGTGATGGATCAGGATTTTTTGCGCTACTGATGCTGTCAATGCTTGCAATTCTTGTCTTCACATTCTAACCAATAAAAAAGGGCGCATATAGCGCCCTCTCCACACAAACACCTATTAGGTGCCTGACACTTGGATACCCCAGAACGGGTTGAAGCAAGCGAAAGTTGGCAACATATCGAAACGATAGAACGATTTGTTTGCCTTACCGTCGCTGAACTTGTGCACACGGATACTGAAACCGTCTTGGTTGATAACCATTGAGTCCAGTGAATCCAGTTTAGGCAACTGCACCGAACCCATGCCGAAAAAGCCTTTGTGGTAGGCTAATGCTGGGGTTTGAGTTGAGCTTGCAGTTCCCAAGAAC
>JAGKXA010000004.1 GCA_021151615.1 Cellvibrionaceae bacterium | reverse complement strand
CACCAAAGGCACTCCACAAATAGGCTGTGACCAGAAAAAATATCAGTACATTGACCATCAGTGGAATCAAAATAAATTTGCGCATTCCCGGTTGGGAGATGAGTCGCGCACCTTCCAAAAAATAATCAATAGCTTTCCCCGGTGAACCTTGCATTTAGAGTTTCCTTTTCATGAATTGGATAAGTTTATCGCCCAACGCAAATGCGGCGCCGGCAATAGTGCCGTACAGGTGGGACTCTACGGCGACAGCCGCAGGAATTAATTGCTGTAAATCGGTGGCTTCATAACCGGGTAAATTCTCCTGCACCAGTTTTCCGGTGATAAGTAGTAGACCTGTAATTTTGACCCACAGCGGATAAGCGCGTGTCTGTATTAATCCTGCGAAAACCAAACCGTGAATTGCACCGGATAATCCAGCATAAGGCTGGTATTCCGGGTTAAACCAATAAATTCCAGCGCCTACGGATAGACAGGATACCATCAATAAACTCAGGTATTTTGCTAAGGATAGTTCGCTCAGCAATGCCAGCGTGCAGAGCAGCAATGCAGCCACATTCATCAGCGTGTGCGCCCAGCCGAAATGGACGAAGTTTGCCGTAAGAATGCGCCAGTATTCACCGGCATTTACTCGCAATGGTTCCAGGCTCAACCAGTGAAACAGATTTGCTTCTGCTGTTGTGAGTATCAACATAACAGCACTGAGTGCGATGCTGACAAAAACAGTGGATGTAAAAGTAATTGGTTTCATCAAGATTTAAATGGCGCTCGCGATGGTTAGTGATGATGGTTTGCGCTTGCGGTTATACTCGCATAAACTGCCAAAAAATAAACACAAAAAGGAGTAGTAAATGAAAAAAGCTGTAATTTATGTGGCAAATCGCCTCTGGGTAATCGTAGCAATTTATTTGACCAGTATTGTTTTGGCTGCGGAAATGTTTTCCGTATTTGAGACAAAGTCTTTTGCTGATGGTTTGTGGTGGGCGGTAGTGACGGCACTAACAATTGGCTATGGCGATCTCAGCCCGGTAACGGTTCCTGGACGTATTACTGGTGTGTTCTTTGGGCACTTTTGGATATTCGGTATTATCCCCATGATTGTAGCGAATATCATCGTAAAACTACTGGAAGATAAAAATGCCTTCACACACGAAGAGCAGGAGTGGCAAGAAAATATTCTTTCCGGGATTGCGCAAAAGGTAGGGGTAAAGCCCCGCGAAACGCCTCCGGATTATTGATTTGTTCGCATAATAAATTGATACCAATAAAAAGGCAGCTGATGAGAGCTGCCTTTTTTGTTTTTAGTGGATTGCAAAATATTACTTCGCGCCAGCAGCTTCCAGTGCAATCACATATTCTTCACCATTGCGGTGTGTTTTTACGACTTGCAGGAAGGTTTTGCCTTCCGGGCCGATTGCGTTTACATCTTTACCGGCTTCGATAAATAATTTTACAAAGGTGCCGAAGTTTTCGCCACGCATGCCGCGATAGGCTTTTTCCAGTAGATGGTAATCAGCGTTGATGCCAGCAGGTGCCGGGTAATCCAGAAAGGTGGCGATGCGGGCTTCGTCGAAGATTTCTCCGAGGACTTTTTCTTTGTCTTTGCGTAAGCTCATTTTTCAAATCTCTTAAGCTATTTAATTTCTCGTAAAAACAAACCCCACCCCAATCCTCCCCTTTGCAAGGGAGGGGACAGATCTCACTTCGCGTCAAAAATTTAGAAGGGAGTAAGATCCCTCCCCCTTGTAAAAGGGGAGGTTAGGTGGGGGTCGCTTTACCCGTTCAATTTCTTAATCAACAATTCATTCAAGGCTTGCGGGTTTGCCTGGCCTTTGGATGCTTTCATCGCTTGCCCTACGAAGAAGCCAAGCATTTTTGCGCGCTTGTCTTCCGCGGCGGCGCGGTAGCCTTCTACTTGCGCTGTGTTAGCGGCCAGTATGTCGTCGATGATTTTTTCCAGCGCGCCGGTATCGGAAACCTGTTTCAAACCTTTGGTTTCGATAATGGTGTCGGCATCGCCTTCGCCATTGGCAATCGCTTCAAAAACTTGTTTGGCGATTTTACTGGAGAGGGTGCCGTCTTTAATGCGCACTACCAAACCGGCGAGCAACTCGGGAGTTACTGGTGAGTGGTCGATACGTTGCTCGGTACGGTTCAGATAAGCTCCAAGGTCGGCCATAATCCAGTTAGCGGTGAGTTTTGGTTCTCCGGAAATTTTGGTTGACGCTTCAAAAAATGCCGCGCTGAATTTATCCATAGTGATTTGGCCAGCATCGTAGCTGCTCAAACCATATTGCTCCACAAAACGCGCACGTTTGGCTTCGGGCAACTCCGGCATTTGTTGGCGTACAGTTTCGATGTATTCATCATCCAGGATTACCGGCAGCAAATCAGGGCAGGGGAAGTAGCGGTAATCGTTGCTGTCTTCTTTACTGCGCATGGAGCGAGCTTTTTTGGTATCCCCGTTATACAGGCGCGTTTCCTGAATAATTTTGCCGCCGTCTTCCAGTACATCGATTTGGCGTTCTACTTCTAACTCAATCGCCTCTTCCATAAACTTGAAAGAGTTAAGGTTTTTGGTTTCGGTGCGCGTGCCAAGTTTTTCGGTGCCTTTTGGTCGCACAGAAATATTTACGTCAAAACGCATGGAACCTTGGCTCATTTCGCCATCGCAAATTTCCAATGATGTGACGATTGAATGTAATTTTTTCGCGAAGGCGACGGCTTCTTCGGCGCTGCGCATATCTGGTTCGGTTACCACCTCAATCAGCGGCGTGCCAGCGCGGTTTAAATCGATTCCGCTCATGCCGGCAAAATCTTCGTGCAAGGATTTACCTGCATCTTCTTCCAAATGCGCGTGGTGGATGCGAACGCGTTTGGTGCGACCACCTTCGAGTTCGAGATCCACATAGCCAGCACCAACAATGGGTTCGGCAAGTTGTGTGGTTTGATAGCCTTTGGGCAAATCCGGATAAAAATAGTTTTTACGTTCAAACACTGAGCGCTTGCCGATTTCTGCATTTACTGCCAAGCCAAACATGGTGGCAAAGCGAAACGCTTGTTCGTTGGCGACAGGCAAGGTGCCCGGTAATGCCAAATCAATGGCGCAGGCCTGGGTATTTGGCTCAGCGCCGAATGCCGTGCTGGCGCCCGAAAAAATTTTGGTTTTGGTTGCAAGTTGTACGTGAACTTCCAACCCGATTACAGTTTCCCATTGCATAACTTTTCTCTTCTTTAATCTCTGGGGACCCTTACTCAATGCCAGGGGCAGTTTGTTGGTGGAAGTTGGTGGCTTGCTGAAACATATGTGCCGCGTTTAACAGCTGTGATTCAGCAAAGAAATTACCTATCAATTGCAAGCCAACCGGTTTGTTGTCCACCAATCCGCAGGGAATCGATAAGCCGGGCAAGCCCGCCAGGTTAGTGGCGATGGTGTAAATATCTTCCAGGTACATGGCTACCGGGTCTTTGGTTTTTGAACCAAATTGGAATGCCGGCGAGGGCGAGGTTGGGCCGAGGATGACATCGACTGTTTGGAATGCATCGACGA
The DNA here is from genome assembly GCA_021151615.1 of Cellvibrionaceae bacterium. Taxonomy (GTDB): domain Bacteria; phylum Pseudomonadota; class Gammaproteobacteria; order Pseudomonadales; family Cellvibrionaceae; genus Cellvibrio. The sequence continues at coordinate 39,799 of JAGKXA010000004.1, read as the reverse complement.
AATCCTGTTTGATCAAGCGGCGAATTTTTTGCGCTTTGCTGTAGTAGGCATCGTAATAACCGGCAGACAATGCGTAAGTACCAACAAGAATACGACGCTTCACTTCTGCACCAAAACCTTCACTGCGTGAGCGCATATAAAGATCATTCAAATCGGTTGGATTTTCACAGCGATGGCCGTAGCGCACGCCGTCGAAGCGGGACAGGTTCGCTGAGCATTCGGCGGGTGCAATGACGTAATAAGCGGGCACTGCAAGATGCGTGTGCGGCAAGCTAACACTGTGAATACTTGCACCCAGGCTTTCGTACACTTTGATTGCAGACTCTACATGAGCTGCGGTTTGTGGATTCAAACCTTCGCCGAAATATTCTTTGGGTACGCCTATGCGCAAACCGGTTAATGGTTTATTCAAATCAGCGGTGTAATCCGGTACATCGCGCTCAACACAAGTGGAATCTTTCGCGTCGTAGCTCGCCATATCGTTTAACAAAATCGCCGCATCTTCTGCTGTACGCGACAAAATACCTGCCTGATCCAAACTGGATGCAAATGCAATCATGCCCCAGCGCGACACGCGACCGTAAGTTGGCTTAATACCGGTTAATCCGCACAAGGCGGCTGGTTGACGAATGGAGCCGCCGGTATCCGATGCTGTTGCTGCTGGCGCTAAATGCGCTGCAACTGCGGCAGCAGAACCACCTGAAGATCCGCCGGGTACACAGTCAATTGCCCAAGGATTTTTTACCGGGCCGTACCAACTGGTTTCGTTGGATGAGCCCATAGCGAATTCATCCATATTGGTTTTACCTAGCATTACCACGCCGGAATTCAAGTAATTTTCCACGATGGTGGCGTTGTAGGGCGCGATAAATTTATCGAGCATTTTTGATGCGCAGGAAGTGCGCACGCCAGTCGTACAAAAAATATCTTTGTGCGCAATAGGGATACCGCACAGGGCGGGCGCATTGCCTGCCGCTAAACGCTTGTCAGCGGCGGTGGCTTGTTGCAGTGCAATATCATTAGTTACGGTGATATAACTGTTGTAGGTTTTGTCCAGACGCGCGATGCGATCCAGATAATGTTGGGTCACTTCGGTACTGGAAAAGTCTTTGTTACGCAGACCTTTTACCAGTTCGGCAATGGTGAATTGATGCATTGCAATGTCCTGAAATTTTTTCGTGATTCGAATAGTTTTGTGACGATGAGTGCTGCTGGATTTCTGAAGAAAAACGTTGATGTCTTCGCCACATCTAGTCCCCCCTTTGAAAAAGGGGGTTAGGGGGATTAATCCCTCCCAGCCTCCCTTCGATAAAGGGAGGAGCAATAATGCTTATTCAATAACCTGCGGAACCAGATACAAGCCATCCTGCGTTGCCGGTGCAATTACCTGGAAAGCTTCGCGCTGGTTTGGCTCGGTTACCACATCCGCGCGCAAACGTTGCACTGCATCCAGTGGGTGTGCCATGGGTAATACACCATCGGTATTCACGGCTTGCAGTTGGTCAACCAGTGCCAGCACGTCGGAAATACTCTTTGCCGCCTCATCGGCAGCCTCATCGGAAATCTGGATACGCGCCAGCTTGGACAGCTTGGCGATATCGGAACGGTCAACAGCCATGGGAAGCTCCAGCAGATGAATTCGAAACATGCGGTGAACATGCGGCCAACCCGCGTTATACCGCCAAAAACGGGCGCCAAAGGTATCACATTTGCGCCTTGCCCAGAAACCCTGTGGTTGATAGAGTGCAGCCAGTTTTTAACGCAGTTGGCAGTCGCTTTTGAATTTGGCGGAATTGCGCAAAATTTAAGCGCAATTTGCGCAAATTATCCGACATCCGGTGAACTTTACTTACAAAGTGGGTCGGATAAAAAACCAAATTCACTTATACTGCGCGCTTGCGAAAAAAGTGCAAGGAGACTCCTCCGATATCGGATCAGCTATAACAGATCCGGGTTTTGAGGTTCTTAACTCAGGGAATGTGGGTCCCACCAGTGTGCCCCGAGTCCAGGCTGGAACAGAATTTTATTGTTAACCTATTTTTTAAGGCCCCATCACACCATGATGAAACTTTTGCGTGGAGCTTTCTCCAACGACCTTTCCATTGACCTTGGCACTGCTAACACCCTGATCTATGTACGTGGCCGCGGTATCGTCTTAAATGAACCATCCGTAGTAGCAATTCGCCATCACAACGGCACCAAAATTGTGGAAGCTGTAGGGGTTGAAGCCAAGCGCATGTTGGGCCGTACTCCGGGCAATATCACCGCCATTCGCCCGCTGAAAGACGGCGTTATCGCCGACTTCCAGGTCACCGAAAAAATGCTGCAACACTTTATCCGCAAAGTGCACGAAAATTCCTGGTTTAACCCATCTCCCCGCGTATTGATCAGCGTTCCCTGTCTTTCCACTGAAGTAGAAAAGCGTGCAATTCGCGAATCTGCCCTGGGTGCTGGCGCGCGTGAAGTCCGTTTGATCGAAGAGCCTATGGCCGCCGCGATTGGTGCAGGCCTGAAGGTTTCTGAAGCCAGTGGCTCCATGGTGGTGGATATCGGCGGGGGTACAACCGAGATTGCCGTTATCTCCCTGAACGGTGTGGTTTATTCCGACTCGGTGCGCATTGGCGGTGACCGTTTTGACGAAGCGATTGTGAACTATGTTCGTCGCAACTACGGCAGTGTGATTGGTGACGCGACTGCCGAGCGTATCAAGCAGGAAATTGGCTGTGCATTTGCGGGCAGCGAAATTCGTGAAATTGATGTGCGCGGCCGCAACCTGGCTGAAGGTGTACCGCGCAGCTTTACCCTTAGCAGCGATGAAGTCCTGGAAGCGCTGCAAGATCCGCTTGCCGGTATCGTGCAGGCGGTGAAAAGTGCGCTGGAACAATCTCCGCCGGAGTTGGCATCCGACATCGCCGAAAGTGGCGTGGTACTGACTGGCGGTGGTGCCTTGCTGCGCGATATCGACCGTTTGCTCTCCAACGAAACTGGCCTGCCGTTTATTGTGGCGGAAGACCCACTGACGTGCGTTGCGCGCGGTGGAGGTATGGCGCTGGAGATGAGCGACAAGCGCAATATGGATCTGCTGTCGTCCTGATAAATGACGGGGGCGATGCGTCGCTCCCGCTACCCTGTTTGCAGGGGTTAATAACAAACAGGAGATACGGCCATTAAACCGCTCTTTGCCCGAGGCTCATCCGCAACCAGTCGCGCCTTCCTGTTCATAGTGATCATGATGGCGTTGGTCGTTGTTGGGCTTTATACCGATAAACTGGAGCCGCTGCGTGAAAAGCTGGCCCAGTTAGTCACTCCCTTTTATCAAATTACCAATGTGCCCAGCCGTGTTAACGATTGGCGCAAGGATACCTTTGTCTCCCAGGCGGACCTCAAAGCGGAAAATGAAGCGCTCAAAACCGAGCTGCTTATCCATCAGCGTAAACTGCAACAGCTTGCTTCACTGGCAGCGGAAAACGTGCGCTTGCGTCAGTTGCTCAATGCCAGCCAGATGTTGCAGGACACGGTGCTGATTGCCGAGTTGATCGGAGTGTCGCCCAATCCACTCAGCCATAAAGTCATTATCAATCGCGGTACGAAAGATGGTGCTTTCAAAGGCCAGCCGGTCTTGGATGCTTTTGGGTTAATGGGGCAGGTCACTGAGGTGAGCGAAAGCTCCAGTACTGTGCTATTGATTTCGGACTCTACCCACGCGATTCCGGTGCAAGTAAATCGCAATGGTGTGCGTGCGATTGCAGAAGGCACTGGCGATTTGAATAGCCTTAGCCTGCGCCATGTCTCGGCCAACACCGATATCCGTGCGGGGGATTTGCTGGTGAGTTCAGGTCTTGGCGACCGTTTCCCGGTGGGTTATCCGGTTGCTGAAGTCCTGCAAGTGGTACGTGATCCGGGAAAAGCATTTTTGACCGTCCTTGCCAAACCTATGGCACGTCTGGATCGCAGCCGCCACCTGTTGCTGGTATTTGAAAACCGGGACCAGGCCAGTGTACCCGGAGCTCTAACTAAAGTTACACCAACCGCTGTTGCCCAGCCCGCCTCAAGCAGTAGCGCCAGCTTTTCTTCCAGCTCGCAGGGCGGGGCACACTAATGCCCGCCCAGCCTGTTAACCTCTACTTCATCATTGCGCTCAGCTTTTTGTTATCGCTGGTGCTGTCCGTTTATCCCTTGCCTATGGATGTTCGCTGGTGGCGCCCCGAGTTTGTATTGGTAGTGGCGATTTACTGGATTTTTTTCATGCCGCTCACCGTCAGTTTTCTGTTTCTGAGTGCGTTGGGTTTGTTTCAGGATTTGCTGGAGGGCGTCCCCTTCGGCCAACACAGCCTGGGGCTGGTGATTGTGGGTTATATCTGCATTTTGTCTTACCAGCGGGTGCGTAATTTTTCGCTCTGGCGTCAGTCAGCCTGGATTTTTGTATTGGTGGGCATTGCTCAGCTTACCGATAACTGGGTGCAGGGAATGGCGGGGCGTCCGTTGTCTGGCATCCAGTTTTTGTATCCGGCACTGACCAGTGCACTGATATGGCCTGTGTGTTGGGTTTGGTTGAACCGCCTGACCCATAGCCATCAGAACTAATGCCGCATTGGTTCAGGGTTCATCCATCAACGATTTATTAAAATAAAGCCTTACCTGGTTAGGAGTGCTCAGCCGGTGATTCCCGATTTATATCTTGCCAGCCAATCGCCGCGCCGACGGGAGCTATTACACCAGATTGGTGTAAGGCACTCGGTGGTGCGTGTCTCTGTGCCCGAGCAGATAGCGGCAGGTGAGTCGGCATTGGATTATGTGCAGCGTCTGGCGCGTGAAAAAGCAGCGGCCGGATTTGCGGAATTGCAACATCAGCAACTGCCGTTGGCGCCGGTGTTGGGGGCTGACACTTTGGGTTTGATCGATGGCGAAGTGTTGGAAAAGCCACGTGATAAAGCGCATGCCCATCAGATTCTGCACCAGCTCTCCGGGCGCACCCATGAGGTTATCACTGCAATCGCCCTGCATAGCCAGGCAAAACAAGCACAGCGCTTGGCGATTACCCGGGTGACCTTTCGCGAGTTAAATGACGCAGAGATAGATGCTTACTGGGAAACCGGTGAGCCGCAAGACAAGGCGGGCGGTTACGGAATCCAGGGGTTGGGCGCCGTGTTCGTCAAAGAAATCCACGGCAGCTATTCCTGTGTGGTGGGCTTGCCGATTGAAGCTACCTGCGAATTATTGCGCGAGTTCCAGGTGCCCTGGTGGTCGGCGGGAGTAGAAGCATGAGTGAAGAAATCTTAATTAACGTGTCTCCGGTAGAGACTCGTGTTGCCTTGGTTGAAAACGGTGTAGTGCAAGAGTTTTATATCGAACGCAGCCACGGCGAAACTTACGTGGGCAATATCTACAAGGGCAAGGTAGTAAGGGTTTTACCCGGCATGCAGGCCGCCTTTGTCGAGATAGGTCTGGAGCGCACCGGGTTTATCCACGCTGCCGATATGATGCCCGAACCACCTGAAGGGGAAGTCCGCCGCACCGAAGTGCCGGATATCCGCTCATTGGTGCGCGAAGGCCAAACGTTACTCGTGCAAGTTGCCAAAGACCCCATCAGTACCAAGGGCGCGCGCCTGACCACCCACCTGACCCTCTCCTCCCGCTACCTGGTGTATATGCCCAATGCCAATCACATTGGTGTATCTACACGCATTGAGGATGAGCCGGAGCGCGAACGCTTGCGTCAGGCGGTCGAATTGGCGGTCGCCGAGCAGGAAATTAAAGGGGGATTTATCGTCCGCACAGTAGCGGAAGGTGCCGATGCTGAAGCCATAGTGGCGGACATCCCCTTTCTGCTGCGGTTGTGGGAGGATTTAACCCAAAAGTTGCCGGGCTTGGGCGTGCCAGCGGAACTTCATCGCGATATGCCGCTCTATTTGCGCGCCCTGCGCGATATGGCGCGAGCCCCGATTGATCGGGTGCGGGTGGATTCGCGGCTGACGTTCCAGCAAATGCTGGAATTTGCGTCCAAGTATGCGCCCCAGTTAATCGATTTGATCGATCTTTACAGCGGCGATCGCCCGTTGCTGGAGCTGTATGGGGTGGAGGAGGAAATCCACCGCGCATTGGAGCCGAGGGTCGCATTGAAATCCAGCGGTTATCTGATTATCGAGCAGACCGAAGCCATGACCACGGTGGATGTAAACACTGGTGCGTTTGTCGGCCATCGCAATCTGGAAGAGACGATTTTCAAAACCAACCTGGAGGCAGCGTCGGCGATTGCACGGCAATTGCGCCTGCGCAATCTGGGCGGGATCATCATCCTCGATTTTATCGATATGAAAGATCCGGAACACCAGCGGCAGGTGTTGCGAACCCTGGAAAAGGCCTTGGAAAAAGATCACGCCAAAACCCGCATTACCGGCGTATCGGAACTGGGTTTGGTGGAGATGGCGCGCAAACGCACGCGCGAATCCCTGGAGCAAATGCTGTGTGAGCCTTGCCCGGTATGCCAGGGGCGGGGCCAGGTGAAGTCTGCTGAAACTGTGTGTTACGAAATTTTCCGGGAAATTTTGCGTATGGCGCGCACCTACGACAACGAAAAGTTTCTGGTGCTGGCATCGCAAGTGGTAGTTGATCGTTTGTTGGATGAAGAAGCGGCCTATGTGGCGGATCTGGAGGCATTTATCCGGCGGACGATCGAGTTCAGGGTTGAAGCCGTCTTCCATCAAGAGCAATACGATATTGTGTTGGTTTAATTTTTTGGCCGGGAACCCCTGACGTTTAATGAGTCGTGCACTTCGCAAACTGGTGAAATGGTTCTACCTGCTGATTGCTATGGCGCTGATTTTATTAGCAGTGCTGGTGCAATCCGGGCGGAGCTTTTCCCATTTGTTGGCTGATTATAACCAGGGCATCGCTTCCTATTTGTCCTCCAAGCTCAATGCGCGCGTCAATATAGGCCATATTGAATCGGATTGGACCGGTCTGAAACCCAGTTTGGTCGTGCAGGATTTCAGCATCAAAAGTCAGGATGACCAGCCGATTATCGCGCTCAAGCAAGCCAGGTTGCGGCTGGATATTCTGGAATCGCTACTGAATTTCCGCCCGGTGTGGAGCAGCCTGGTGCTTACCCAGGTCGATATGAGTTTCGCCCAGACGGCCGATGGCTTTTGGCAGATTCCCGGGCTGCCGCGCACAACAACTGTCGCAACTGACACCAATACCGCCGGCACTAATCCGCGCGCGCAGTTGGATGCGTTGGTGGATATGCTGCTCTTGTCTACGCGGATTGAGTTTCAACGTAGTCATCTGGGGTTTACCTTCAATTCTGGCCAGCAAATGCAGTTGGATTCGCCTTATCTGTTGCTGGAAAATGCCGATGATTTCCATCGCCTGGCGTTACAGATTGATGTAGATGAACAGCCACGCAGTGTGTATCTGGTATTGGAAGGCAAGGGTGATCCGCGCGATACCCGGCATTTCCTCAGTAAAGGTTATTTGCAGCTCAACCGTTTTCCCACCAGCGAGCCTATTGCGGCGGCTAGCGCCTTTTTACTGGGGGGTAAATCGGCGCTCCAGAGTGAGGGACAGGTGGATGCCAATATCTGGTTTGAAACCCGCGCTGGAGGCCAAGGTTATGACCTGGTCGGTAGCCTGGGGGTGCAGCGTTTGGCCGTGCCGCTGGGTGAGCGCAATCTCGCACTGGATGATTTTGCCACCGAACTGACCGGCTTTTGGTTGCCTGGTGGTGAGTGGCGTTTGGGTTTACAGCAAATCGATGCTGCCATGAAAGACCAGAAAATTGATGGCCTGAACCTGGCGGCCAGCTCTGCTGGCTTCAAGCAGCCAGTCAAAGTGAGCCTGGATAGCCTTGATCTCGAACGATTGGCGCATATGCTCGACGACGCTGGCGTATTAGGCTCGGGGCGCCTGCAGGAAGTTCTGCGCACTCTGAATCCGCGCGGCCAATTACGTAATGTCCAGCTAACCTTGCCGGTACAGCAACCCAAAGACTGGCAATTGCAGGGCAATCTGGATCAGGTAGCGGTTAATGCCTGGCAGGGTGTACCTGCACTGGTGGGGGTAGATGGATATTTACAAGTCGGGCAAAAAGGCGGTTATGTCGATATAGATTCGCGTAGCGGCTTTTCAATGCATTATTCCCCAACCTACGCGGCGCCCATGGTATACGACTCGGCCAAAGGGCAGGTCGCATGGCATTTGCAGCCCGAAAAAAACCAGATTTATGTCAACAGCGGCCAGTTGGAATTCCGCAAAGGCGATGAGCTGGCGCGTGGCTACCTGTGGTTAGGCCTGCCTTGGAAGCGCAACACCGGCGATATCGATTTATTCCTGCAGATCGGTGGTCAGCAGCTCAATGCGAGCCTCTATAAAAAATACACACCTGCCACAATTCCGGCGACCCTTGCCACCTGGCTTGCCAGTAGTATCGGTTTGGAAAATCCTGGGGTGGCAACTGAGGCAGGCTTTATCTATCGCGGCACGCTCAACACCAAAAACCCTATGGCGCGCACTTACCAGTTGTATCTGGATTTGCAGCGCGCAGCGCTCAATTATCACCCGGGTTGGCCGGCGTTGACTGACCTGCAAGGGCGCTTGCTGGTCACTGATGCCCAGGTTGCCGCCAGCGTCAGCTCTGCCAGGGTACTGGATAGCCGTGCCGAGCAAGTAGAAGTGCGCGTGAATCCCCGTACAAAAGGACGCGGTTCGCTCTTGCATGTAACAGGGCAAATTAATGGCTTGGCCAGCGATGGTATACGCGTATTGCGCGAAGGTGAAATGCGCAAATACATGGGTTCCAGCCTGGACTCCTGGACTATGCAGGGCGAGATGCGCGCCCGGCTGGCGCTGGATATCCCGATTGGAACCGGCGAAGAAAAGCCCACCGGCCATCGTCAACAAATCGATGTGGATCTGCACGCGCCGCTGTTTGAATTGCAAAATCTGAATTTGAGCGTTACCGATTTGACTGGCCACATCAGCTACAACAGTGAGCAAGGTATTGGCAGTCGCGACCTGCGTGGCCAGGTATTTGGCGAGGCATTGACAGCGCAACTCAGCACCCAGAAGTTGCTTGGTGAACAGCAAGAGGCTTACAACAAAACACTGATTAGTCTTGCCGGCGCGGTAGATGCACGGCAGCTGGCATTTTGGAGTAAACGCCCTGAAGTGCTGTTCATGGAGGGGGCCTTACCCTATCAGGCAATGGTTGAATTGAACCACCGCCCACGACAGAGCAAAGCGCCGGAGTTAAGCCCGGACGTCGCGGTAGATAATCTGCAAACACCCGTCGAGTTTGCCAATGAATCCTTTGCTGCAATTACCGTTACCAGCGATTTGCGCGGGGTGAAGGTGGATTTACCCGCGCCCTATGGCAAGGCGACAAATGAGTCCCGGCCGCTGGTGTTTCAATATTGGTTGCAAGATGCCCAAGCCCAAATTCATCTGGGCTATGGCGAAAACACCCAAAGTTTGCTGCGCTTGGATCGTCGTCGCAACAGTCTGCTCTCGGCCAATATTGCGCTGGGCAGCGATGTCCAATTGGGCAGTGGCAATGAATTTGTTGTTTCGGGTTATGTACCCGAAGTCGATCTGGATCAATGGAAAGCAGTGCAAGCTCGCTACCTCAGTTACAGCGAGCAGTTGACCCCGGTGGTGGTGAACTCGCTCAAGTCCCCACGCAGTTCCCACGAGTTGGAAGAGTTGCTGGCTGCTGAATCCGGGGACGTTGGGCGTATTGCTGGCCTGCCATTCCGAACAAATTTGGTGATAGGGCATTATGAACTGGGTTCCCTGGCCTTTGATGATCTGAAAGTGATTGCTACTCCCGTGAACGCGGGTTGGAAGCTCAGAGTAGCTAATCCACAAGTGGCGGGCGAGCTGTTGGTACCCTCAAGCAAGTTTGCACCCCTCGACGTCAACCTCGACTATCTGGCCCTAACCAAGGCCGCCCTGGGCGAAAAAGAGGCAGTGATTGTCGATGAATCACCTATTGCAGAAGACTCACCCGTCGCACCGCCAACTGAATTACCTGAGCGCGAGTTGTTGGATCCAAGAACCATTCCCCTGGCGAATATCAGCATCAAGACGCTTTCCCTGGATGGCGACAACTTTGGCAACTGGTCTCTGCAGTTGCGCCCGAATGATAAAGGCGTGTTGATCGACCAGATTCGCGGCAGCATTCGCGGCGTCACTATTGCCGGGGTTGAACAAAACCAGGGTGCGCAAATGTATTGGCAATACACCCCCGATGGGATGCAAACCCGCTTTGTGGGCATTTTGACTGCCGGGGATATGGGCGCTGTTTTGCGCGAATGGAAAAAACCCGACACCATCGAAAGCCAGTCTGCGCGTTTTGATACCGATCTTTTCTGGCCCGGATCGCCGCAGGATTTTGGTCTGGTCGCGCTGGGCGGCGAGATGCGCATCCACATGGAAAATGGCCGCTTTAAACGCGATGCCAGCGCCGGGGATGGTATTCTGCGCTTGCTCTCCATTCTCAATTTCGACTCACTCGCGCGCCGTATGCGCCTGGACTTTTCCGACCTCTACAAAAGCGGCCTGGCCTACGACGAAATCAACGGCAAGGTGCGTTTCAATCAGGGCACTCTGGTGTTTGAGGATCCGCTACTCGTGCGTACACCATCCAGTGGTTTACAAATGGCCGGCACCATTAATTTGCGCGATGAAACGATCAATACCCGCCTGATTGCCACCTTGCCGGTCACGGGCAACCTCACATTCTTTGCCGCCCTGGCGACTGGCTTGCCCGCTGCTGCCGGTGTTTATCTGGTCAGCAAATTATTCAAAAAACAGGTAGATCAAGCGACCAGCCTCAGCTACACCATCAAAGGCAGTTGGAACGATCCCAAAATGCGTTTCGACCGCCTATTCGAAAGCGAAAAAAGTTTGCGCGACAGCGTCAATAAATCCGAAGATGAACAAGACCCACCGCCCAAGCGACGACGGCGTTAGTCACTCAAAATGAAAAAGCCACCGCAGTTTTGGGTGGCTTTTTTATTGCAAAAAATTGTGATCTATATTTTCAGACGGAAACTTTTAGGTGTTACTTTTACCGCTCAATCAATAACGAAAGCGTGAATTAATTAATAATCAGCTCAATTCGACTCCCCGCCGGCGGTACAAAATCGAGCGTCGCTGTGTAGTTCACACCGGTTTTTCGCCAGGCTTTTTCTGCATTAAAAATTTGCTCTGGCGTTGCGCGGGCGGTGCCGAGTAATTCTCCGGTGGCATCGAGAATACGCAATTCCACATTGGCTGACGGATAAACAGCACGTTTGTGGCGATGAAAAATTTTTGCGGAAAATTTTGCGCTGTCGTTGTGGGGAATCACGCGTGCGGCAATCACTTTCCAATCGCTTTCTGCATCCATTTGATACACATAAGGTGAGTTATTTTGTTGGTGGTTTGTTGCCGCTTGCGCATGTGCGCTTGGAAGTGCACATAGCAAGAGCGTGAGCACACTGATGCGAATTAATGGAATAGTCTGGTGTGAATTTTTCATGGCAAATTTCCGGTTATGGTGTTGGAAGAATTGATTGGGTTGCTGCTGACGAACGGATTTAATTCGCCGGCGGCGATCTGGAGTTGGTAATAGCTGCGCAGGGCTTGCACGCGGCTTTCTACTTCAGCAAGGGCGGCGCGGGTGTGCTGTTGCTGGCCCAGCAATAGGCCTTGCAGATCCTGCTCACCCAGGCGATAGGCTTTGTGTAACAGACGCGCGTTTTCACCGAGGTTATTGGCCATTTGCGTTGCCAGTTGCCAGCGCTGATAGTCGCTGTGCGTTTGGCGATAACGATTTTCCGCTTGCGCGCGCAGGCTGCGCAGCAGCAATTCCTTATCGGCGCGTGCGGCTGCTTCCTCGGCGTAGCCTTGGCGCATGGCCTGGGTGCGCTGGCTGCCGGGGATGGGCATGCTCAAACGCAGGCCCACTACCGACTCCTCGCCAAAGGATTCGCGCCCGCTGTAGAGGGCGATGCTGGGGTCGGGAATTCGCTCGCGCTTGGCTTTATCGGCAGCAGCGCTGGCGGCTTTCAGGCTGGCATCGGCCTGTTGCAATGCCGGTTGCTGGCTGAGCAGGCGCTCCTGCCAGAGACTCAAATCGCCCTCCACTAAACGCGGTTCGGGAATCGCTTGCAGGGCCGGTGAATCAACCATCATTGAATTACTTTGCATCGGATTAACCGGCCCAGGATTTTTAACCAGTTTGTTTTCCGTGGTCAGACTGTCGGTGGCGATTTTTTCTGTGGCGATCTTTTCTGCATCGCCGATGAGCGCAGATGTATCCAGAGCAACGGCAAACGCAAACGCCGGCACACTGGCAGCCGGGTAGCGCAGGCGGAAGCTGGTCCAGCGGTTGTGCGCGGTCTGCTGTGCTTGGCTCAGTTCCTGTTGCAACGCCTGGCTTTCGGCGGCGGCGAGACGCGCATCCAGCGCAGGGGCATCGCCCGCTTTGACCCGGTGTTCTACCGCGCGTAGGTTGGCTTGGGCAAAGGCCAGTTCCTGTTGCAGCAGGGCGAGGCTGGCGCTGGCGTGAAGCGCATCCAGATAGCTATCGATCAATTCACTGATGGCCAAACGCACACCGGCTTGTTCGTCGGCATCGGCCAGTTGCCGCAGGGCCTGTGCCTGACGCCGGCTGGCGGCACCCTTGCCGGGCAGTTGCAGGCTGCGCTCCAGCTCCAGATTCCACTCGCGCGATTTATCGGCGCCGGCCAATTCCGGCTGGCGATACTCGCGCTCCTGCCGGCTATAACTGGCGGTCCATTCGTACCCGGAACTGGCGGTTTGCGCGGCTTGGGCCTGCAGCGCCTGTTTGCGGGCGTGAATCGCCTGGAGCGCCGGGTCGTCACTGAGCCATTGGGCAATTTGCGCTTCAGTCAGTAAAGCGGGCGATACAGATTCGGTTTGCGCCAGGGACAACGGCGCTGAGCTTAAGGCAAAAGACGCTGTGCTCAGTGCAAGCGCCAGGGCCAAGGGTTTTAAGCGGGGCAGATTCATCAGAGTTGTCCCTCCTCAATTACCGGCGTCAGCCAGTAGCGCAGGCCGGAGCCGCTGAACAGCGCTTCCAAATCCTGCAGTAGTTGCCGGGCAAGGGTTTCCGGCACCAGCACCTGTACCAGTACCGCGCGGGCGCGGCCCAGCACCTGCTCGCTCGCGTCCAGGCCATCCTGACTGTGGCCGCCGTGGCTGGCACAGCTGTGGCTGGTAAAGGTGAGGTCGTGGGGGCTGCGCAGTAACTGGTCGAGCAGTTTTTCTTCCAGCGCGGGCGAACCCAGCAGAGATAGACAGACGAGACTCATAGGGATGTCCCTCCAGTCGATGAGTGAGTGGGAAGGGCGAGATTGGGCAGGCTCTGAACAGCGGGGAAGGCAAAACGCGCATAGAGCAGCGGCAGCATCACCAGTGTCAGGGCGGTAGCGGTAATCAAACCGCCAATCACCACTATCGCCAGCGGACGCTGGATTTCCGAGCCGGGCCCGGTGGCAAAGAGCAGTGGAATCAAGCCGAAAGCGGTGATGGCGGCGGTCATCAATACCGGGCGCAACCGCCGTTTGGCACCAGTGCGCACCACCAGCGCGAGCGCCATGCCCTCGGCGTGGAGCTGATTGAAATAACTCACCATCACCACGCCGTTAAGTACCGCAATCCCGAGCAGGGCGATAAAGCCCACCGAGGCAGGCACCGACAGGTATTCGCCGGAAAGCCAAAGCGCAATGATTCCGCCCACCAGCGCAAAGGGAATATTGCTGAACACCAGCAATGCCTGGCGCACCGAACCAAAGCTGGAGAACAACAGGATAAATATCAGCAGAAGGGCGACTGGCGTTACCAGCCCCAAGCGGGCGGCGGCGCGCTGCTGGTTTTCAAATTGGCCGCCAAAGGTGAGGCGATAGCCCTCGGGCAGATCCACCTGTTGGGCGATAGCCGCGCGGGCTTCATCCACAAAGCCCACCAGATCGCGGCCGCTGACATTGGCGATGACTACACTGTTGCGGCTGCCCATTTCGCGGTCGATTTTTACCTGGCCTTCCACTCGCTCCAGGCTGGCGATACTGCTGAGCGGCACTGAGTTGCCATTGGGCGCAAGCAGATGCAGGTTGGCAAAATCCCCCGGTGAGCGGCGCAAGTCGTCATTGCCGCGCAATTGGATGGGGGTGCGGCGGTCGCCTTCAGTAACTGTCCCCAGTACTTCACCTTGCAGCTGCACGCGCAGGAAGTCCTGCACCTCCGCCATGGTGAAACCCAACTGGCCGGCGGCCAGGCGGTCGATATTTACTTGCAGGTACTGCACGCCGTCGTTGGTCAGGGTGTAGGCGTCTTCGCTGCCCTCCAGGGTTTCGACCACGGCAAGAATCTCGCCGGCCAAGCGGTTGAGGGTTTCCAGATCCGGGCCGAAGATTTTGATCGCCAGATCGCCACGTACCCCCATGATCATCTCGGAGACACGCATATCGATCGGCATGGTGAAGTTGTAGGCAATGCCGGGCATGTCATCGAGCACGGCGCGCAGCTCATCCAGCAATTCCTCCTTGGTTTCCATCCGCCATTCATCTTTGGGTTTGATGGTGAGGAAGGCGTCGGTCTGGTTCAGCCCCATGGGGTCGAGGCCGATCTGGTCGGAACCGGCGCGCGCCACTATGCCGGTAACCTCGGGCACTCGTTCCAATATTGCCTGTTGCAGGCGAGTATCGAGCGCGACGCTCTCCTCAATACTGATGGAGGGTAAACGCTCAAGGCCGATGACTATGTCGCCCTCGTCCATGGTGGGCATAAAGGTTTTGCCGGTCGCGCTGTAAACGCCTATGGCCAGTACGAAGGAAAGGCCGGCGGCAGCAAAAACCGTTTTCTGGTTGTTGAAGGCCCACTCCAGAATGGGGGCGTAGAGCGCCTGTAATTTGCGCGGTAGCCAGGGCTCATCATGGCTGACGTTGGTCAGCAAATAGGAGGCGATGACCGGGATAACCGTGAGCGACAGCAAGAGCGAACTGGCCAGTGCAAAGACAATGGTGAGCGCCACCGGGGCGAAAAGTTTACCTTCCATTCCCTGCAGGGTGAGCAGGGGCAGGAACACGGTGATAATTACCAGAATGCCGGTAGTCACCGGCGCGCTGACTTCGCGCAGGGCGCGGTAGATCAGGTGCATACGCGGCAGTTTGCTGCGTTCATGCGCCATGTGCTGCACCAGGTTTTCCACCACTACCACGGCGGCATCCACCAGCATGCCTATGGCGATTGCGAGCCCGCCGAGGCTCATCAGGTTGGCCGACATGCCCACCTGATCCATCATCACAAAGGTCGCCAGTGCGGACAGCGGCAGTATCAGTGCGACAGTAATGGCGGCGCGCAGATTGCCGAGGAACACGCCCAGCAAGATCAGCACCAGTACTATGGCTTCTGCCAGGGCTTTGGACACGGTGAATACGGCTTGATCCACCAAGGAGGCGCGGTTGTAAAACACATTGAGGTGTGTGCCTTTTGGCAGGCCGGGTTGGATCTCGGCGATCTTCTGCTCCAGGCCGGCGACTACCGCGCGCGCGTTGGCACCCGCCAAACCCAGTACCAGGCCTTGGGCCACTTCGCCTTTGCCGTGGGCGGTGACCATCCCGTTGCGGGTGAGTTCGCCGATGCGTACCTCGGCCAGATCACTTAAACGAATCGGGGTGTTGTCGCGCAAGGCGATGACCATAGCGCGCAAATCTTCCAGGGTGCGAACATTGCCCTGGCTGCGCACCAGCAGTACTTCGCCACCCTCCACCAAACGACCAGCACCATCGCTGCGATTGTTGTCCTGAATCGCCTGCTTCAACTCAGCAAGGCTGATACCTGCCGCTGTCAGCTTCAAACTGTCGGGAATTACCTCAAAACTGCGACTAACACCGCCCAATACGTTGACATCGGCAACGCCCGGCACAGTGCGCAGGGCGGGGCGAACCACCCATTCCAGCAGCCCTTTGCGCTCCATCAGGCTGAGATTGGGGTTATCGAGGGTGAAGTGGAACATCTCACCCAGCGGCGTGGTGATGGGGGCGATACCGCCTTCGAGATTGGCCGGCAGTTGATCGCTGATACCGGCCAGGCGCTCGGCCACTTGTTGGCGCGCCCAGTAGATGTCGGTGCCATCGGTAAAATTCAGGGTGATATCCACCAGCCCGTATTTCACCAAGGTGCGCAGCATGTCCTGATTGGGAATACCGAGCAATTCCGCTTCCACCGGTACCGCGATACGGTTTTCCACTTCTTCGGGCGTCATACCGGCCGCTTTGTAAATCACCTTCACTTGGGTAGTGGCCACGTCGGGAAAGGCATCAATCGGCAATTGGCGAAACGAATACCAACCATAACCGGCCAACAGGGCGGTCATGATCAATACGAACAGGCGCTGGGTAAGCGCAAACTGGATCAGGCGGACTAGCATCTAACGCGCCTCCGCCAGGTGCACAGCGGCGGGTTCTGCTGCGACTGAGGCCGATGTCTGGCTGTCCAAATGGCTCAGCCAAGCAGCTTTCAGGGCGACCACGCCGGCAGATGCGATTTCGGCGCCGGCTTGCAGAGGGCCGGTAACCAGCGCGCGCTGGCCGCCGCTAGCGACAACCTCAACGGGTAGGGCGTCGAAACCTTGGTTATTGCGCACAAATACATAGGCCTGGGCACCGCGGCGGGCGATGGCGGCGAGCGGCAAATCCCATCCCTGATTCGCGCTCAAAGGCAGCAAGGCTTGCTGGTAGCTACCGGGCAGGAGTTGTGCCGAGGGATTTTCTATCAATCCCCGTAGCACGCGGGTTTGTGCAGCCGAAGTGACCGGGCTCAGGTTGAGCAATTTGGCTTCGGTGCCATCGGCCAACTGAAAGCGCGTGTCCGCTGGCCATAACCCGGCCAGACTCGCGGGTATCTGCACATCTACCCACAATTGGTCGCGCCTTACCAAACGCAGTAAGGGTGTGCCATCGCTGTTGCGCCAGCCGGGTTTAGCGACCAATCCGGTGACGACTCCCGCCACAGGTGCGCGCAAGGTCAGGCTATTGCTGGCTTTGCCCTGGCGAATCAAGCCATCTATGCCTTTTTCATCCAGACCTGCAGCAACGAGTGCCGAACGCGCCTGGTTCAGGGCGGCACGCGCATCCTGCTCGCCGGCGCGACTTTCATCCAGTCGGCGACTCGGGATAATACCTTCCGCAAGCAATTCCTGATCGCGCGCTAAATTTTGCTGCGCGAGTTGCCAGCGGTTGTGGCTTTCAATCGCGGCGAGACTAAGCTCCCCCAGACTCTGGCTGCTGATGACCAGCAATGCATCACCGGCCTGAACTGTCTGGTTTTCCAGCACTAATACCTGCTGTACCAGGCTATTGTCTGGCGCTCCCAGTCGATATTCCTGGTGGGGTGGCAGCACGATTTGCGCCGGATAGCGACCACTGGCACTGGCAGCGCGGGTCTCCAACTGGATGGTTTCTACGCCCAGATTGCGGATTTGCTGAGCGCTGATGGGTAAAGGGCTAGTAGTCTGGGCAAAAGCTGGCCAGGTGGATACGCAGGCAAAGGCCAACAGCCAGCGGCGAGCCGGCAGTGCGCGAATAGAAAAACTCATAAAAACCTCACAACCGCTCAGCACCCGGGTGCAGCGGTAATCCATTTACAGGGGGAATGAAATTAAATGGCAGGCCTGATTCAGGCGGTGAGCAGGGGCGGAGGTGCGCGCAGCGGAGGGCGTAAGCCTTGGGTAGTTAGCGTGTGGAGTGACAGTATTAATGGGGTTTTGAAATAACCTTGTCGATTAAACAACAGGATAATCAGGCCAGCGATAAGCAAAACCGTAAGGTTAAGATTTTTAGCGGGCGTGGTGTTTGACTCGGTGTCTACATGAGGGCTGGTTTTGTGGCCGTAGGAATCGGCTAGCGAATCTTTGAAGAAAGAACTATCCAGTGTTGCCGGGCCACCATCCAAAGGGATGTGACTGTGCAGGCCTAACAGGCCGGCACAAAACCAGCTGAACAAGGCGGTAAACGTCACTATCTTGGCGATCTTGCGAACTTTCACGGGGGATGATTTGCTATCAGCTAAAAATTGACACGAAAAGCATCTTAACCTCGACCTTAAGGCAGGTCGAGCAAGTGCTTGGATTTTTGTGAATCTTTACATGACCATCTTAAATAAAACTTAAGATGGTCGATGGAGGAAGTGAATGATTAATCTTGCAGTTCAAGTTGCTCGCGAATAAAACCAAACAGCTTGCGTGCACTGGCAGCGGGCTTATTTTCTTCGCGCTCTTTTTGTGCAGAGCGAATTAACTGACGTAAGTGCTGCACATCAATACCCGGGCAGGAGGTTACCAGGGTTTGGAATATCTGCTTGTCGCCTTCAATGAGCAGATCGCGGTAGCGTTCAATCTGGTGCTGGCGATGGACGTACTGATCGTTGCGGTTCTGCATTTTATCCACGGCGGCTTTAATTTCCTCGTGGTTGCCTTCGCGCATCAAACGACCAATGTATTGGATCTGGCGGCGGCGGCCATCTTTCAGCGGCATTTTGCGGGCAAGATAAATGGCTTCCAGCAGGTCTTCGCTCAAGGGGAGCTGCGCCAATTGCTTTTCATTCATGGTGATGAAGCTTTCACCCAGCGCCTGCAGGGCATGCATATCGCGTTTGACCTGGGATTTGCTCAGGATGTAATCGTCGGGATTAATATCGTCGTAGTTGTAAACCATGGTGGTGCCGTTACGCTGAAACAGTAAAAGGGCGCGCAGCTTAGAGTAGTTGTCGCTTGAGGACAACCTTTGTGCTGGCTATAGAGTAAACAATAGGCGATTTATTCGCCTTCTTCAAAGCGATCAGCGATCAATTCGCGAATGGCATTGAGGGCTGCTTCAGCGTCATCACCTTCGCTGCTAACTTGCAGGGCAGTTCCACAGCTTGCTGCTAACAACATTAGCGACATTACGCTTTTGGCATCTGCCCAATTGCCTTCCCCCACGCGCACCAGGATTTTGGCCGTAAATTGATTGGCCAGGGTGGCGAGCTTGGCAGCGGCGCGGGCGTGCAGGCCGCGCTTGTTGATAATGTCGAGAGTGTCTGTATGCATTGCCTGGTTCTGTGTTTCGGGTCAGTGTTTTTTGTGTTTGTTGATATCGCGATGGCGCACTTGTACATCACTAAAGCTTTGGTCAAAGTGCTTTTGCAAACGCTCAGCTAAATACACTGACCGGTGTTGCCCCCCGGTGCAGCCAACGGCAATGGTGATATAGCTGCGGTTGTTGGCTTGGTAGCGTGGCAACCAGCGTGTCAGGTAATGTTCAATGTCCTCGTACATTTCCTTAACCGTTACCTGTTCCTCCAGGAAGTCAATTACATCCTGATCCTTGCCAGTTTGCGGGCGCAAATTCGGCTTCCAGTGGGGATTGGGCAGGCAGCGTGCATCAAACACCAGGTCAGCATTTACCGGTACACCGTGTTTGAAACCAAAGGATTCAAACAAAATTGCCATAGTGGACTCACTGCGACCCACCACTCGTTCTTTAACCAAATCGCGCAATTCATGCAGGTTCAGGTGACTGGTATCAATGACCTGATCCGCTGTATCGCGAATGGGTTCCAGAAGGTGCTGTTCCGCAGTGATCGCTTCTTCCAGGCTGGTGTGTTTGTCAGACAGCGGGTGTTTGCGTCGGGTTTCGCTAAAGCGCTGAATTAATACCGCCGGTTGGGAGTCGAGAAATAGGGTGCGAAATGGCAGATGGGCATCTTTCAAGGTACTGATCATCTGCGGGAAAATCGCTAAATCTTGCCAGGCATTACGTACATCTATGCCGATCGCAAACTTTTGCTTATCGTCTTTATGAATCTGGATTTGGGCAACTAACGCCGGGAGCAGGCTGACAGGGAGGTTATCAATACAGTTAAAGCCCACGTCCTCGAGGACATGGAGCGCGGTACTTTTCCCCGAGCCTGAAAGGCCGCTGACAATAACCAGATGCATAACGTACCTCTAAATAGCAGCCGCAATCGCTGCCTGATAGAGCGCTTGATCGCTCTCCGCCTTGCGCAGCCGCTGGCGGTATTCCGGATTATTCAATGCACCTGCCAGGGTTGCCAGGGTTTGCAAATGTTCATCGTGAGCATCTTCCGGCACCAACATCGCAAAGAGGATATCCACCGGTTGCGAATCTATTGCGTCAAAATCAATGGGTTCCGCCAAGGTAATCAAAGCACCTACAGTACCGGTACAGTTTTCCACGCGGCAGTGAGGAATAGCCACGCCGTGGCCAATACCTGTAGAACCCAGGCGCTCCCGTCCGATAAGGCGACGAAATAATTCATCGGCGTCGATTGCCGGAATATCTTGCGCAATGGTATTGGCCAGCAATTCCAGTGCACGTTTTTTGCTGCCGCCCTCTATGCCGCACAGGGTGCGGCTGGAGCTGATAAGGGATTCAATTTGCATAGCTCAACTGATGCCTTGGCATCCTCGGTTGCGCGCTAAAGCCATTCAACTAACGATGGCTGCGCATTTTTTCTTTGTGTTTGATTAACTGACGATCCAGCTTGTCTGCCAGGGCGTCAATTGCCGCATAAAGATCTTCGTGAGTTGAATCGGCATGGATATCTTTGCCGCTTACATGAATGGTTGCTTCTGCTTTTTGAATCAGTTTGTCCACTGAGAGAATTACGTGTGTTGTGGTAATGCGGTCGTGGTGATTACTTAGGCGTTCAATTTTACTGGTGACATAATCTCTTAAGGAGTCGGTGACTTCGAGGTGATGGCCACTGATATTTATTTGCATAGGTGCTTCCTCATAATTTGGCTGGCCAAGGGAGCCAGTCGATCAATAAAATCGATGCAGTATGCTCTGCATGCAACATCCTTATCCGTGTTCCTGTATAAAAAAACTAAATGGTTTTGCGTTCGTTTGACGGCGGAATATTCAGGGATTCGCGGTACTTGGCGATAGTGCGACGCGCCACCTGGATACCTTGTTCGGCCAGCAAATCAGTAATCTTGCTGTCGCTCAAGGGTTTTTTCGGGTTCTCAGCATTGACCAGTTTTTTGATAATGGCGCGAATCGCCGTTGATGAACACTCGCCGCCGCTGTCAGTGCTTACATGGCTGGAGAAAAAATATTTCAGCTCAAAAATCCCCTGTGGGGTGTGCATATATTTCTGCGTGGTTACGCGCGAAATAGTGGATTCGTGCATCTCAACAATTTCAGCAATATCGTGCAATACCAAAGGTTTCATAGCCTCGGGGCCGTAATCAAGGAATCCGCGCTGCTTTTCAACAATACAACTGGCCACTTTCAACAGGGTTTCATTACGGCTTTGCAGGCTTTTCAAAAACCAGCGTGCTTCCTGCAAATTATCTTTTAAAAAAGTATTGTCACTGCTTGAATCAGCGCGCTTCACCATTGAAGCGTAATCAGCATTTATGCGTAGACGCGGTGCAATTTCCGGGTTTAACTCCACCAACCAGCGACCATCGCGTTTTTCTACAAAGACATCGGGCACTACATATTCAGTATCGCCGCTGGCGATCATATCGCCCGGGCGCGGATTCAAACTTTGGATCAGCGCGACAGCCTGGCTCAGTTCCGCTTCTTTTAATTTTGTGCGACGCATCAGTTGGCGATAGTCACGACTGCCGAGGACTGGCAGATATTGTTTGGCAATTAATTTCGCTGAATCGAGGAAAGGTGTTTTGGGATCAAATTGCTGCAATTGTACCAGCAGGCATTCAGACAGGTTTTGGCTGCATACACCGCAGGGATCGAATTGTTGCAAACGATGTTGTACTGCCAGGACTTCATCCAATTCCAGCTCTTCGAACTCATCGCGCATGCCTTCGAAAATTTCTTCGAGCGTAATTGACAGCATGCCGCTGGGCTCTACCGCATCGATAATCGCCATCGCCAATAGGCGATCACGATCCGACATAGGGGTGAGATTGAGTTGCCACATCAAGTGATCGTAGAGCGAATCGGTTGCTGCGCGGCGACTTTCGAAATCGTTGTCTTCGTTGTCGTAATTACTGGAGCTGCTGGAGGATGATGCCTGGTAGACATCGTCCCAGCTTGTATCTACGGGCAGGTCGCTGGGGATAGCTTCGCTCCAGTCACCGCTATCGGCGCTAAAGCTTTCGCCTTCGCCATAGACATCGGTATCACCAAAGGATTCGCTTTCCCCAAAGCTATCGCCATCGCCGAAATTGTCACCATCGGAAAAGCTGCTGGTCTCCTGATAAGTATCACCTGCGGAGGTGTAGTTTTCGGTAGCACTGAAATCGGTGGTGTCGTCGCCATTAGTGTCAGCGGCAATCTCTTGCTGGCGGTTGTAATCGGTATTGTCCAGCTCACTGCCATCGTAATCGGCAGTTTGGCTGGGGGAGTCAAAACCTTCTTCCACTTCGAGCATTGGATTGGATTCCAGTGCCTCCTGGATTTCCTGTTGCAAATCCAGGGTGGAGAGCTGCAAAAGGCGAATCGCCTGTTGCAGTTGGGGAGTCATGGTCAGTTGTTGACCGAGTTTGAGCTGGAGCGATTGTTTCATTGTGAGGTAGACAAACCCTTATGGCGCAGACTTGTTATTTAAGCCCAGGATGAACACAACAGATAAGCGGAGTTTAGTCAGGGTTTGCGCCGCAAGCAACAACCCTAAGCAATCTCTATGCCTAATAAGTAAATAATGTTACTTGTCAAGTCGTTTGTCGCAAGTTGCCGCTGGGTAAATAGGTAATATCAGCGATCGGCGTGAGTTGAATGGTGATATGGGGGATTGGTTTTTAGCCCCGGTGATTTACTTACAGTCAGTTGGTTAGAGGCGGAAGTGTTCGCCCAGATAAACTTCGCGCACCTTGCTGTTGCTCAATACGGTATCGGCATCACCTTCGGCGATAATGTGGCCTTCGCTGACGATATACGCGGTTTCGCAAATATCCAGGGTTTCGCGCACGTTGTGATCGGTAATTAGCACGCCGATACCGCGATCTTTCAGGTGGCGAACAATTTCTTTGATGTCGTTTACTGAAATGGGGTCAACACCGGCAAAGGGTTCGTCCAGCAGGATAAATTTAGGGTCAGTTGCCAGCGCGCGGGCGATTTCTACCCGGCGACGCTCGCCGCCTGACAAGGCCATCCCCAGGCTGTCGCGGATGTGGGTGATATGAAATTCGTTGAGCAATGACGCCAGTTTTTCCTCGCGTTGGGCTGTGTTCATATCCTGGCGCGTTTCCAGAATCGCCATGATGTTGTCGGCCACACTCAGCTTGCGAAAAATGGATGCTTCTTGTGGTAAATAACCAATACCGGCTCGGGCGCGACCGTGAATTGGTAAGTTGGTGATGTCACGCTCGTCAATCAGCACTGTGCCATTGTCGGCTGGCACCAAGCCGGCGATCATATAAAAACAGGTGGTTTTTCCCGCACCATTAGGCCCTAGCAAGCCGACGATATGGCCGCTTTCCACGGTGATAGAAACATCAATAACCACTTTGCGTTTCTTGTAGCTTTTGGCGAGATGACGAGCGTGCAAACGGGACATAGGCATTAATTTTGTGGGCTGGTGGAAGCTGCTGTACTGCTGGTATCCGCAGAAACACTGGTTGGCGCGGGTGCTGGTTCGTCGGGCTTTTTGATTTCGATGACTTCGCCTTTGGCGCCTTTGGGTGGTATTACAATTTCAATGCGCTCGGCATTGCCATCGGCACTGCTATTGCCGCCGGCGGCTTTCATGACTTCTTTGACCAGGTCGTAGTCGATGCGGGGCCCTTTCATAACGGCGCCGTTTTGTTCAACGGATGCATCTTCTATCAGTAATAAGCGCTGGTTATCCGGGGTATAGGTAATTTGTTTGGCGGCGGCTGTTACCAGACCCTGATCTTTTTCCGGTTGTTGCTGGAAGCGTGCGGGATTGCCCTGAGCGACCATTTTTTCTACATCATTATCGGCATTGGTGTGGATCACAATTGAATCAGCAGTAATAACCAATGTCCCTTGTTGAATGATGACCGAGCCTGTGTAGGTGGCGATACCATTTTTTTGGTCGACGGTAAGTTTTTCAGCAGAACCTCGAATGGTTTCGTTTTTATCGGTGGGCAGCGCAAATGACTGGCAGGCACAGGCGAGCAAGCTGAGAGCAATAAAACAGCGCGTAGCGCCTGGGAATTTTTTAACGAGGGTCATAAACAGCCTTAACCTGGGACTTTAACTGAAGCCGACTTTGCACCAGGTCGGCATCCATACCCAGGGCGTCTATCTGGCCTTTTGCGCTGCGCATCTTAACAGCTTTGTCTGTTTCCGCGAATTGTTCACGGGTATGCACCTGCAATTCATCGGTGGTTACTCGCATCAACCCCTGACTGGGAGAGTTTTGCTGGATGACCACATCCCCCAGCAGGCGAATCAATTCATTGTTGGATTCAGTGCGCCCGTGGGTAGCGGATAAGCGCCAGGGGGTGCCGTTTTGAGTGTTATAAAAAATCATCTTGGGGGCATCAATCAAGGTGTAATCCTGTGTAGATGGGCCCTTGATATCCGGTTGGTACAGAGTTACCTCCGGAGTGGTTAGTTCAAAACTCAGTATTCCCTCGCTGTCAAATTCGCGCGTCTGTACCTGTTTCATATAGATTTGCGGGAACCCGCTGGGGTCATATTCATAACCCACCGGGTCTTCTTTTTGGCGTAGTGAAAATAGGAAGTAACACAGAACCAATACACCGGCGACCAGCCAGGGGCCGGGAATGTGTTGGTGAATTCTGTAAAGACGCTGGAATAGATTCATAGGTCAGTAATTCGTTAGCTCTGGCTTGATGTGGCCAGATAAGGTGCCAAGGCGGCATCAAAAGTGCCTTGGGCCTGCATAATCAGATCACAAGCAGCGCGCACCGCGCCTTCGCCACCGCGCTCGCGGCTTTGCCAATGGGCGCGCGCGGCAACGCTCACATGGGCATTGGCGACCGCAAAGGCCAAACCTACCCGCGTCATCACGCTCAAATCCGGCCAGTCATCGCCCATAAAGGCAATCTCATCCAGCTGTAGCGGATGTTCCAGCAGGATTTCCTGCAGGGCATCCCACTTGTCTTCGCGCCCCTGCACCAGAATGTTAATGCCCAAGTCATTGGCGCGGCGCGCCACCAGGTTGCTGGTGCGGCCAGTAATAATGCCGACCTTGACCCCGCTTTTCTGTAACAGTTTGATACCGTGCCCATCCAGAGTGCTGAAGGCTTTGAACTCTTCTCCATTGTTGCCGAAGTAGAGTTTGCCATCGGTCAGTACACCATCAACATCCAGCAATAATAATTTAATGCGCGCAGCGCGCTCACGCAGTTCGGGATTCATAGGGTTTTTATTCACAAAAGGAGATTTAAATAATACCGGCGCGCAGCAGGTCATTGATCTTTACGACACCGACCAGTTTTTTTTGTTCGTCGGTGATCAGCAGAACGTTAATCTTTGCCTGTTCCATTAGCGCCAATGCTTCAGCGGCGAGAGTATTATCGCGCAGCATTTTAGGGTTGGTGTTCATCAGTTCACCCACTCGTGCAACACGAATATCAATCCCGCGATCAATACTGCGACGTAAATCGCCATCGGTGAAAATACCCAGCAGGTCGCCTGCAGGATTCATCACGGTAGTCATACCAAAGCCTTTTTGTGACATTTCCATCAGTGCATCGGCCATGGGTGTATCCGGCAATACGCGGGGAATTTCTGTGCCGGTGTGCATAACGTCTGACAAGCGCAACAGGAGTTTGCGGCCCAAAGCGCCGCCGGGATGAGAAAAGGCAAAGTCCTCCGCGGTAAAGCCGCGTGCTTCCAGCAAGGCAATCGCCAGCGCGTCGCCCAGTACGAGAGTTGCAGTGGTGCTCGAGGTGGGGGCGAGATCCAGTGGGCAGGCCTCATGAACTACGCTGATATCCAGATTGACCTCGGCCACCTCGGCAATGGTTGAGCCGGGGTTGCTGGTCATACTGATAATTTTGATACCTGCGCGTTTTAGCAGTGGCAGCAGCGCAACAATCTCATTGGAGGTGCCGGAATAGGAAATGGCGAGCAGTATGTCGTCTTTGGTGATCATCCCCAGATCGCCATGGCTGGCCTCACCGGGATGGACAAAGAACGATGGGGTGCCAGTACTTGCCAGGGTGGCAGCAATTTTTTTCCCGACATGACCCGACTTGCCCATGCCAGTCACTATCACGCGCCCTTTGCCATTCATAATCAGTTCGCAAGCCTGGCTAAACTGGCCGTCGATGCGCCCCATCAGTGCCGTAACGGCTTCTGCCTCAAGGCGAATGGTGCGCAATGCAGAGCTGACATAATCAAAAGCGGCCATAAAAAATCCCATTGCAGGCAATTAGGGGTTGGGCATTATAACGAGCGAGCACGTTTAGGCGAGTTGTGTTTACGTCTTTTTTCCTGGCAAGCCCTTAAGAATTTTAATGTAGCGATGGTATAGTGCGCCCCGCAACGCCACCGGCGGCGCTTCCGCACAATAAATCGCCACAATCCTAATCAATGACAAAGAATGGCACCTTAGGGAATTAGCGCTGTCTGACCTATGGCTTTAAAGCAATCAGGGCATAAGGCAATCAGGCTTTAGCCTCACTTGGTTAATGGAAGGTTTATACGATGAAAACTGTTTCCCTGTTGAAATCCTTGTTCGGATTTTCTCTCTCAATCGCGTTGGTCTGGTCGCAAGTGGCAGGTGCGCAAGATGCCGCTAAACCAGCAGCGGACCCCAAGGTTATTGTTGAGTCTGTAGCGCAAGAACTGTTTGGGTTGGTGAAAGCTAAAAATACTGCCAAGACCCCTGATGATCAGTACTACAAACAAGTTGAAAAAGTGTTGGACCCGGTTGTTAACTTCCCCTTTATCGCCGGTTCGGTAATGGGCAAAGCTACCTACAAACAAGCGACCCCGGCCCAGCGTGAACAATTCCTCAAGGTATTCAAGGATGGCATGGTCAAGTCCCTGGCCAAAGGCGTTCTGGGCTATGCCGATAGCAAGGTGACTATCGCCGGTGTCGATACGGTTAAGGCGGATCGCGTAGTGGTCAAGCAGGAGGTCAGTGCTGAAGGTGCTACCCACAAGCTGGACTACACCATGGTTAAAGGTAAATCCGGTGAATGGAAACTGATCAACGTAGTCCTGAACGGTGTAAATCTCGGTCAGTCCTTCAGTAGCCAATTCAAGGCGGGTCTGAAAAAACACAATGGTAATGTGGATCAGGTTATTGCTAATTGGTTAGCGGATGCTTGATTAGGTTCTCTTGTCTTTGCAACAAAGCCCCGGCCTGAAAACCGGGGCTTTGTTTTTTGTGTGTTTTTACGAGAGGTATGGTTTTTGGGCAAATCCCGGTTTTTGGGGTGCTAGTTGCCAGCAGTTCCGGTAAACTTCGCGCCTTATTTTTATTATTGCAATCCAACCTGTATTGCAATTTCAGGCAAACCCGTCGAGTAGAACTATGCAAGCCGAACAAATCAAAGCGCTTATTGAGAGCCAAATCCCTGATTGTGATGTTAAATCTGTCGAAGTGCAGGGAGATCACATAGGTCTGGTCATTGTCAGCCCGGCGTTTGCGGGTTTAACCCCGGTTAAAAAGCAGCAACTGGTGCTGTCGACCCTGAGCGCCCAATTTGCTGATCGCAGTATCCATGCGGTGGATTACATCAAATCCTTTACGCCTGAGCAGTGGCAACAGCAACAACAGCAGCAGTAATTCGCCGGCCCAAGCCAGTCCCGTTTTTACAATTTTTCAGTTTTCAGGTTCGTAATGGATAAGTTTTTGATTACAGGCGGCGGCCCGCTGTCCGGTGAAATCCGTGTTTCCGGCTCCAAAAACGCGGGTTTACCGCTGTTAGCCGCGACTATTCTTGCCCAATCCAAAGTGCGTTTGACTAATGTCCCGCACTTGAAAGATATGACCACCATGGTCACCTTGTTGAAAACCCTGGGGTTGACGATTGAAATTCAGGGCGATCACGTGGTGATTGTCGACCCTAATACCATCAACTCCTACACCGCACCCTACGAGCTGGTGAAAACCATGCGCGCGTCCATCCTGGTGCTCGGGCCACTGTTGGCGCGTTACGGCGAAGCCAATGTGTCTTTCCCCGGCGGTTGTGCGATTGGTTCGCGCCCGGTGGATATCCACCTGCGCGGCCTTGAAGCTATGGGCGCCAGTATTGAAATCGACGGCGGTTACATTCGCGCCCGCTCCAATGGCCGTTTGAAAGGCTGCCATTTCCTGATGGATGTGGTGACGGTTGGCGGTACTGAAAACCTGTTGATGGCTGCGGTATTGGCCGATGGAAAAACCGTGTTGGAAAACGCCGCGCGCGAGCCGGAGATTGTCGACCTGGCGAATATGTTGGTTGCCATGGGGGCGAAAATCGACGGTATTGGAACCTCGACCTTGACCATTCAAGGTGTTGAATCCCTGCAGGGTTGCGATTACGCAGTAATGCCGGATCGTATTGAAACGGGGACTTATCTTGTAGCGGCGGCAGCAACGCGCGGCAACATCAAACTCACCAATACCCGTGCGGATATTCTCGAAGCAGTTATTCTGAAGTTACAGGAAGCCGGTGCAGACATTGCGAGCGGCGCCGATTGGATTACCTTGGATATGCACGGCCAGCGTCCGAAAGCGGTCAGTCTGCGCACCGCGCCTTACCCGGCATTCCCTACCGATATGCAATCGCAATTTATGGCGATGAATGCCGTTGCCGAAGGTGTTAGTCATATCACTGAAACGATTTTTGAAAACCGCCTTGTGCAAGTCGCTGAATTAAATCGTATGGGTGCGCATATCGAACTTGAACACAACACGGCGATTGTAAAAGGTGTTGAGCGTTTGAAGGCAGCGCCGGTGATGGCGTCGGATCTGCGTGCCTCGGCGAGCCTGGTGATTGCCGGTTTGGTGGCGGATGGTGAAACCCTGATTGATCGCATTTACCACATAGATCGCGGTTACGAAGCGATTGAAGAAAAATTCCAAAGTCTGGGCGCGAGCGTGCGCCGTGTAAAAGGTTCCTGAGCATGAGTCAGACTCTGACTATCGCGCTGACCAAAGGGCGCATTCTGGATGAGACGCTGCCGCTGTTGGCGGCGGCGGATATTCGTCCGCTCGAAGATATGGAAAAAAGCCGCAAGCTGGTGTTTGAAACCACCCAACCTAATGTGCGCTTTTTGTTGCTGCGCGGTGCAGATGTACCAACCTACGTGCAATTCGGTGCTGCGGATATGGGCATATCCGGTAAAGATACGCTGATGGAAAATGGTGCAGATGGTTTGTATGAACCGCTGGATTTAAATATTGCGCGCTGCAAATTAATGACTGCCGGTGTAAAAGGCCAGACTACGCCTCCGGGCCGTATTCGTGTGGCGACCAAATACGTGAATGTCGCCAAGCAATATTACGCCGCGCAAGGTCGCCAGATTGACGTGATTAAATTGTACGGTGCTATGGAATTAGCGCCGATAATGAATCTGGCGGATGAGATCGTCGATATTGTCGATACCGGCAATACCCTGCGTGCAAACGGTTTGGAGCCGCGCGAGTTTATCGCCGATATCAGTTCACGTTTGATTGTGAATAAAGCGTCCATGAAAATGAAGCATGTTCAAATCCAGGCGATTATTGATTGTGTCGCTGGCGCAATTCATTCTGCCGAATAAATTCTTCGCTAAACTGGCGATTGCTTTGTTGTGAATGTAATTGACTCTCTATCGGGACAATTAAATTAGTTAATGAGCAATTGCAGGCGCCGGTGAGCATCATAAGTTTCCTGTCTATTAATTTGTTATTGTCATCGCAACGAGTTTTTTATGTCTGAATCTGTTATTGCACGATTGGATGCGAGCCAGAGCGATTTTAATCAGCGTCTGGATCAGTTATTGGCTTGGGAGTCGGTTAGTGATACCCGCGTTGCCGCCGTTGTCGATGACATTTTGCATCATGTGAAAACTCGCGGTGATGCAGCGGTGTTGGAATACACCAATAAATTTGACCGTCGCAGTGCGCAAACTATTCATGACCTGGTAATTCCACCGGCGCAATTGCAAGCAGCATTAACGCAAATTACGCCGGAGCAGCGCACGGCATTGGAAGTGGCTGCTGAGCGCATCCGCAATTATCACAAGCACCAGTTGCAATCATCCTGGAGTTACACCGAAGCGGATGGCACTGTGTTGGGCCAACAAATTTCTGCCATGGAACGAGTAGGGCTTTATGTTCCCGGCGGCAAGGCCTCTTATCCATCGTCCGTATTAATGAATGCGATTCCGGCGAAAGTGGCGGGTGTTGATGAGTTGACGATGGTAGTGCCTGCGCCGGATGGAGAAATCAGTCCCATTGTGTTGGCTGCCGCTGCCGTTGCCGGGGTGGATCGCGTTATTACTATCGGCGGTGCGCAGGCTGTTGCTGCATTGGCATTTGGAACTGAAACTATTGCCAAGGTCGATAAAATTGTTGGCCCCGGAAATATTTATGTCGCCACTGCAAAACGTGCGGTATTTGGGCAAGTGGCGATAGATATGATTGCCGGTCCTTCAGAAATTTTAGTGGTGTGTGATGGACTGACGGACCCAGATTGGATTGCAATGGATTTATTTAGCCAAGCAGAACATGACGAGCAGGCACAGGCAATTTTGTTGAGCCCGGATGCGGATTACTTAAATAAAGTTGAAGCATCGATTAAAAAATTATTACCCACACTTGCACGCAAAGACATTGCCGGTGTTTCATTAAAAAATCGCGGTGCTTTAATTAAAGTAGCGGATATGGAGCAAGCAGTCGCGATTAGCAATCGTATCGCGCCTGAGCATTTGGAATTGTCAGTTGCTAATCCGGAGGCCTTGCTGCCGCACATCCGTCACGCTGGCGCCATTTTTATGGGGCGTCATACGCCGGAAGCATTGGGTGATTATTGTGCAGGCCCCAATCACGTATTGCCGACGTCGGGTACAGCGCGTTTTTCGTCGCCATTAGGTGTTTACGATTTCCAAAAGCGCAGCTCGGTAATTATGTGTTCACCTGCAGGCGCTTCGACCTTATCAAAAACTGCCTCGGTATTGGCGCGCGGCGAACAGCTTGAGGCCCATGCACGCTCGGCAGAGTATCGTATTATCAATGAGTAAATTTTTTGCGTGAGAAAAATAACAACGGGTGCAGCTGCACCCGTTTTTGTTTTTGGAGATGTAATTGTTAAATGAGTTAATCAGGTTTTGGTGGGCGGAAAAGTTGCCACTGCTTTAATTTCGATAGATTTTCCATCTCGCAATACTCTGAATGTTACTTCAGCGTTGGGCTGAATATTGAGTAGGGAGTTACCAACAGAGCGTTTGTCGATGAGTGGAATGTTATCTATGTGCGTGATGTAGTCATTTACTTTAAAGCCTGCTTTTGCTGCAGGGCTATCGGGTTCTATTTCGCTGACTAACAAGCCGACAGCACCTAATTTATTAACCAGTTCTGCGGAGGATTCAGTCACACCAATACCGAGCCAGCCGCGCCTCACGCCACCGAACTCCACAATTTGCTTGAGTGAATTCATCGCCTTATCAACAGGTACGGCAAAACTGATTCCAAATGATGCGCCGGTTTCATCCAGCATCGCAGTATTGATGCCGATCAAATTACCGTAAGCGTCAATCAAAGCACCACCTGAGTTACCCGGATTAATCGCGGCGTCGGTTTGAATAAAATTTTCTGCGCTGTTAATGCCCAAATTCCAGCGTCCGGTTGCACTGACAATTCCCTGGCTTACGCTTTGACCAACACCAAAGGGGTTGCCAATGGCGAGTACTACATCACCCACGCGAATATTGTCGGAATTGCCGAGGTTGATTGCGCTGATGTTGTCTAGCTGAATACGCAACACGGCCAGGTCGTTGGCTTTATCAATACCTACTAATTCTGCTGCCGTGAAACGGCCATCATAGAGCAACACAAAAATTCGATCGGCGCCATTAATGACGTGGTTGTTGGTGAGAATTAATCCGTTACTATCAACAATAACACCTGACCCCAGGGTTTTTTCCATGCGCTCCTGTTGGGGGATATTGGAATTGTTGTAGAGCTGGCGAAAAAAAGGATTGTTGTACAGATTTTGGTAGCGCTGTATCACTCGCTTTTCGGTATAGATATTCACTACCGCCGGCGCTGCGCGATTCACGGCATCAGCATAGGAAACGACACCAGTGCCCAGGTTGGATGCGTTGTTGTTGGCAGGAGCCGCTGAGCCGCCGCGCAATTGCGGAAACAAGAGTAGTGCGAGTAACGCGATAATCACGCCTGCAGTAACCGGCCAGCCGATAAAATTTAGCAAGCGTTGGAAGTGCATTAGTGTTTTCTCCGTCGATTTGTTTTTCTTGTTCAACAAAAACCCCGCAGGCGCGGGGTTACATATTTATTTTCGACGTCCTGTTCGCAGAAATCGTTAGTGCAGAGAAAAGATTAGTAGCGATTGGCTTTGCCATCAAAATCAAAATCATCAGCTGACTCTGTTGGCATACGGCTATGGTGCTGGTCTTCACGCAGATCATAGTCTTCGCTCAGGGCACCTTTGGTGCCAGGGGTTTTAGGTGCCCAATCGCGTGGTGGCTCTATACGCTGCTCATTGATATAGGCTTGAGTGTCACCACTCAGATTGGCATTGGCGGAATCAATAATTTGGCGGCTGATTGCGGGTGTGGCCAATTTCAGGGCGCCGCTTGCCAGATGTTCATGCACCTCGCGATAAGCCTGGGTGAGATTATTTACCAGTTGCGAGGTTTGGGCAAAATGCTCTGCAACATCGCGCTGGTAGCCTTGCAGTGAATTTTCTGCTTCATGTAGGCGTTGCTCCAGGTCGCGGCCCAGCAATTGCGCACGAAAAACATACAGCACGGCTGCGCCAATAGCGCCACCCGCCAATAAACAAATGAATCCGGTTATAACTAGCGCACTGAATGAATACACAGGAATCTCCTCATCAACAAGTGTGTTTGTGATCATATGCGACCAAGAACACGCATAGACCTATTATAAGTCCATTTTCTCATTAAAATGGGCAAAAATTATCGGTGTTCCACCTGAGTAACGAAATTTGAGGTAATTCATGCAGTTTCCGTTTGCGAAAGAAGAGTTGCTAATCATTCCCGGGCCATCCGGCCCATTGCAGGCTGTGTTGCATCAGGGGGATGAAGCCGGCAAGTTTGCAGCGAATCACTCGCTGGCGATTCTTTGTCATCCTCACCCGGTTCATGGTGGCACCATGGATAATAAAGTCGTGACAACCCTGATGCGCACCTATCGCGATCTTGGCATTCATGTGTTGCGTTTTAATTTTCGCGGTGTGGGCAAAAGTGAAGGTGTTTTTGATAACGCGATTGGCGAGCAGGATGATTTACGGGCAATTATCAAATGGTGTATGCAAACACTGCCGGAGGCAGGGTTGTTGCTGGCAGGATTTTCATTTGGCTCTTCCATCGCGGCCCAGGTAAGTTATGAGGTTGAGGGGTTGCGGCATTTGACATTGGTGGCACCACCGGTAGAGCGCTATCCCTATGCGCGTAATAATCAATTTTCTTGCGCAGTCTGTGTCATACAAGGTGATCAGGATGAGCGCGTTATTGCCCAAGGAGTTTACGACTGGGTTGCGGGCTTGCAGGGCGAGGTAACATTATTGCGTTATCCTGAGGCTGGTCATTTTTTTCACGGTTATTTAACGGCGTTAAAAACGGATCTCACGCAAGCCCTGCAGCAGCACTTGGATTGATAACCCGAAATTGCCGTAGTCATTCCTCGATGCAGCCGCTAAAGTGGCTGCTGCTTATTGGTCTTCTCTCTTGATATTAAATTTCAGCCATTCCCATGACAATACCAGACTCAAATTCCCCATTTGCACGCTATGAGCGCGATTTGCAGCGCCCTGATTTTCGCTATGATCCTGCCCAGGAGGCAGCGGTCAAACATTTGCAGCACTTATATGAGCAGTTGGTTTCAGTGTGGAAGGCCGAACAGCAACAGAGCTTGTTTGGTAATTTTTTCAAGCGCTTTAGCGGGGATTCATCAAGGGAATTGGTGCGCGGGCTGTATTTTTGGGGTGGGGTAGGGCGCGGCAAAACTTACCTGATGGATAATTTTTTTGAGAGTTTGCCGTTTGAAAAAAAGTTGCGTGCGCATTTTCATCGCTTTATGCGTCGGGTTCATGCAGAGCTTAAAAAGCTGGACGGCAAAAAGAATCCACTCAAATTGGTGGCTGATACTATTGCTGCCGAGGCGCGCGTGATTTGTTTCGATGAATTTTTTGTATCGGATATCACCGATGCCATGATTCTTGGCACCTTGATGGAGGAGTTGTTTGCACGCGGCGTCACTCTGGTGGCGACCTCCAATATTGTTCCTGATGATCTCTATAAGGATGGTTTGCAGCGAGCGCGTTTTTTGCCTGCTATTGATTTGCTCAACAAGCATACTTTAGTGGTGAATGTTGATGGCGGCGTAGATTATCGCTTGCGTGCGCTGGAGCAGGCGGAGTTGTACCATCACCCGCTGGATGCGGCAGCTGATGAAAGTTTAATGTGCAGTTTTAGAAGCCTGGTGCAAGCTGGCGCCGAGGTGCGTGAGCAATTGGAGGTTGAGGTTGAGGGGCGATTGATTCAGTCCCGTTATATCTCTGAGGGAATTATCTGGTTTGATTTTGTTGATATCTGCGATGGCCCTCGCTCGCAGAATGATTACATTGAGTTGGCGCGTGAGTATCACACGGTAATTTTGAGCAATGTTCCGGGGTTGGGGCGCGCCAAGGATGACCAGGCGCGCCGTTTCGTAAACCTTGTGGATGAGTTTTATGATCGCCAGGTGAAACTGGTTATTTCTGCCGAGCGCCCGCTCGCAGAGCTGTATTCAACCGGCAAGCTGGATTTTGAGTTTCAGCGGACCGTGAGTCGCTTGCTGGAGATGCAGAGCCACGAATACCTGGCTCGCCCGCACCGCCCAGAGTAGTCCCTGCGTTTGTGGAAGCTATTTTCTGGTTGAAATCTGCCCTCTGGATGTGTAGTATGCCGCCTCCCTGATTTCAGGGTTGTTTGATTCATTTAAATCAGTTCCACATCCAATTTAGGCAGGAATAACATGAAGACCTATATTGCCAAACCTGAATCTGTCGTACATGACTGGTTCATCGTGGATGCGGCGGGTAAAACTCTCGGCCGTTTATCTGCGGAAATCGCCTCGCGCCTGCGTGGCAAGCACAAGCCAGAATTCACTCCACACGTTGATACCGGTGACTACATCGTTGTGATCAATGCGTCTCAAGTGCGTGTAACTGGCCGTAAAGCAACTGACAAAGTTTACTACCATCACACCAACTTCGTGGGCGGTATCAAATCTACCACTTTCGAAAAATTGATGGAAAAAGCTCCGGAGCGCACCATCCAGATCGCCGTTAAAGGCATGCTGCCAAAAGGTCCACTGGGTCGCGCTATGTTCAAGAAACTGAAAGTTTATGCAGGCAATGAGCATCCACATGCTGCTCAACAGCCTAAAGAACTGAGCATCTAAGGGGAGTCGACATGTCTGCACAATTTTACGGCACAGGCCGTCGCAAGACCTCTACCGCGCGCGTGTTCATCACTGCCGGTACTGGCACTATTACTGTAAATGATCGTCCTCTGGATGAGTACTTTGGTCGTCCAGTGGCGCGCATGGTTGTTCGTCAACCGCTTGAGCTGGTTGGCCTGGTAGAAAAATTTGACGTAAATGTTACTGTCTCTGGTGGCGGTAGCTTTGGTCAAGCTGGCGCAATTCGTCATGGTTTGACTCGTGCTCTGATGGAGTACGATGAGAGCCTGCGTAGCGACCTGCGTAAAGCTGGCTACGTAACCCGCGATTCTCGTGAGGTTGAGCGTAAGAAAGTTGGCTTGCGTAAAGCACGTAAGAAGCCACAATTCTCCAAGCGTTAATGATTTGCTTCAGCCAGGTATTTACTGGCTGGCTAAAAGAAGCGCCCAAGTCGGGAAACGGCTTGGGCGTTTTTGTATATGTAATATTAAAGCGGTATTTAGAATAATTGAGGCTTAGGGGTTACCCTGTATATTTGATGATAACGAGGAGGGAATAATGATTAAGGCGCGGCACGGTTTGTGGTCGATATTCTTGTTTGTGGTTGTTTTTTTATCAGCCTGTGGTGGTGGGGGCGGTGGTACATCAACCAAGACGACATTTAGTTCTGTTGATTCATTTATTAAATCAAGCTCATTTCAATCAAGCTCGGTGTGGTCGAGTTCGGTTCAAAGGAGTTCGGAACAATCCAGTTTCTCACGAAGTTCAGTCCCTCCTGTCTCCAGTCTATCCAGTTCATCCCAATCCAGTTTTGCCGAGCTTGGTTATTCAAAGCAGGCTATTTTTGATGATTGGTTTTATGAAGTTACGGGATACCCGAATGGGTTTAATTTTTTCCTGTATGTACCCGTCAGCTATCAGCAAAAAACAGAAATGAATTACCCGTTAGTCATCGTGCTTCATGGTGATAATGGTTATAAGGAAGTGCGCCCCAAATTAACAACCTATCCTTTGCCTACGGGTGTATTTAATAGTTTTTTGCTGGATTCGGGCAAGCTTGATCCAACGGCGAGGGATAGGTTAAATCCCCATCTCAAGGATGCTTTTGTGGTTCATCCTGAAATACCACATATTGATAGAGCTGTATTTAGGGGGGAGAAATTGGGTTGGTGGAACCCGGAGGCGCTCAACGATATGGTTGCGTATCTTCAGAAAACATATCGGATTGATGAGCGGCGGATTTATGTTGTGGGAGCAAGTATGGGGGGGGCGGGTACTTTTTATTATGCTGCAACCAATCCGCAGAAGATTGCTGCTATAGCGCCGGTTTGTAATGGGCTTTATGAGTATTTCACCAATGCCTACTTGTTGCGCGACATGCCTATTTGGTTGTTCCACAATTATGACGATGATACGGTTTTGTTTTCGTTATCGGTTTTGCCTACAGTGAATCAATTTGCCGGCAAGGATGTGTGGGAGCTTTATCCTGCTGCTAAACCACCGATTAATGACTACACCATTAGTTATAGTCCGGCAACGGGTCTGGGGCCATGGGTGTCAGGGAGCGATTATGCAGGAGGGGTTTTTAACTTTACGCTGTACGCAAAGGGTGGGCACAATTCGTGGGATAAAACTTTTGCTAAAGATGCATTGTGGGACTGGCTTTTTGCTCAATCCAGAAGATAAATTGCAGGCAATTTATTGATTTATGACAAGTTAAGGGGCATTTCCCCGCAGTAGTCTTAGGGAGTATTGTGTTACGCCCAAGTCTTTTCTGGCTTGGGCGTTTTTTTACGTCTAAAATTGCGGGCCAATAACCCACTGTTTGTGTGTGGTTATTCTTGTAAGCCGTGTGTGAATTCATTAAGATTGCCCGCCTTTTCTTGAGTCACCCAATAATCCTTTGTCGTCGGACTTGGTATCAGAGTTTTTGCGAAGTCGCAGCGCGATTTAGGCGATTTGCTAGCCGTTAGCTGTTAGGGGAGAAATTCGTCATGAGTAATGACGCAGTAAACAAAACGCGCCGTCGCGTATTGATCGGAGCCACTTGTGCAGTGGGTGCGGTCGGAGTGGTTGGTGCCGCAGTTCCGTTCGTGGGTTCATGGAACCCGAGTGCCAAAGCGAAAGCTGCCGGTGCTCCTGTTAAATACAATCTGAGCAAGGTAGAACCGGGCGCTATGGTCACCGTTGAGTGGCGCGGTAAGCCTGTGTTTGTTGTGCGCCGTACCCAGGCAGCGCTGGATAGCCTTAAAAAAGTGGAAGAGTTGGGGGTTTTGCTGGATGCAAACTCTGACGAGCCGCAGCAGCCTGAGTATGCAAAAAATGCGGAGCGCGCTATTAATAAAGAATTTGCAATCCTGTTGGGAGTTTGTACCCACCTGGGTTGCGCGCCTATGTATCGCCCGGATGTTCACGCGGCGGATCTGGGTGGTGAAAAATGGCAGGGTGGTTTCTTTTGCCCATGCCATGGTTCCAAATACGATTTGGCAGGCCGCGTTTACACCGGTGTTCCTGCTCCACTGAACCTGGAAGTTCCTCCTCATCGTTATGAGAGTGATGCTGTAGTTGTGATTGGCGAAGATCAAGGGGCTTAAGATGAATTGGTTAGTTGGATTGTGGCAGTGGGTTGACAAGCGTCTTCCGGTACAGCGTGCCTGGGATACCCACATGGGTAAGTATTACGCACCCAAGAACTTTAACTTCTGGTATTTCTTTGGTGTGCTTTCGCTGCTGGTATTGGTAAACCAATTGGTTACCGGTATCTGGTTGACCATGAGCTACAACCCTTCAGCAGAAGGTGCTTTCGCGTCTGTTGAATACATTATGCGCGATGTGGATTTCGGTTGGTTGCTGCGCTATATGCACTCCACTGGTGCTTCTGCATTCTTCATCGTTGTTTACCTGCATATGTTCCGCGGCATGATGTATGGCTCATACAAGGCTCCACGCGAACTGGTGTGGATCTTTGGTATGACCATCTATCTGGTGCTCATGGCGGAAGCCTTTATGGGTTATGTATTGCCCTGGGGTCAGATGTCCTACTGGGGGGCACAGGTAATTGTTTCCCTGTTCGGTGCTATTCCTGGTATTGGTGAGGATCTGGTGCAGTGGATTCGCGGTGACTACCTCATTTCCGGTATTACCTTGAACCGTTTCTTTGCCTTGCACGTAGTGGCTTTGCCCATTGTGCTCTTGGCCTTGGTGGTAATGCACATTTTGGCGCTGCACGAAGTGGGTTCAAATAACCCCGATGGTGTTGAGATCAAAAAGAACAAAGATGAAAACGGCATTCCGCGCGATGGCGTTCCATTCCATCCTTTCTACACCGTGCACGATCTTGTTGGTATTACGGTATTCCTGTTTGCCTTCTGTTTCATTATGTTCTTTATGCCGGAGATGGGTGGTTTCTTCCTGGAATACGCCAACTTCGAAGAAGCTAATAATCTGAAAACACCAACACATATCGCACCGGTATGGTACTTCACTCCTTTCTATGCGGTACTGCGCGCAGTGACCATGCAAATCGAGTTGGGTCCAATGGTTCTTACTGCCAAGTTCCTTGGTTTCGTGGCTATGGCGGCAGCGATTGCCATTCTGTTTGTTTTGCCCTGGTTGGATCGCAGCAAAGTTAAATCCATGCGCTACCGTGGCCATATCCCGCGCATCGCGCTGATTGCATTTGCCTCCATGTTCGTTGTGCTCGGTTATTTGGGTGTTAAAGCACCGACTGAAGGTAGAACACTGCTGTCACAAATTGCCACTGCGTTCTATTTCGCCTACTTCGTAACTATGCCGGTATGGACTACCACCAGCCCCGAGAAGGCCAAATCCAAAACCTCCTGGGTATTGAGTGGCGCTTTTGCGGTGATCTTTGCCTGGATGGGTGCTGTTTACATCGGCGGTGATGTGCCTGCTCTGTTGATCGCGTTCTGCTTCCTGTTGGCTGCTATCTTCGCGGTTCTGCCCTTGTTGGCGGCACGCGATAAAGATCTGGTTGAGCCAACCCGCACCCAAGCCAAAGGTTTGCCGGGTTTATTGGTTGCGGCCGGTTTTATCCTGTTTGTGATTCTGGCGGTTGTGCCCATTAAAGCGGTTGCGTCTGAAGGTGCTTTCAATTGCGGTGCTATTCCCTGTGATCATATTGAAGCTGACTTGAATGACAAAGAGTCATTGCAGCGTGGCGCCAAGTACTTCACCAACTACTGCATGGGTTGTCACTCACTGAAATACTCCCGTTATGAGCGTGTAGCTG